>OMZS01000027.1 GCA_900315565.1 uncultured Prevotellaceae bacterium | reverse complement strand
CATCTTCTGGAACAGCAGGAATGACTTGCCCGAACGCCTCACTCCGACAAACACTTGCAAAGGGAAGGAATCCAGGTCATAGTCACGGTGGAATACCTTGTATTGCTCGACATCTTTCTGATTATCAAGCATCACCTGGCGCAGTATGTTTCTTGTTATTGACATAGACGGGATGTAATTTTATTAAACAGAATCTTATAAAACAGTGCAAAGATATAAAATATTATTTAATAAAACAAGAAATATTGGAGTTTTTTGAAATATATCTACGTATTCTTTATTATTTTTTACTTGATAACCCTGAAATAATCCGCTTTGCGTTGTTTCGGGGCATTGCTGCCTCCTTCTGCCTCGTAGCCGATGCTCAGGGCACCGATGCCCATCAGGTCCTCTTGGATCCCCATGTCACGGAGCAGCTGCTTTCCCTCCTCGGAGTCGAACATCTCACGCTCCCTGTGAATCCAACAGGTGCCGAGTCCGATCTCATGGGCTGCCAGCATCATGGTCTGAAGGACGATGCTGCCGTCATAGACTTCATTGCCATAGCCCCTGTCAGTGAGGACGAGGATGATGGTGGGCGCACCGTAATAGGGATCGCCCGTGGTTCCCATCACCTCGGCGTTCATCTTCCTTAGCCGTCCGATGAATGCCGGATTCTGCACGGCAACGATATGGGGATGCTGGGCACCCATGCTGGTGGGCGACCATGTTCCGGCTTCCAATACCTGGACGAGTTCGTCATCCTTGATCTGCTCATCCTTGAACTTGCGCACGCTGCGGCGCGTCTTGATGCAATCGATGGTGTTCATGTCAATTAAAGCTGAATGGTGTATTGTTCTTTGATGTCGCCATTATCAATCTCGTTTGAGACTTTGATGACGGGCTTTTTCTTCATGTCTTTGCTTTCGGGCACAGCTGCGTATGCCCGGGCATATTCCTGTTTCATGTCTTGTCGGTTGGTTTAAATGAGTTACAAAATGTTGATGCTGATTCGGCGGCCAAGTCCCTTGAGTAGTTGCAGTTCCTCCATTGTCAGGTATATGACAGGCATACTGTTTTCCTTCATGTGGAGTTCATAAGTACTGGCTGCCGGGTTGGAACTGTAATGCTTCTCGTAGCTCCACTTTAGGAACCGCTTGACCTCGCTCCATTTCTTTGATACGGTTGAGTTGCTGTTCCCATCATGCGTGTACAGGAAAATGATGAAGTCTGTTATGCCCCCGTCGGTGAAAGTGTCAAAACTGATATCCTTTCTGAACGCCGACAGCGACTTTTTCAGTTTGTCATACTTCTCAATGTACGCTAATCCCCAGTTGCACTCTATGCTTTTGATGGATACGAATTTATCGTAGGCAGCCCAGAAAGCCATGGTCTTTGCAGAAGGGTCGTTCGCTGGAACGATGTTGTTATTGACATCCAGGGTGATTCCGATCCTTTTGTCAAAATAGCTCTTGAAATCCTCTGCATGGGGTGACTTCCCCAAAGCATTAAACACATGAAACACACCGTCTACACGGCTCTCAAGTTCCCGCAGCTGTTTATGTACGGAATGAATGTCCATGCCGACATCTGAAAGAGCGGCATCAATTCTATGTCTTTGGGACACCGTGACATTTCGGCTTTTCTGCTTGTCGGAGAGCAAGAGGATGTCATTCCAGACGTCCTCGTCGAATCTCATACCTGTTGTCATTTCCACCCTTTGTCCGTAGAAAGAAACCCTCATACGGATTGGAACACTGCGTGTGATAATGTTACCGCTCTTTTTGCTTTTTCTTCTCTCTGCTGAGAATACGACTTTGTACTTCATGTTTTTTATCGCAAAGGTAAGAAGAAAATGTGACTCGTCAAAACTCAGGGGGATGCGAGATATTTCAAGAAGAACCCATGATAAGGTGGAATATGATATGTGTTTCCGAATTTTGTCTGCTGTATTCTCTCGCCGACGTTCTATTGCTTTTCCAGCCTGACATATCTGAAAGAATGATAAGCAAGGCATAATCCGATGATTACCATCATGGGCAGGACCAAATATTGTCCAGCGTTATCGGAAGGCAGCTCCATACAACTATGGGCAATGTTGAACAGGGCAATGAATCCTGCCAACACGGCATTTACCCATTTCAAGGCCTTTCCCTTGGCATCTGCCAGCAGGCACAGAATGGCACATGCGGGCAGAAAGAACGATAGCAGCATCATGAACGCAATCATGCCATCAGGTACGACGCCATCGGTGGCAACGGCGACATTCTTCCCCCAGAACATGGGGAGTATGTCGGTAATAGAATGGCTGGCAAACCCGCAGATTGTCAGCAGCCACAATACAATAATCTTTGTTTTCTTTTCCATATTTGTTTTCTTTACTATTATTTCTTTCCGTAAATGATTCCTACTCCCGTCAACATGCCAGGAACCTGCATCCAATGTGGGATGGGTATCTCCTGACAGGAATCGGCATAGTGGATCTCACTGACGGCATCTTTTTCCAAACTGTCTAACACATTCTGAAAGTCTCCATAGACGGACTTCTGTCCGAACAGATCCTGTAGGGCAAAGCAACCGCCCTTCTTTAGAACACGCAATGTCTCGCGAAGCAGTTCCTCCTTGCTCCGCCCGTCGTTCACCTCGTGATAGACGAAATTGCTGACTACGGCATCGAAGGTCTCGTCTTCGAAGTCAAGATGGTTGGCATCGCCATGCTGGAAAGTGCAGCGGTCCGCCACCAGCTCTGCCTCGGCATTATGCTGGCACATTCGCTGACTATAGTCCCACTTAATACCCCAGTAGTCTATGCCTGTACATTGCGGCTGAGGGAAATACTTGGCACAGCGGATGGTCAACGCTCCGGCTCCACAACCTACGTCGAGCAGCCTTCCCTGACCATCCCATGGCAGACGCGAGACGAGGAACTCGTGTACCTTTCCCATCATACCACCACCGCTGAAAGAAAAGGCATGATGGAAAGCGGTCATGTAAGAAGAGAAGAACAGTGAAATGCAAAGAAGGACTGCCAAGAAGATGGCGATTGGAATTATCCATTTACAAAAAATGGAAAAACACAAAAGGATGGCAATGGTCAGCGACGTTACATAGAGCAATGCAAGCAGCTTCGTGGGAACCCAGTTCCCGTAATCGGGTTTCATCTTGTCTTTCATTTCAGTATTCCTTTGATGGTTGCATACGACGGTTTCCGCCTGAAGACTTCCACATCGCTGAAACCCGCCTGTTCCAGCATGTCTTTCAACTGTTCGGGCGGATAGACAATCATCCCCTCAACGACATTCGTCCACTTAGAATCGCTCTCTATCACTTCGAGCATGATGGCAAACTGCCCGCCAGGCTTCAGCACACGTTTCACCTCCTGGAAGCATTTCGGCAGGTCGGGCCAGAAATAGACGGTCTCCACGGCAGTAACCACATCAAACGTCTGCGGCGCCCACGGCAGGCTGTCGGCTGAGCCCTGTTCCACGAAAACCTGACTGCCCAGCAGCTGCCTGTTCAGGTTCCTCGCCTTGGCTACACTTTCCTCGGAGATGTCTATGCCATAGACCTTGCCGCCTGTACTTCTCTTGAGCATACGCTTCAGTGTGGCACCTCCGCCGCAGCCGATGTCGAGCATGGTCATTCCGTCGCGGAACGATACTTTGTCGAGTCCCCAGTTAGTGAGCGGGGCATGACATAAGTTCATGAAGCGCAGCATGCAACGCCCCAGGAATCCCTCGGGACGGGCACACTGACTGAAAAAATCCATGAAAATATTCTTCATACCTTAAATAATTATAGTTGATAAACTTCCAGTTGCAAAGGTACGACGACTCCGAATAACAGGCAATACTCAAAAATCGGTAAATCATTTTTGGGATTTCATCATTTCATTTGATTTATAACTGAATATAAAGTTAACCTCCCTTTTTTGTGGAAATTGTAGAAATATTGAATAAAAATACCTACAAATCGGTATTGCCCAAACAGTAGGGTCGTCGTAACTTTGCATCACATTAAAGATGTAGATGAAAATTAAACGACTATTTATCATTTCATTCGTTCTGCTGGTTGTCCAAGTGGCTGATGCTCAGAAGATTCTGGAAGGATTAGTGTTAGACGGCGAGACGCTGGAGCCCATTGTGGGGGCCACGGTTTCGGATGGTTCTAAAGGAAAACCGCTGTCGGTGACGAATGCCGACGGAAGATTCCAAATACCTAATAATCTTTATGCAAGCCTGCGTATTACGTATGTGGGCTATAAGCCCCTGGTTACAGCTCCGGCGAAAGACGGTCGCTATATGTTGCAGACGGAGATGAGGAACGTGGGCGAGGTAGTGGTGATGGCTCAGGAGAGCCGCGGACTTGCCACAGCATCGAAGATTGAGAAACATGCCATGGAGCATCTGCAGCCTTCCAGTTTTTCCGATCTGTTGGAACTGCTACCTGGCGGCCGGGCCCAAACGCCCTCGCTGACAACGCCTAACACCATTAACTTACGTGAGGCGGCAACGAGCGGCGGCAACTATGCCACGTCATCCTTGGGAACCCGATTCGTCATGGACGGTGCCCCCATCTCGACAAATGCCAATATGCAGTACCTCAGTGGGGCATGGGAGACACAAGCCACTACCCGCGACTTTACCAATGCCGGTGTCGATATGCGTAGTATCTCGACCGATGAGATACAAAGTGTAGAGGTGGTGCGTGGAATCCCGTCTGTGGAGTATGGCGATCTGACCAGCGGTCTCATTAAGATTGAACGTAAGAAGGGTGGACATGACCTCAACTTCCGTCTGAAGTCGGATATGAATTCGAAACTTTTCTATGTGGCTAAGGGACTGGAATGGAAGGAACGTCGCCTGAGTCTGAATCTCAGTGCTGACTACCTGAATGCGAAGGCAGACCCGCGCAACCGCTTGGAGAACTATAAGCGTGTGACCCTGTCTGCCCGTCTGAACAAGACTTGGGAGCGACCAAACTATACCTCGGCCTTTACGACCAATGTTGACTATACTGGCTCGTTCGATAACGACAAAGAGGATCCTGACCTGAATAACCATGGAGAGGATTCCTATAAGTCGAAATACAACCGTCTGGCCCTGCTCACCTCATTTAATCTGAAAATGAAGCGTCATACATGGCTGAAGAGTATCAGCCTGACAGCCTCAGGGGCTTATGAGCACGACCTGATAGACCGTACCCGCCTGATACAGCTGCAACGGATGCAGATAGCGGCTACCACTAGAGAGGAAGGTGAGAGCGATGCCATCATCCTACCTTATAAATATACGGCCTCTCATAGTGTGGACGGCAAACCCCTTAACTTGTTCGTGAAAGCCAATGCCCGTCTGCAGGTGCCCAGCAGGCTCTTGGCAAATGGTTTGCTTGTGGGTATTGACTGGAATCTGGACAAGAACTATGGTGACGGTCAGGTGTTCGACCCCACGCGCCCGCTATATCCCGGAATGTCGGCCCGTCAGCGTAAGTTGTCGGACATTCCGGCCAACCACACTCTGTCGTTCTATGCCGAGGAAAACCTGAAACTGCCGCTCTGGGGCGGTTCCGTGGAGATGATTGCCGGTATCCGCGGACAGCGCATGCTGAACCTGCCTTCAGGGTATGAGATGCACGGAACAGTATATTTCGATCCCCGTGTCAATATCGGATGGACCTTCCCGAAGTTCACGGTCTTCGGGCAGCCCACTTTCGTACGCCTGTCAACAGGTTGGGGCATGCATACCAAGAACCCCACGATGGAGCAACTGTTTCCTGACAAGGTGTATCTGGACCTCGTACAGTTAAATTACTATCATGATAACCCCGACTTTCGTCGCATTAACCTGATGACATATGTTCGTGATACCAGCAATCCGCTGCTGAAGCCTGCCCGTAACAAGAAATGGGAGATGTCTACGGACATCAATGCCGGAGGCTACAGGCTGTCGCTCACCTACTTCCGTGAGAATATGACATCGGGATTCCGCTCGCAGGCCAGTTATGAGCCCTATACTTACAGGAAATACGACACTTCGGGCATTGATGCCGCTACCTTGGAAGCGCAGCCCGACCTCTTGACTCTGCCCTTTACGGAAAAACAGGAACTACTCGGGTTGGGAATGTATACCAACGGCAGCCAGACTCTGAAACAGGGCGTGGAATATACCCTGGAGACTAAGCGCTTTCCCGTTATACTCACCCGTCTGACCATCAACGGGGCCTATTTCCGCACTACATACCGTAACTCACAGTTGGAGACCTATCGTCCCAGTCAGGTTATTGACGGAGAACAGATACAATATGTAGGACTGTATCAGGACGATGAAGGGTCGGTTTATGAACGTATGAACACCAACTTCACACTCGATACCGACGTACCGAAACTGAAGTTGGGATTCTCGGTCTCTGCACAGTTCCTGTGGTTCACGACCCAGCAGCGTGACCCCGTCAGTATATATCCCGACCAGTATATTGCTCCCGACGGTTCCATCCACGACTGGGAGTCTGGCGATGATGACGACACCTATTTGCGCTGGCTGGTACGTAAGAACTCGAACACGCTCACCGAGAAGCAACGTGTACCCATGTCTATGAACCTGAACTTCAAAGTGACGAAAAAACTGCTGAAAGACCGCCTCAATGTGGCGATGTTCTGTAACAAGATATGGGACTATACCCCCGACTACGAGAGCAACGGCGTCACCATCCACCGTTATGTGACGGCCTACTTCGGACTGGAAATGAATGTGAAATTATGAAAAGGTTTATATATATATTAATTGGTGTGATGGCACTGATGTCATGCCACAAGGACGAAGACGACCTCTTCACCCAGGCAGATATCGTCCTGGCAGCCGGTGACGGACAGACTGTTGAGCAAGTGCAGGGCACGGCACGTATCACCAACCTTAACTCAAAACAGGTAACCATCACCTCCGACTTTGACGTGGCCACCATCCGGTTGCAACTCCTTCGCAGCAGCTATAGCGTGGATGTGGAGGGACTGGTGCGCTACCGTGACCATGACGGCCGTACCTTAACGAAGCATATGCGTGCCCATAGTGACTACATAGACCTCTCGGCCACTGGCTATAACCATAAAGAATTATCTATCATATTCTTGGAATGATGAACAGACGACACACTACCACCCTACTGTTCTGGCTGCTGCTGGCCATCCATCTGTATGCTGCACCGGCTGACTCTACGCTGATGGAGAGGGGTAGCCTGTGGAAAACCATCGGGCAGACTGCCTGGCAGAACCCCGCCCTGCATGGGAAAGCGTTCAAGTCGTCGTTGACACAACTGTACGTGGCGGCTGACTGGCAAAAGCAAAGCGAGGCTTTCGTTCAGGAGAAGGGAAAAGGATTCCTGCTGCCTGCCGCTCACGCAGATACCTATCTCAGGTTGTCGGAGCATGCAACGGTATGGGGGCATGCCTCATATCTGAACGGCAAGCATTATGACATTTGCTGGAACTCTACGTCAGACTACGATCTTCTCCAGCCCCACATCCTTGCCGACAGTGTGGGAGGTGATACCGACTTCGAGCGCTATGTCTTCGAAGGAGGCTATGCCACCCAATTAAAGCAATGGCTTTTAGGAGCTGAAATGTTATTCCGCGCAGACCATGAATATCGTGACATCGACCCCCGAATGAGAGGTATTGTGAATGAACTGACCATACGTCTTGGAGCTGGTCGTGAGGCCAAGGGCTATCATTGGGCGGCAGCTCTCGAGGGCAATGTCTATAAACAAAGCAACAGCGTGGATTTCTACCGCGAGTTGGGTGTCAGTCCCGAATACCAGATGACAGGTCTCGGAACCGAGTATGCCCGTTTCTCAGGCGACAAGCGCAGGCTGCACTATGAGGGTGGAGGTGCCCGTCTGCTGCTCGATGCTGTACCAGTCGGTGAACGGGGTCTCTATGCCCATCTGGATTTGAACGAGCATCGCTATCACCGGCAGATTATAGAAAATTACACCTTGCCATTGACCGACCTCTACAGCCAGGGTTTAAATGCTGTCGTAGGCTGGAAAAAGGCAGCTGGGAGCCAAATGGCCGTCTATGCCACGCTCGACTACGAGAAACGTTCCGGCGACGAACGAATCATAGGCACTTCAGCATCATCGGCATTCCCCGAACTGGGCGTGCTGACGATGTATAGGAACAAACGGCTGAACACCTCGCTGACGGCACTCTATGGCAACGGTCGGTGGCAGGCTGTCGGCTGTGCCGGGTATCGGAATGATAATCAGGAATATGTTTACCCTGAGCGCAAGCTGAACGTGTCGCATCTTTATGGGCGCTTAGAGGGACAGCTGTTCTGGAAGCCTGCCGACCGTCTGCTGCTGACATGCGGGGCCAAGGCCTCTTATTTCGCAGGTGCAGGCGATGAACTGGTGATGCCCTTCGCGAATATGAGTGCGGCCTCTGCTGCCAAGATGAGCCATCAGTATGAGTATGCCAAAGCCAGCTATACCAGCCTGTCGGCACAAGTCAGGGGGAATTACCAGCTGAAGAGTATCGGACTCTTTGCAGAACTGGGTGGCGGCTACACGGCCTGTTCTGTGGGAGAACACCAGACCGATGCGCACCTTGTTTTCGGAATCACATTCTAAAGACGAAGTCAAATATCAAAATTATTAATAAACAAACGAGTAAAAGAAAATGAAAAAGAATTTAATCTTAAGTATGATGATGCTTGCTGTCATGAGCACTAGCTTTGTTTCTTGCAGCAGCGATGACGATCCTGTTATTGTGAAGAACGGAACAGTAACCTTAGAGATGCCCATCAATGTCACCGACGTGGTGTTGAAGAGTTTTGAGGGTACAGCCACCGACGTACAGACGGGCAAGGCTGTCACTCTGCCTACTCCCGTGAAGGATGGAAACAACTACGTCATTACGATTCCTGAGATTGAGGAGGGCAATTACAACATTGCCGCCAAGGGCGCTATTTCTTTCTTGAAAGACGGTATTGCAGGAACCACCGACTTCGAGGTTACCAATACCAATGTTCCCCTGTCCGAGAAATCCAATTCCCTGAAGCTGGCAGTCAACTCTTTCCAGGCCGAGGGCGGTTTCGTGATCAGCGAGATTTTCTTCACGGGCACTACCACTCCCGAGAACAAGCCATACAGCAATGACCAGTATATGGTCATTACCAACAACTCCGACGTAACGCTCTATGCCGACAGTATTGCCATACTTCAGTCTGAGTTCCTGACAAACGACAAGCAGGACTACACCCCCGACCTGATGAGTAGCGACTTCTCAGTGAACTTCGTGTTCATGATTCCCGGCAGCGGTACTACTGTTCCCGTGGCACCTGGCCAGAGCCTTCTGGTAGCTATCAATGCCATCAACCACGTTGAAAACAACCCCAACAGTTTCGATCTCAGCGGTGCCGACTACGAGTTCTTCGATGAGTCGTCGAACCCCAACTACACGGATGTAGATGGAACAGCCAAGAATCTTGACCGTTGGTACACTTATTCTGCAACAGTAACCGGTTTCCACAACCGTGGCTTCAAGAGTTATGCCATAGCCAAGATGAAGACCGGCAAGGATACCTGGCTGAAGGACTATGCCTACACAGCCGAATACGTCTTCACATTCAACGAGTACTCATTCCCCATGTCAACGGATACTTACCGTGTACCCAACGATTGGATTCTCGATGCCGTCAACCTGAGCGTGGAGTCTGAGTTCCAGTGGATTGTCACATCTTCTGCCCTCGATGCCGGCTGGACCTATTGCGGTAAGGTGGATAAAGACCCCGAGCGCTATAACAAGGCTGTCATCCGCAAGCAGGATGCTAACGGCAAGTACATAGACACCAACAACTCTACCAACGATTTCAATGCCGAGGTAAAACCCTCGATGATGAAATAAGGCGAAATTATAAGATAAATCATTTGTTGAAATGAAGCAAAACATATTATCTCTCATAACCCTTGTGCTGCTGCCATTATCGGTGGCGGCACAACTGCCTTCCGACCCCGCGGTCAGAATCGGCAAGCTCGACAACGGGCTGACCTACTACCTGCGCCATAATGCAAAGGAGAAGGGACTGGCCGATTTCTATATTGCCCAGCGTGTGGGGTCCATCTTGGAGGAGCCGCGCCAGCGCGGGCTTGCCCACTTCCTCGAGCACATGGCTTTCAACGGCACACAGCATTTCCCCGGCAAGGACGGCCAGCTGGGCATCGTACCCTGGTGTGAGTCTATCGGCGTGAAGTTTGGCGCCAACCTCAACGCATATACCTCTGTCGACCAGACGGTCTATCATATCGGCTCAGCCCCGCTGAAGCGCGAGGGTGTGCTCGACTCCTGCCTGTTGGTACTCAATGACTGGAGCCACTACATCCTCCTTGAGGACAAGGAGATTGACAAGGAACGCGGCGTCATCCACGAGGAATGGCGCACCCGTCGGGCCGGTATGGCTATGCAGCGACTCCAGGAGGATGCCTTGCCCGTCATCTACAAGGGCTCGAAGTACGAAGACTGCATGCCCATCGGTTCCATGGAAATCGTCGACAACTTCCCCTATCAGGATCTGCGCGACTACTACCAGAAATGGTATCGCCCCGACCTGCAGGCCATTGTTGTTGTAGGCGACATCGACGTTGACAAGGTGGAGCAGAAAGTGAAGACCCTCTTCTCGCAGATTCCAAAGCCTGTCAATCCTGCTGAGCGCATCTACTATCCCGTGCCCGACAACGACAAGATGATCGTCAGCATTCATAAGGACAAGGAACAGCCCATCGTGCTGTGCCATCTGTATATGAAGCGCGACGCGACGCCCGACAGTGAGAAAAACACCGCGAAATACCTGCGTGATGATTATATCGACAATCTCATCAGCTATATGTACAACAGCCGTATGGGAGAAATTCGCGAGCAGGCAGACCCGCCGTTCCTGAGCGGCACAGGGCATGCCTCCACATTCTTTGTCAGCCGCACCAAAGAGGCTTTCTCCATCTCCGTCAGTTGCAAGCAAGACCAGATTCTCGGTGGTCTGACGGCTGCCGTTTCAGCCGCCGAGCGTGCCCGCCAGCATGGTTTCACCCTCGATGAGCTGAACCGTGCCAAGAAAATTCAGCTTACGGCTGCCGAGCGCCGATACAAGGAACGCAACGAGCGCCGCAACAGCTACTTCGTCAATCAGTGCGTGCAGCACTTCCTCACATCAGAGCCCCTCACTTCAGAGGAATTCGACCTGAAGAACATCCAGAAACTTGACCGCGAGGTAACCCTCGACGAGGTGAACCGTGCTGTCCGTGAACTCATCACCGACAAAAACCAAGTGTGCGTGCTCTATGCTCCTGACAAAGAGGGCGTACGGTTGCCCACCGAGGCTGAATTGGAACAGACCATACTTGCTGCCCAGCAACAGACTTACGAACCCTATCAGGAAGAGCAGCTTGCCAAGGAACTGATCAGCCAGCTGCCTGTGCCCGGCAAGATTGTCAGCGAGAAGCCCTACAAGCACGGTTTCACCGAGTTCGTGCTTTCCAATGGCATGAAGGTATATGCCCGCACCACCGACTTCACGGCCGACCAGATGCAGATGACCATGAAGGCAGAGGGAGGCACATCGCTCTACTCCGATGCCGACATTCCCCAGTTCTCACTGATTTCCAGCGCTATAACAGAAGCAGGAGTGGGAACCTTCGATGCCACTGCGCTGCGTAAGATGTTGACAGGTAAGGGTGTCAGCGTGTCACCCTCAGTAGGGACACGCACCCAGAGCATCAGCGGATCGGGCTCTGTTAAGGATATCAAGACGATGTTCCAGCTGGCCTACCTCTATTTCACCCAGCCTCGTCGTGATACCACAGCCTTCCGCAGCCTCTACAACCGCACCCACTCGTTCCTCAGTAACCGCAATGCCTCTCCCCGTGTCGACTACAACGATTCCATCAGGGCCGTGGTCTACGGACATCACCCGCGTATGGAGCCCGTCACTCAGGAGGTTCTCGAAAAGGCCGACTACGACCGCATTTTCCAGATTTACAAGGAGCGATTCTCCGATGCTTCCAACTTCACCACCGTTATCATTGGCAATGTACCGTTCGCCCAGTTGCGTCCCATGCTCTGCCAGTATCTTGCCACGCTGCCCTCTGCCAACCGTCACGAACAGACCAACTGGGACAATGTGGCGCGCGTAGTCGATGGCGAGCAGACCGTCAGGTTCACAAAGAAGCAGGCCACCCCGTTGGCTAACGTCAGTATTTACTACACCGCCGATGTTCTCTTCAGTCCGCAGAGCGACCTTGAGCTCGACTTCCTGAAGCGCTGTCTTTCCATCGCCTATACCGATTCCGTACGCGAAGAGAAGGGCGGCACCTATGGGGTAAGCGTAGATTTCGACCTCGACCGCGACGAGCGCCCCAATGCCACACTGAAGATTTCCTATAATGCCGACCCCAGCCGCTATGCCGAGCTCAATCCCATCATCTATCAGCAGCTGCGAAACATAGCTGAGCATGGTCCCGAGCCTTCCAGCATGGACAAGGTCAAACAGTACCTCACCAAACAGTACCAGCAGCTCGCCATCGACGACGGCTATTGGGATTATGTCATCTGGCATGAGTTGGAAGACTCTGTCGATTTCGACCTCAACTATTGTCAGATGGTAGAGCAGATGACTCCCCAGCAGGTACAGCAGATGGCACAGCGCCTGCTCGATGCCAAGCGCCGGATTGAGGTTACGATGCTCTCAGGAACGCCGAAGACCGCCATGCTCCGCATTGATGACATGCACTGCCAGAAATGCGCCAACCGCATACGTAGCCGGCTCGAGAAGCAGGCGGGTGTAGATCAGGTAACTTTCGAGCTTGAAAACCATTGTGCTGTTATCCGCTTTAACTCGGAACTGACCACGCAGGATGAGATCCGTTCCATCGTGACCGATTTAGGCTACACCCCAGTCAATTATTGCCGTTGTGGAAAAGGTGCCTATGCCTATTTTCTCATTCCTGATGACAAAGCAACGGAACAGACAGTCGAGGGGGTACTTGCCATTGATGGCGTAGAAGATGCCAACGTTAACAGCCTTCGCCACTCGCTTGCGGTGAAATACCATCATCAGGAGATATCAGCCGAAAAACTGCTGAAGAAGATTCGCAAGGCAGGCATCAAGGCAGTCCTTCCCAAACCGCATGAATGCAACGAGGAGAAATGATTTAAGGTTATTCTTATCCTGACCAGGTAAGAAACTAATCAAATGAACAACAGAATGGTGGGCCATGGGCTTCGCCATTCTGTTTTATTTGCCAGGTTCCTTTTTCGTGTCTTGGCGGTAGATTTAAGTGGGTTACAAAATGTTGATGCTGATTCGGCGGCCAAGCCCCTCGAATATCTTGAAGAGCGTGGAAACCTGTACGTCGGTATGGCCGTTCTCCACACGGGAGATGTAGGCCTTCTTCGTGCCGATCCGTGACGCAAGCTGCCAGCCTTGACGGTGTGCCTTCCTTACCGAAATCTTCCTCTATCAAATCCTCTATCGGTGTCAGATTCAACTGCTTCATCTTTTCTCTATCCATGGTCTTTTGTTGTTGAAATAATTTAATCTCTCTTTCCTTCCATCTTGTCT
The DNA here is from genome assembly GCA_900315565.1 of uncultured Prevotellaceae bacterium. Classification (GTDB taxonomy): domain Bacteria; phylum Bacteroidota; class Bacteroidia; order Bacteroidales; family Bacteroidaceae; genus Prevotella. The sequence continues at coordinate 51,212 of OMZS01000027.1, read as the reverse complement.
ATAAAGGTCTCGAAAACCACTGGATAGGCGTCACTTGCATTGAAAGTAATGCCTGGCCGCATGAGGGATTGCATGTCGTTGGTAAACTCCGGATCTTCCATCTTCTCCTGCATGTTATTGACGAACTGCTTATAGGACGGAGTCTTGTCAACTACGAACTCCATGTATTTCCTGTAACACAGGAGGACTTTATCAACATCTACTTCCTTTCGTTGTAAGGCTATATAGAGGTCAAAGAGGTCGCGACCTTTCTTACGCTGGTAAAGGGCACGAAGTTTTGTCCCCATCAACTCTTCGAAATGATAGGTCGTCAGTTCTGCAGCTCCCGTAAACCATGAGTTCTCTACTTTGAAAGGAATCTTTGTCAGTCCCAGGACATTGAAATGCTCAAAGCAGTTGATTTCTACTTTCAGTCGTATCTGTACAGTAGGCGGTATTTCAGACTCCACACGGAACATCATCGTATTGTTATAGCGTTTCTGTTTCGTTACTCTATCTGGCAACCAGTCAAGGACTTCACCTAAACGGTACATGATTGGCTTGATAGGTCCGGGGGTAATCTGAACCAAATCGATGTCTTCACTATAACGTGGCTGGGGTGAAAGATAGAGCTTATGCAAGGCAGTTCCACCTCGGAATGCCAACTGCGATGCAAGGAACTCATCGCTGAAGATAGCTACCAGCGCACGACAAATAATCAGGTCTTGCTCAATCTGGGCATTATCTATCCAGGGAGCATGTTCGCTCCACTGCTGTATAGCTGCTCTGTTTATCATATATCGTCTGTTTCTATTTGAACGTTAATGTTTAACTTCCATCGCCTGTCTCTTTTTGAAGGATTATCTTCTGCAGATGTACTTAATGGCTTATATACCATACGGGATGATGAAGAGCGTAGTTGTTTATAAAGCTTATCGGCTGTTTCCTTATCTTCAATAATGTTTTCAAGTAGAAAGCCAAGACGTTGCCAGGCCACGGTCTTGACGTAAGGTATCAGAGCCGGCAACTGGCTGTCGATGTCGATTTGTTCTGACAACTCCTCAAGTATGGTTGCAACACGAGACAATCCGCCTACATGCTGCTGGTTCTGAACTAGGTCAGCTGCCGTCAGCAAAGGGTTGGAAATACGAATAGTCCCTGTTTCTGTATTCTTGATGACAAGAGCGTCTTCTGGCAATTTTTCACGATAAAACCAATCTATGGTTACATTACGAGTTGTCACCAACTGACGTCTTGGGTATGTTGTCATCACAGAAAACTGCTGTGGTCGCTGATGGGCTACACCAAGCAATTCGGCAGCACTGAGCATACATACATAGTATGACTTGTCGAGATATGCCATCAGCTGATCTATATAATAGGGTGCAGGTACAGAACCGCGAAGAACGTAGTGGACAGGAATGATCACATAGAAACCTCGATACACATTGGCTATGACCTTATTTGAACAAAGCCTGTTGAGTTCGTTCTTCATTATCTGATCAGAAGTGTACATTCCTGCTTCTCTCACATCCTCTATCGAGAATGTAGGATACCCATGGATTGCTCTGTCCTTTATCCACATTTGTAGAGTCATAATAGTACTTTTTGTTGCAAAAGTAATAAAATTATTATTATTTAAAGCATATTTTACGAAAAAACTTCACGGGCAAGGTGTTTTTATTGAAAATGGATTGTTGATGCTGATTCTGCAGTCGCATAGCCGCTTGAACTTCTTGAAGTAGTCACCATAGACGGTGACCTGCGTCTTGAATTCCTTTTTCATTTGCACAGTTAACTATTGGTTTACAAATTCCAAGGATTTTGGGCAAAATCTTTCAATCCTGCCCAAAATTCCTCATATTCTTAATTTTTGGACTTACCAAACAAGCCGTTGAACTTCTTCATCGACTCTGCCTTGATTTCGTCAACCACGTCGATGTATGGCTTCATGGCCTTCGGGTGGTATGCCCATCGACAAGGCATGACAGATGAATGTCCTGCGACCTGTATGAGTTCCCACAAGTTCCCACTTAGGCTTGATTTCATCAATACGCTCCTTTCCCCTGAAGTAAGTCTTGCGAACCATTTCATTAATGCCGGCAAGTTTGCAAAGGTCATGCAGGCTGTCATTCATCTTCTGGTTTGAAATGACGGGCAAGGCCTTGTCGTTTTTAAAGGTTATGTTGCTGTATCTGTCCAGAATGCTCTTGCTCTCCTCATTCAGCTCTATTCGGAGAGTGTCATTAGTCTTAATGGTCGTGACATCAATATGGTCTTCATGGACATCACACCGGCGAAGATTAAACACATCGGAATAGCGAAGTCCCGTGCAGCACTGGAAAAGGAAGACATCCCTGACTCTCTCCAAATTCTTCCTGTCTTCAGGTGCCACATATTTCTTCAGCTTCTCCAGCTCGTGCTTTGTAAGGAAAACGACCCTGTTTTGTGTCTTCTTCAATTTAGGACGGAATGCCTCGAAGTAATTCACGTCATGAAAACGCTTGGCAAGTGTCCAACGAAAGAACCATCTTAGGAAGTCAAGCTGTTTGTCAATCGACGTGTTTTTCATTTTCTTGACTTTGCTCAGGAACTCTACAAAATTCAGAAGTCCCTCTTCGTCAAAATACGAAAAGGAGAGCTCAAACTTTTTATTCTTCAGCTTTTCCCTTCGGTCTTCACGAAACTTCTTCAGGTGATTTTCAAGGGCATCAAATTTTTGATATGTAGCATGTGTCCACTCATTCTGCTTTCCCATGACAGTTACGAACTGGTCAAGAGACCACCAAATATCTTTTTCGACACCATCGGCGGGATTTACCTTTCCAACTTGCTCTTTCGGCTTTTTGACCTCAGACAAATCATCATCAATATCCAGATCATCATCATTTGATAGTAATCCTGCCTCATTTGACTCTAATTCTGAATCTTTGTTAAAATTGGGTGTAGGGGTACTTCGATTCCATTTGGGATTCGAATATTCCATGTTCTCGCGTATCACCCTTTCCGGCTGCTGCTGTGGAAAGACATAACCGTTGGAAGGGAAGAAAGGTTGCTGAGGATAGCCTGGATGATAGGTTCCTTGCATCTGCTGTGGCATGTACGGCATCAATTGATATGGAGGGGGTGCAATTGGAGGAATTGAGTTTACTGCCATTTGAGGAACTGGCTGAATACCCCATCCTGTCTGGCCAAATGAAATCCTGTAACTCTCAAAGGATTTCTTGAATTGAGCGACTGTAGGTACTATATTCAACCTCTCATAATTGTACATTATACTACTGACACCGGTTCGCAACATTTCAAGGGTAAAGTTAATCTGGGCCTCAGACATTCTCATATAAAGATTATCCCCGGTAACTCTTTGAGCTTTGGAATCCCAAAGATCCTCATCAATATGCAAATTGGTGGACAGCCCAATACGATTGCCACAATAACTGACTGTCATCACAATGAGCAGATTCCTCTTCTTGGACTTCTTTTTACCACTCACTTTGTCTGTAGTCTTACGAGACATCAACCTGAATCTGACTGATTTCTTAATCTCCATCATTTTAATCTTTTTAAAAGTTAGACATAAGTTTCGTCGCAGGTTTCATCGGGCGGTTTTTGCTTTGCGTTCACGCTTTTGCCGATTGCGTTCGCGCTTTTTCTCAAAAAATAGGCTCAAAATCCAAAACCTCGGCAAATTTGCGATTTTCTTTACAAAATATGGTGTGTTTACGCACACAACACCGTAAAAAGTGCCATTTTTTTGCCGACTGCGGCAAAAATAGCGTTCGCTGTTTTCAAGGTCTCATCGTTCGCTGCAAAACAAACAAAATTGCCGATGAAATAGCAGGGATTTTGAACCTTCGATATCCAGTTCTGATTAGGATGTTAGCAATTGTCAACAGCCATAGAGGTAACAGATGATGTGGAACCCCACTAATTTGCGTCCACATTTTGGCCATCAATACCCCTGCAAGCCAAATCAATTGCGTTCGCAAAAATATAGCTTTTTTTTGAAACTGCAAAATGCCATTTATGCCGATTAGTAAAAAAAATTGCTATTTTGAGGCAAAAATGGGAAAAAATAGGTATGACAACTAGAAATACTTAATTTTCTCGAAATACTATAAAATACATTAAATTATTTAAGGAAAACACCTCTGAATCGAGAAAGAATGAGTACATTTGCAAAAATAAATTTAAATGTTGGCTATATAAGTCATACTGGAAATAGTAGCTGAGAATGGACAAAGTTCACTTATTCCTTCTCCATAATAAATATTATACTAAATCCCGGTCTCTCCGCGAAAATGGGGGCATTGTAGCTGTTCTCTCCGCAGGATGAACAGGTTCAAAGCTCCGAGGTAAAATCCTCGGAGTTTTTTTGTTCTCTCCGCAAACTGCCATAATAATAGTCGCTAGTTCTCAACGAACCAGCGACTTTTTTTGTTTACGTGCCCCAAACTTCAAGTTTTTTGCAGGAGTTATTGGGGAAGTAATCTGCAAGCAATTGTTCAGGTGTTTTTACCAGCCTTGCCGGGGACCACCGGCATTCATTCCGCCACCGCCAGCGCCATAACTGCTAATGGTATTGGAAGCCGTCACGCTGACCGAGCTGCTGCCTGTCGTCAGCGTATAGCTGCTGCCGCTGCTCAGGTCGGGGGTGCTGATAAGGATAAAGTTGCTGCCGCTATAGGAAACAGGAGGCATGCAAAATGTGTATAAGGTGCTGCTACCGTTGCTCACACCGATGCTGCTGTTGGCAGAGAGTGACCCCGTAGCGGTGATTATTCCTTGTGTAGTGCTCCCTAGGTTGCCATCTACTCGTCCGCCGATGGCAAAGATGTAGCCTCCGCTGATATAGAGTTTCTTCTGCTCATTGATGTCTATGCCCGCTTCTGCGCCACTGGCTCCGCAAGCGATAATAGTGCCACCTTTCAGATACATGTTGCCGTTGGCATCGATAGCGTCGTTGTTTGTGCCTACTGCTACAATCGTACCACCAGAGATGGTCATGTCGTCCGTTGAGTTGATAGCATCGTCGTGAGCATATACCAGCAGCGTTCCGCCGTTCACGTCGAGCGTTCCCTTGCTTTCCATACCCTCGGCATTGTTGCCGCTGGTACGTATCATGATGTCACCCCCCGAAATCTGTAATACGCCATAGGTTGTCGTTGTTGTTCCGTTTTCTTCTTTCGTTCCAATCTTCATTCCTTTTGGCGAAGAAGTGTAGGCTGCAGGAAGATTGTCGGTATTGCCCGTGTAGTTATGGTTTTCTGTCGAGCCGTTGCTGTAGTAGAGGCCGCCTTCGGTAATGATACGTATTTTACCACCCGTGATATAGCCCTCCAAGTCTGCCTTGATGCCCTTACCGCCACTTCCAGTAGCCTTTGCATAGAGCTCTCCGCCGTTCATATAAAAGACACCGTCGCTGCCGATACCAGCCGCAGCTTTGGTATCTCCCCCGTAAGGGAGTGTCTCGTCAGCCTCCCATGTCCCGTTACCTGTGGCAATGACCGTAGTGCGTCCGCCATTGATGGTGATGTCGGCATCGCTATTGATGGCTTTGCCCCCGTCAGCAGACACCTCTACATTAATAATACCACCATTGATGAACATATTATCACCAGCCTTGATGCCATTGTTCTCTGTGGAGCTGACATAGAGGTTGACCCCCTTGTCGATGATGATGTTGCTCTTGCCATGTATTCCGTTCTTATAGGTGCCATACACCTCTAACGAGCCATCGCCGCAAACGAATAGTTTTCCTTTGCTGTAGATGGCTCCCTTGTGGTCTTCTGTCGCTCCGTCTTTCACTTTATTGTTGCCGTGGACAATAAGATAGGCATTCCCCTTGCTCTCCAAGTCGATGGCTGTTGTCGAACCACTGGTAATGTCCACCCCATTGAGGTTTAGCTCAAAGTTGGTGTTACCATTAATAACAAGCGACCCATCGGCCGTTGTTCCTGTCAGCACATAGCAGACTCCCTCTGTGTTTCCATGGTCGGCAGTTACCTTTTGACCGTCCACCTTAATGGTCACGCCGTCAATGGCAGCATCTACAGGGTTCGACATGTCGATGTTGACCAGCGTGGTGAAGCTGTTGGCACTGGGAGCATCGCCATCCCCGGGATATTGGGCCGTGGCTTCTGATGTGGGTTCTTCTGTGTTCTTGTCAATGGAAACAGTAAAAGTTTCCATTTCCGCATACAAAGAAGAGTTAGTGCTTCCGCCGTAACTGTTGCTGCTGTTACCGCTAACCTCGTTCATACTATTACTGTCTATGCTCAGGGCATCGTCCTCCGAGCATGCTGTTGTCATCATCGCCATGGCAGCCATGAGCATGATGGTCATCCTTGTTGTCTTTTTCATCTTCGTTACATGTTATCCATTAATACTAATATTTTTTTGACAATGCAAAAGTAGTTAACAAAAACCGACTCGCAAAAAATATTCAGCCAACCGCCATTTTCGTTCAGCGAAAGTTCGAAACTGCCGTTTGCCAACACTCGGTGCCTAAGAAGATTGGTAATCTGCACCTACGCCTACAAAAATAAAGGTTTTGCTTTGATATTTCGCACATTTGCATTATCTTTGCAAAAGTGTTACGCACTTGGGCACAAAACAAGATTTAACTAATAATTCAAACACCATGAAAAGAGCAATAAACATACACGACGAGGCCCGCCGATGCCTGCTCTGCACAGATGCACCTTGCAGCCGGGCGTGCAAAAAAGGAGATCCCGCTAGGGCCATACGCGCCATCCGCTTCGACAACGAAGAGATGGCTTGGCAATGGGTGGCAGCATGCGATGACAACGACCTGCTGGCTGCCGAAGAGGCCTGCATCCACTACGACCGTCCGCTACGCATCAGAGAAATGCTCAAGGCAGCATTTCCTTCTGACAGCAAAGAGGCCGCCGGCGACAGACCACCAACCAGCGGCGCGCACCTCGCGCCCCAGCCCTCATTGGAGATAGAATTCTGCGGCATCACATGCGAAAACCCGTTTTTCCTCGCCTCGTCGGCCGTGTGTACCAACTACGAGATGGTGGCAAGAGCCTTCGAAGCTGGTTGGGCAGGCGTCTTTTACAAAACCATTTGCCTGGATGACATTCGCGAGGTGTCGCCCCGCTTCGATGCCGTGAGCGATGGCGGCACCACCGACTTTTTCGGCTTCCGCAACATGGAGCAGCTCTCCGAGAATCCGGCCGATGTGGATTTCGACATCCTGCACCGGCTGAAGGAGAACTACCCCACGAAGATAGTCGTGGCCAGCATCATGGGCCAGACCGAGGAGCAATGGATAGAACTGGCAAAGATGGCCGAGGCAGCTGGCGTAGATGCTGTGGAACTCAACTTCTCATGTCCGCAGATGCGACTGGCTGGCATGGGCAGCGATGTGGGACAAAATGCCGAGCTCGTCACCTTCTACACGGCCTACGTCAAGCGCAACGTGAGCATCCCCGTCATTCCGAAGATGACGCCCAACATCACACAAATCAATCAGCCCGCCATGGGCGCCTACTTTGCCGGAGCCAACGCCATCTCAGCCATCAACACCATCAAGTCGGTCACCATGGGCGAGCGCGCATCTGTCTCCGAGCGCAAGGCCATTTCGGGCTATTCTGGACGGGCCGTGAAGCCCATCGCCCTGCGACACATTCTGGAGATGGCCAAAAACCCCATTATGAAGAACATACAGTTCAGCGGCATCGGCGGCATCGAGACATGGCGCGACGCACTGGAATTCATCCAACTGGGGTGCCACAACGTGCAGGTGTGTACCGCTGTGATGCAGTACGGCTACCGTATTATCGACGATCTGGTGCTGGGACTGCAGCACTACATGCACCAGCGCGGCATCAGCCGACTGGCCGACCTCGTGGGCGAGGAGCTGCCCCGCTTTGTCACCCCCACCGACCTCGACCGCGATACCATCGTGTTCCCCAAAATTGATCGCGACCGCTGCATCGGCTGCGGACGCTGCTACACCTCGTGCATGGACGGCGGGCACCAGGCCATCAGCTTCGGCGCTGACCGACAGCCCCGCATTCAGGGCAAACGCTGCGTGGGCTGCCACCTCTGCCGGCTGGTATGCCCCACGGGGGCCATTGGTGCCGCCAAACGCATCGGAAAGAAAGAGAAATGCAGGGAGTAAACAAGGAGTTACAAGGAGTTCAAGGAGTTACAAGAAGTTCAAGACAATAGCGCATGCCAAAAGAGAAAAAAAACATGGTGTCGGTGCTGTTCATGGAGTTCAGCATTGTGTTTACCGTGTGCCTCATAGCGTCCAACATTCTCGAGACAAAGCAGATGGTGTTCGGGTCGCTCCATCTGACCGGCGGACTACTGATATTCCCCGTCTCGTATATCGTCAACGACGTGGTGTGCGAAGTGTGGGGCTACCGGCGTGCCAGCATCCTGATATGGACGGGCTTCCTCACCAACTTTGCCTTCATGATGGTAGCCTGCATAGCCGATGCCATCCCCGGTGCACCCTATTGGGAGAACGAGACCGGTTTCCATGCCATTTTTGGCCTCACCCCGCGCATCGCCCTCGCCTCGTTCGTGTCGTTCATTGTGGGCAGTTTCGTCAATGCCTACGTCATGAGCCGCATGAAAATCTCCGACCAGGGCAAGCGATTTCCCCTCAGAGCCATCATGAGCACCGTTTGGGGCGAGGGAGCCGACTCGCTCCTTTTCTTCCCCCTGGCATTCCTGGGCGTGCTGCCCAACGAGGAGCTGCCCCTGATGATGCTCTCGCAGCTGGTGCTGAAGACAGTCTATGAAATCATCGTCCTGCCCATCACCATCCGTGTCGTCCGCTGGGTGAAGGAGTATGAGGGCGAGGACGTCTATGACAATGGCGTCAGCTACAACATTTTTGCCATTTTCACTCGAAACAAGTCATGAGAATAATTATCGTAGCTATCGACTCGCTGAAAGGCTGTCTGACATCGGCAGAGGCAAACCAGGCAGCGGCAGAAGGCATCCGCCGTAAGATGTCCGAAGCCGATGTTGTGCAGATTCCCGTCAGCGACGGCGGCGAGGGTTGGTTGGAGGCATTCCTATCCGCCATGGGCGGCCAGCTGGTGGAGGTCTGTGTGAGAGATCCCCTCATGCGGCCCATCCTCGCGCCGTATCTCATACAGAATGACACGGCAGTGATAGAAATCGCCAAGGCCAGCGGACTCACCCTGCTCACGCCTGAAGAGCGCAATCCGATGGTGACCACCAGCTACGGTACTGGCCAGCTCGTTGCCGATGCCCTGCGCCGGGGTTGCCGGCACATTATCGTGGGCCTGGGCGGCAGTGCCACCAGCGACTGTGGCATCGGCATGCTGCGAGCCATCATCGATGCCTTTGCAAAAGGATGCACATGGGACGAGGTTACCCAGTTGCGCCATGTCCGGTTCACCATTGCCTCCGACGTCACCAATCCACTATGTGGCGAGCAGGGAGCAGCCTGCGTGTTTGCTCCGCAGAAGGGAGCCAGTCCCCAGATGGTGGCAGCCCTTGACAACCGCGCCAGGCAGTTTGCCAAGAAGTCTGCCCTCCACTTTGGCTTCGACCGCCAGAATATGCCTGGCGCGGGAGCTGCCGGAGGCCTTGGTTATGCCTTTCTGCAATACATGAACGCCGAATGCCACTCCGGCATCGATCTCCTCCTCCAAAACCTGCACGTAGGCACCAAGACTATCAGCTTCGAAGACCTTCTGAAAGATGCCGACCTGGTGATAACCGGAGAAGGCTCTGCCGACCGCCAGACGCTAATGGGTAAACTGCCCTTTGGCATTCTTCAGCGGGCGCAGCCTCATCATGTTCCTGTGGCCCTCATAGCTGGCCGTATCAACGACCGACAGGCGCTGCTCGATGCAGGCTTCGCACGGGTGGAATGCATCAATCCCCCCGGCCTGTCCACAGAAGAAGCCATGAAACCCGAGACAGCGAAAAAGAACATTACATCGTGGGCAATGGGTGTTGGGGGATAGGTGTTAGACAAGACAATCATTTCCACAACGGAAAGCCATTGACAGTTATCTCCAGCGGCAGCAGACCGCTGGAGATAACTTTTTGTTTTCGTAACTTACGAACCTGAAAGATAGTAGCTACGCTAGAATGGCAGCTGCAGGCTGGCACCAGCCATGATCCATGTTCCTGGCTGGGGCACATGGCCGTAATCCACGTAAGTTTTGTTCAGCAGGTTGTTGGCCTCTAGACAGAATTGGCAGGAGGACGACTGGTAGCTGAGACGCGCGTCGATGATACTGTAGGGCTGGTAGTCGCACACGTGGCCGTCGGAGTCGGTATAGGTTCCTGTGCGCTGCTGGTAACGATAGTGCAACGAGAAGTCCAATTTAGGGGTGAGGCTCATCTGCAGGCTGGCCACGAGTTTGTGGCGCAGGTATTCGAGTGCGTAGAGGCTCTGAATGCCGTCGGCCCCGGCTTTGTCTTGGTGTATATGACTGTAGGCGATGTGCAATTTTTTGAGCACCTTTTGCCCGGCAAGCAGCTGGGCGAGGTGGAGCGTGAGCGATGCTTCTGCTCCGAGGGCATTGAGGCGCGTGAAATTGACCGACTCCCAGGGAGCGTCGGCATCGTCGGTGTGGCGAATCCAGTCGATGAGGTTGCGGCAGTGGTTGTGATAGATGCTCATGGTGGCGCTGGCGGCGCTGGTGGTGTATTTTATGCCTCCCTCGACGGCTGTCAGCTCCTCGGGCTTGAGGTGCTTGTCGGCCTGATGGCCGCCTACGGAGTAATAGAGTTCGGTGACCGACGGCATACGGAGCGAGGTGTTGAGCGAGGCGTAGATTTTCAGGTGGTCGCCAATGCGATAGCTGGCATCCACGCCGGGATAGAAGCGCATGCTCATGGCGTTCCATGAGTTTTTCACGGCTATGAGTCCGGCGGAGAGTGTCAGCCGGCTGAGCATCACATTGTGCTCGACGACGAAACTCAGGTTGGTGCGATTGAGCCCGTACTCGTAGCGGCGGCCGGTGGTGCCTATGGCGTGAGTTTTTGCCAGCGGCTCGCCAAGGTTGGTACTTATGAGGTCTTCGTTGCGCCACTCGGCGGCGAGGGCGGTGCGCCCGAGCTGCCAGTCGAAGTAGCTGTTAAGGTTGATGCCGAAGACGTCGGTGCGGTGGTAGTTGAAAGGATAAACATCGGGGGCATTGCGGAACAACTCAAATCGGTCAGCGGAGTGATTCCAGTAAACGGAGGGTTTCAGGCGGAAGCGTCCACGCTTGTTCTCGGCCTGAATGGCGGTAAAACTTTTCAGGGTGTGCTCGTACTGGTCATCCCATTTGGCCCCGTAGAAAGTATTCGAACCGAAGCCGCGCGTGCTCAGTCCGGCATGCCAGCTGACACGGGCCAGCGGGGCGTCGTAATGGCCCTGGTAGAAGAACTTTGCGACCTGGTAATCGGCATTCAGACGACCGGCCTTGTTGCGGCTGTAGCCGTCGCTTCGGGTGAGGTTGGCCGAAAGGCTGTTTGTGAAGAGTGGAGAGTTAAGAGTGGAGAGATGAGAGTTGGAGAACGAGGCGCGTGCACCTGCACTGAGATAGCCATAGGAGCCGCCCTCCAAATGGGCATCGAGTGTATTTTTGTCGTGCTGCCGGGTAACAATGTTGATGGCACCCACAAGCGAGGATGTTCCATAAACGCGTCCGGCAGGTCCTTCGAGCACTTCTATGCGCTCCACGTCGGCAATGTCAAGGGGAAAATCGAAGGCATTATGCCCAGTCTGGGGGTCGCAAATGTTAATGCCATTGAGAAGAAGGGTGATTTGCTCGTAGTTGCCGCCCCGGATACTGACGTCGGTCTGCGCTCCAATGGGTCCGCGCTGACGGACATCGACGCCCACGGCGTATTTCAGCAAATCATTCATACTTTGTGCTGGGGCCGCCTGAATGTCAGCGCGGTCGAGCACAGTTACCATTCGTGCCTGCTGACCTCGGGTCAGCGGCGCCCTGGAACCGGTTACGTTCACCTCGTCCAGTCTCACCTCGCGGCTCGTTTTGGCCGTGTCGGGTCTCATCGGCTCAATGCTGATGCCGTCGGCCTTGGCGTAAGTCAGCGTGGCCACGCTCAGCGTTCCGATGAGCACTTCTTTGCCTAAGCAGCTGAACAGGGCGTAACCCTTGCGGCTGAACTGGCGGAAACGAAGCACGCGTCGAGGATTGAAACTTTTTGTTTGCATTTGTTTTGATGATTGAATTAAATATGTATTAAAAAAATGAAAGCCCTACGGACTTTCATGCTTGTTCGAGCTCTTTTACCTTGTCTATCTCTGCGCCCACCTCGTTGGCCGACTTGAAAAAGTCGCCCAGCATGGAGGGCAAATACTGCTCGAGTGCTGGAATCTCTCTGATGAACAGCAGCTGGCGCTTGGAGTGCAAGGCCACGGTGTTCTCGTCCTTATAGATGCTGTAAAGAGTGGTACAGTTGTACTTGTGGTTGGCGCGGCTGACGGCTTTCTGACAGGCGGCAAGCAACTCAATGTCGTCAAGACGGAATGTGTACCAGAAGGGATAATACACAACGATGAACTTACAGCCGTCTTCGGCGTCGATGACAAAATTGCCGCCCTGGTAGTTGAAAGTAATGCCCATGCCCTCTTGCACCTTGGGTGTGCAGTTCATTTTCACGAGCGTATTGAGAACCAGCTGCCGCGTGGCGACAGGATTGGCGTCAGGGCTGTTCTGGGCGGTGGCAGTGGCTGATTGTTGTTCTGCCTGACTCTGCTGCTGCTCGAGCATGGCTTGCTGGCGGGCCAATTGGGTCTTAAGTGCCTCTTGGGCCGCCTTTTGTTCGGCCTTGATGGCCATCTGCTGTCTGTTCAGCCGCATTTGGTTGCCAATGGTCTTGACAATCAGCACCAGCATCGCGATAATGGCAATGAGGAGAATGAGCAATATGATTTCGACTGTTGACAACATACGAATGGGGTGTTTTCTGCTGCAAAGATAACAAAAAGTGGCGATATGGCAGCAAAAAAAGGACACAAAAAAAAGCGCCACATCTTCACAGATACGGCGCCGAGACTTTAATTAAACTAAATTAACTTTATGAAAAAAACTACTCTCGCGAGCAGAGGTAAATGTAAGTAACACTTACCTTCGCTGCACAAAAGTAGTCATAATTATTGAACTGGCAATTTTTTTGGACCTTTTTGTGCCACAATTCCACGTTATTTAACATCTATTTACGGTTGTAAGTACGGAAAACCACTAAATTGCCGTCTCCATGGAGCAAAATGCGCTGGCCTGTGGCTTCGTTGAGCGTTCCCTGCCACCACTGCTGATAGGCGTAAGGCTCCCATTTGAGTCCTTCGGCCGAAATCTGGCTGCAGCCAAGATTGAAGATGCTCACCTGCTGGCCCTGGAAAGATTCCAGTTCGGCATAGCCCCGTATGGGGACAAAGTATCCGTGGTCGGTAATCATGGTGACGTTGAGCTGCATTTCGGACCTGTAGCGCGCCAAGAGGCTGATGTTGCCCACGGTGTGGTCTTCGCGTTTGCCGGTAGCCCCGAGATAGGCGATGCGCCGGTAGCCTTTGGCCATGCAGAAGCGCGTAGCTTTGGTCAGATCGTTGTCTTCCTGCTCGCTATAGATGTGCACAATGCCAGCATAATGCTCTCTGAAGAACGCCGGAAGCGAATCGCCATCGCCCACAATGGCTTGTGGCGTGATGGCATGCTCGAGCAGCTCTACAGCGGCTCCGTCGCAACAGCAGAGGTAGGGTGCGTTGTCGAGCAGATGCAAGGGAACGGGATGACGGGGATAGTCGCCACCGGCCAGCACGACGGCTTCGGGGCGGTAGTCTTCGTTGATGAGCGGGTATTTCATAAGGCTGTGGTTGTTTGTTCTATATTTTGTTCGTTATTCATCATCTTTTTCCACCTGAACCATCCCATCACGGCAATCACCACATAGAGCCCGTAGAGCAAAGCCTTGAAGGGGATGCCTTTCTGCACGTAGAGCACGCAGCTGATGAGATCTACCACCATCCAGAACAGCCACTGCTCGAGATACTTGCGAGCCAGGGTCCAGAGCCCCACAATAGAAAGGGCATTGGTGAAGGAGTCGAGCACGGGTACCGTAGAGTTGGTCCACGTAATGAGCACATAGTAGGTTAAGCCCCAAGCAGCCAGGAAAAACGCCAGCACAGGCACCACCAGGCGCAGGGGGAAATGGGTGATGGGCAGTTGCTGCTTGTCAGTCTGACCGCGTTTCTTTCCGAATTTCCAAACCATGTAGCCATAGAAGGCAGCCAGGGTGTAGTAGGCGGCCAAACCTGCATCGCCATAAAGTCCATGGCTCCAATAGAGAATAATGTCGAGGGCAGGCATGATGACACCCACTATCCAAAGGGCGATGCTGGCCCGGTACTCCAGCCAGATGTAAATGAGGCCGAGCACCGTGGTCAGAAAATCGAGCCAATGGGAAGCTAAAAAGTCTTGCATGTAAGAAGTGTTGAATGGTAACTGCTAGGGGATGAATGGTTCCTGCGGGGTGATGAATGGCCGGTGCGGTGGCGTTATGTCGCACGGACTTTTAGAAGTCGAGCGACAGATGGGCCATCACGTTGAAGGGTGCCGAGGGAGCAAAACCAGCGGCATCCATGTCGCGCGTGCCCCATGTGTTGACGGCCTTCAGCGTGTTGCCATCGCTGACAAACTGCGGAGCAGCCCAGCCGTTGTTATCGTATTTGGCGCTGAAGAGGTTGTAGAACGTGATGCCGGCTGTCACCGACTTCATGCCCCAGCGCTTCATGCTGAACGTGTAGTTCAGGTCAGCATTGGTGACAAAGTGTTTCTTCAGCAGCAGCGTCTCGTAGGTGGTGTTGCCGTTGGCGTCCTTGCACTCCATTTCGCGGAAGCCCGTGTTTGTGAGATACTGGTCGCTCACATACTGGCTTTGCAGCGAGGCTTTCAGGCCCTTGTAGGAGAAAGTAAAGATGTTGTTTGCAATAAGGTCGGGCGAGAAACTCAGCGGCGTTTCGCCCAAGTTATGGACCTTTGCGGCGTCGTCCTCAACGGTCCAGTCCTTCGCGCGGTTTCGCGAGAGGGTGGCGTTGACATCCCAGCGGAACCAGCTGACGGGCTGCCACGCAGCTTCCAACTCAATGCCCAGACGGTAGCTTTTACCCACATTGCGTGCCACGGCCTCGCCAATGTCGTTCAAATCGCCGGTGAGCACAAACTGGTCGTTGTAGTTCATCCAGTAGATGTTGGCACCTGCCGAGAACTCACGGCTCTGGTACTTGTAGCCTGCCTCCAGGTCGTACAGGCGCTCTGCCTTCAGCTCTTCCCCGGCGTAGTCCTCGTAGTCGTTGCGCGTGGGCTCTTTGTGGGCGATGGCATACGATGCGTACAGGCGGTGGTTGTCGTTAATCTGATAGTTCAGGCCGAACTTTGGGTTGAAAAAGTTGAAGGTGTTGTCGATGATGTAAGCCCCGTCGGTATTGTAACCGTACTTGTCGGTGGGGTCTTGCATCTTGTAACCCACGCGGCGGTACTGCAAATCGAGGAAAGCACTGAGTTGATCAGTCAGATTGTAGTTGGCCTTGCCGTAGATGTTGAAATCGGTTTTCTTGGCGTTGTTGCGATAGTACTCGTAGTTGGGAACACCCACCACATTGCCGTAGTGGTCGCCGTCGTACTTATTCCAACCGCCTCCGAACGCGGCTTCCAGCCGCTCACGGTCGTTATATACAAGCGAAGCCACCAGGCCATAGAAGTCGTTCTTCATTTTCTTCTGCTCAATCACGTCGCCATATTCATGCCCTTCGCTGCCCAGACCATAACGGCTCAGTTTGCGGCCTGTTTTGTACTGCTCGTAGTAACCATCGCCGTGAGTGTAATGCAGGGCTGTGTTGAGATTGAGCATCTGTCCGAGGCGCTGGTTCAGTATGAGCTGATAATTCTGCTGGTGGTAGTTGTCGGTCTGATTGTCATAATAGGCTGTGGGCGTGCCGTTGGCGTTCCAGCCCATCACGCCACACGAGTTGTAGGTGCGCCCGAAGAGGCTCTGCTCGTATTTCGAGGTGTAGTTCCAGGCATGGTAGGTTTGTTCCTGTCCGTTCCATGTGATGAACTTCACCACGGTGTTGTCGCTGAAATATCCGCCCTGCAGGAAATAAGAGTTGAGCTTGGTGGAGGCACGGTCGAGATAGCCTTTCGAGCCAATGTTCGACAGTCTGCCCTGCACGCCCCAGTGGCCGCCGAGCAATCCTGTTCCGAAGCGCAGGGTTTCTTTGTGTGAGTAATAGGAGCCGCCCGACAGGTCGATGCCCAGAAAGGGCGCTATGCCAATGTTTTCGGTGAGCATGTTCACCGTGGCTCCGAAGGCACCCGCTCCGTTGGTCGAAGTACCCACGCCGCGTTGTATCTGCATCGACTGCACGCTCGAGGCAAAGTCGCCCATGTTCACCCAGAAGAGCTGTGCGCTCTCAGCGTCGTTCATCGGTATGCCGTTGCTGGTGATGTTGATGCGGCTGGGGTCGGTGCCGCGCACACGCAGCGTGGTGTAGCCTATGCCGTTTCCGGCGTCGCTGGTCATGGTCACGCTAGGCGTGAGCGAGAGCAGATAGGGCACGTCTTTTCCGAAGTTCACCTCGCGGATTTGCTGCTGCGTCATGTCCTTGAAGGCCATCGGCGTTTTTTTGGTGGCTCGCGTGGCAGTCACCTGCACGTCCTGAAGTTGATAGGTTTTTGTTGTGTCGATACGCTCGGCACCAGCGGTCATGGCACACGCGAGTGCCATTAGTGTGATAACACTTTTTTTCATTACCTTATTTATATATATAACAAAATGAAGGGGGAGAAAAAACTGCAAAATCCCTACGCCGGCATTACCCGGATCAGGTCAGAGGGTATCATCTCAGCCCGAAACATCGGGCACCCCTTAGCCTACATTTTGTAAACCGCTGCAAAGGTACTACGAAACGCCGAAAAAGCCAAAAATTTTCCGCTTTTTCTTTCTAAATGCTTTTGCTATACCATTAAGGCCGCACGTAGTCGGCAAAGGTATAGGCATATTCGTGCCGCTCGTCGGGAGCGTGGTGCTCGGCCTGCACCAACTGCCAGTCGTCGTAAGGCGGAAAGAACGCGTCGGCATCAGCGGGAGTGTCGTCTATTTCGGTGAGACACAGGCGGTCGGCCAAAGGCAATGCCTGGCGATAGACCGAGGCTCCGCCAATGATATAAACATCCTCGTCGGGCGAGCAGCTAGCCAGCGCTTCGTTGAGTGTGCGAAAATGGTCGCAGCTGGGGAAATCGCCCTTTGAACGGCTGAGCACCACGTTGCGCCGGTTGGGGAGCGCGCCTTTGGGCAACGACTCAAAGGTGCGGCGGCCCATGATGATGGTGTGGCCGGTGGTGAGCTGTTTAAAACGCTTTAGGTCGTTGGGCAACCAGTAGAGCAACTTGTTCTGAAAGCCGATGGCGCGGTTTCGTGCCACAGCGGCTATAATACTAATAGACATTTCTAAATATGTAAGGAGTTCAAGGAGTTCAAGAAGTTCAAGAAGTTTAAGGAGGATAGGAAAGAAATTAGAATAATTAGAATAATTTCGCCATAAATTATAATAAATAATTCTTGGATAATTAATAATTATATTAATTTCTTTCCTAAATAACTAATTCCAATTTTTCATTTTTCATTTTTAATTTTTAATATTTCATTTTTTTATTTCTCCTACACACTCACTTCGGCCTTGATGTGCGGATGCGGGTCGTAGTCCTCCAACAGGAAGTCTTCGTACTGGAAATCGAAGATGCTTTTCACGTCGGGATTGATGCGCATCACAGGAAGTTGGCGCGGTTCGCGCGTGAGCTGCAGTCGGGCCTGGTCAAGATGGTTCAGATAGAGATGGGTGTCGCCCGTGGTGTGCACAAAGTCGCCCGCCTTGAGTCCCGTCACCTGTGCCATCATCATCAGCAACAGGGCGTAGCTGGCAATGTTGAACGGCACGCCGAGAAACGTGTCGGCTGAGCGCTGGTAGAGCTGCAAGGAGAGCCGTCCGTCGGCCACATAGAACTGGAACAGCGAGTGGCAGGGCGGCAGGGCCATCTTGTTGACTTCGGCCACGTTCCATGCCGAGACAATCATGCGGCGCGAGTTGGGGTTGTTCTTAAGCTGGTCAACCACCTGCTGAATCTGGTCGATGGTTCCACCGTCGTAGTCGGGCCACGACCGCCACTGGTGGCCGTAAACGGGCCCCAGATCGCCGTTTTCGTCGGCCCACTCGTCCCAGATGCTCACCTTGTGGTCGTGCAGATACTTGATGTTGGTATCGCCCCGCAGAAACCAAAGCAGTTCGTAGATGATGCTCTTCAGGTGGAGTTTCTTGGTGGTGAGAAGCGGGAAACCGTCGTCCAGATTGAAGCGCATCTGATGGCCGAACACACTGATGGTGCCCGTTCCGGTGCGGTCTTCTTTTCGGATGCCCTCCGTCAGAATGCGGTCGAGCAGGTCAAGATATTGTTTCATCGTAATTATTGGGTATGTGGGTTGATTTTATTTTCCATTCTTGCGGATACAGGTTGTTGGCGCGGTTGCCTACGTTCTTGACAAAGCCCAGCGCAACATTCCAGAACGTCACCATGACGATGCCGCGCGGCACGTCGGGGGGCAGCACGAGTGTTTCTTTGCGCAGAAAGGCCACCGCCTGTTCCCAGGTCAGCTCGCAGCGGGGCCACACGCTGCCGACAGCCTTGTCTGCAGCAGTTTTGCCGCTGGCCAGCAGGGCTTCCGACACGTCGGGCAGCAGGTCTTTGCCTTTTTTCTGCGGCGGTTTCGGTCCGTCGCTGAGCACGCGAAGCCGCTGACGCACCTTTCGGCGAAGGGCATCGCAGCTGTCAGCGCGCGTGTCGCCCGCCGGTTTTCGCATAACGGCCATAAACAGTCCCTCGCCACGGGTGCGGCCCGGCAGGAATCTATAGACGGGCCGACAGAATCCGGGCAGCAGCGAAGAAGTGATGCCCCAGCTGGCATCAACGTCAACGCCCACCACCTCGGCTCCAAGTTCCTGCTCGCACCACCCGATGTTTTGCTCGTTCTCCTCGGTGTTGAACGTGCAGGTGCTGTAGATGAGCAGTCCGCCGTCGGCCAGACACTCCCAAGCGTCGGCCACTATCTGGCGCTGAAGCCGCCAACACTGCTCTACATTCTGCCTACTCCACTCGGCCACTGCCTGACTGTCCTTGCGAAACATGCCTTCGCCGCTGCAGGGCACGTCGCACAGCACAACATCAAAGCGCATGCCTGCACGGCGATAGTCGTTGGGATAATTATTGGTGACGACAACATCAGGATGGCCCCACTTCAGCATGTTCTCGCTCAGAATCTGCGCCCGGGTGCGCATGGGCTCGTTGCTCACAAGCAGACTTCCCTCGGGCAGAGCCGCACGGGCTACGGTCGATTTGCCGCCGGGCGCGGCACAAAGGTCGAGCATGGCCAGAGGCTCACCCTTCTTCTTTTCGCTGAGCTCGGGCAACAGACGGCGAAGCAGCCAGTCGAGAAACATCGACGAGGCCTCCTGCACATAATAGACGCCAGCATGCAACAGCGGGTCGAAAGTGAACTGAGGGCGCCGGGGCAGATAATAACCGCCTTCGCACCAAGGCACCGCATCGCCCAGCCGCCGGCACAGCCGCTCGGCATGCCCGGCATCAAGCATGGGCACTTTGAGCGGATTGAGCCTGATGCTCACGGGCGGCTCGTCGTCGAGCGCGCTGGCAAAGGCTCCGAAGCCTTCGTCGCCCAGCAAAAGGCGCATAGTAGAGGCAAAATCGGCGGGCAATTGCATAATTTTTCGGTAAATTTTGGGCAAAGTTAAAAAAAAATGCGTTACTTTGCAACTAAATCAGCGTTTGTTTCGTCAAAACGACAAAATCAAACAACAAAAAAGACAGAACACGATGATGAAAAAGTATTTGATAGCTCTAGCAATGCTGCTCACCCTGAGCACCGCCTCACCTGTAGCAGCACAGAAACACCGCCACAACCCTGCCATTACGGCCAATGTGACGAAACAAAACACTGTGAAGGCCGACTCGGCCACCACCCTTACGCCTGCCGACAAGCAGAGCAGTACAACCACCACCGGCGACGACGCCATCGTGGCCTACTCGGACACCACCAGCAACGACAGTTCCACCACTGTGGCCAACAACGGCACCGTCACCTACACCATCGACGGCGACGACGAAGAGGTGCTGACGTTTCTCGAGCGGCTCCTGGGCATGTTTGGCGGGGCTTTTGGCGGATTCCTGGCTGTGCTCATCGCCTTGCTGGTCTTCCTTTTCCTGCTTGCGCCCTTCATTGCCCTGGCCGTAATTGTATGGCTGCTGATGCGCAACCGCAACCGAAAATACAAGCTGGCCGAAAAAGCCATGGAGACTGGACAGCAGATACCGCCAGAACTGCTGCGCGAAGAGCCGAAAGAAGATAGCGACCTTTGGCGCAACGGCATCAAACGCGCAGCCCTGGGACTCGGACTGGTGGCATTCTTCTACTGTCTCGGCGCCGACCCGCTGACAGGCATCGGATGGCTCGTGACGTTCTACGGCATCGGTCAGGCCATCATCGGCTACCGCGACCGGAAGCGCAACGACATAACAGACGACCAAATGTAACCCACTACCCAAGCCTCACACTCCCCTATCCTAACTACTGATTTTCAACGATGAATGCGCTCAGCGACATATCGCTCGTCACACAGGTGGCTGTATTTCACAACAAGCGGGCATTCGACCAGCTTGTCAGAAAATACCAGTCGCCTGTGCGAAGGTTCTTCCTCAACCTCACGCTCGGCGACACACAGTTGAGCGACGACCTGGCGCAAGACACCTTCCTGAAGGCCTACACCAACATCGCCTCGTTCAGAGGCAAGGCGAGCTTCTCAACATGGCTCTACCGCATTGCTTACAACGTGTTCTACGACTATAAACGCGCACAGCGCACCACCGACGACATCGAACAGCCCGCCATACGCGCCAACTTCAGTACCAGCGCTGCGTCGGCCGGACTCAAAATAGACATCCACCAGGCCATGCAACTGCTGCGCGACGACGAGCGCACCTGCGTCACCCTGCAACTCGTAGAAGGGCAACCCATCGATGCCATCGCCCAAATCACGGGCATCACGGTGAACACCGTGAAATCGCATCTGGCCCGTGGCAAACAAAAACTGGCAAACTATTTAAAAGAAAACGGATATGGATAATATCAACAAACCCATCGGCACAGAGGAGTCACAGCAGCAAAACGCTGCTGACGCACTCAAAGGACTGCTTTCCGCGCACGAAGAGCAGAGCCCGGCTCTCGACGAGCTGCTCAGCCCGCAGGACAACGGGAGCCCTGCACTCGACGAGCTGCTCAGCGTGCAGGACGAAGCGCTGCTCGAACGATTCTTCAGCGAACAGCGCGCCGAAATCCAGGATCACGGTTTCAGCCGCCGCGTGATGCGACAACTGCCTTCGCGCAACAACAAGCTCAACCGCTGGTGGACGGTCTTTTGCGTCACGCTGGGAATTGTGTTCTTCATCGCCATCCGCGGATGGAAGGTGCTCGCCGAAGCCATCACCGTGGCCGTGCGCACCGTTCCGGCTCAAGACGTGTTCCAACTTACTCCCGTCACCCTTGCCGTAGCCCTCGGGGCACTGGCTTTGATGTTCGTATTACACAGGGTTGAAATTGAGGTACGCTGAAATAGCTGCAAATTTTCTAGAGAATTTTATATGATTGCCGTGAGATATTTTCGTAACTCACGGCAATATTTTTTTATCTCACGACGATAATTCTATAGCTCACGGCAACACATTCAAATCCCACAACAAAGATTTCAAATCTTACGGCGACACATTCAAATCTTACGACAAAGAATTCTGTTCTGCCACCCTGAAAAGCCCGTTGCGAGAGAGGGTGCGAGCATCGGGAGAGCAGCGAAAAATATTTCGAAATGTATCATTTACTTTTCTATTTGTTACATTTTAGCTCAAAAAGCGCAAAAACCACTTGAAAACGTTTGCGTAGTTTTTTTGCGAAAAAAACATCAAAAATTTGATTTATATCAATTCTGTGCTTATCTTTGCAATCGAAAACAAGTAAAGATTTCCAAGATTTACATGCTACATAAACTTTAAACTGCTAAAACATTCAAGGTATGTACATATAAAGAAAGCCCCGATGTGATATCGGGGCTTTTTTTATTGCGGTAAAATCTAGGAGCCGCGGGTGGATGAGAGCAGGCTACGACAGGGCGCGGCTGGCCTCAGCTTCACGCACCACGGAATTTACTTCTCGATGAGTATGCGTGCATCGACGGCCACCACATCCTTGGGATCGGCAAGCAGGGGGTTGAGGTCAATTTCCTTGATTTCGGTGGCAAAACGCAACAGCGTGGAGAGGCGCACAATGATTTCGGCGTATTTCTGCTCGTTGATGCCCTGCTGTCCGCGAGTACCCCTGATGATTTTGTAGCCGCGCAGCGAGTGTATCATGGAGTAAGCCTCTGCGTAAGAAAGCGGTGCCAAGCCACTCGAAACGTCTTTCAGCACCTCGACAAAGATGCCGCCCAGACCGCAGAGCACCACGTGGCCGAAGCGCTGCTCGTATTTGGCACCGATAAACAGCTCGGTGCCTTTCAGCATCTTCTGCACCATGACAGCCTTGGCGTCGGGTATGGCCATCATGCGGTCGAACTCGAGCATAAGATGTTTTTCGGTGCGTATATTGAGAGCCACGCCGCCCACATCGCTTTTGTGGACTGGGCCCACCACTTTTGCCACCACCGGATAGCCCACCTTTGCGGCAAAGGCAGCCAGTTCTTCCTTCGACGTGCTGACCATCTCGGGCACCAACGGAATGCCGGCGCACATGAGCAGCTGGCGCACCAGCCCCGGCTCTATGTAGCCGTTCTCCTGGATGCCGCCGATGATTTCGCGAATGCGGGGCACGTCAACGCCGTAGAGCTCCAGTTCGGGGGCTGCGGGCTTGGGGGTGCGCATGATTTGCGAGAGGGCGGTGGCCAGCGTCACCTCGTCGCTAAAGTTCACGTGGCCTTTCTTCAGGAACTCGGCCACCTCAGGACCGGCGGTGTGCAGGCTGGGCAAGATGGGGAATATGGGTTTCTTGCACTCTCTGATTTTCTTGTCGAGCATTTCGTACACCTCGTAGATTTGCTTCAGTCCGGGAGTGCCGAAGATAACGGCGATGGCATCGATGTTGGGGAAACGGTTTTCACAGAAATCGATGGCCACGGCCAGCTGCTCGGCCGTTCCTGTGGCTAGAATGTCGATGGGATTCGACACCGACGAGCCGGAGAACAGCTGCTGCTTCAGCTCCTCGGCAGCAGCCTTCACCTCGTCGGCATGCGGCTCATCCTCTGGCGAAACGAAACTGGGCACGCGCAGTCCGCCCTTCGAGAGTGCGTCGGTGAGCATCACGCCAGGGCCTCCGGCGTGGGTGACAATGGCAAAGTTTTTGCCTTTGAGCGGAGGCAAGGTAAAGATGCAGCCCACCGTGGTGAGTTCCTCACGCGAAAAGCAACGCACAATGCCTGCTTTGCGGAACAGGGCCTCGACGGCACTGTCGCTCGACGCGATGGCACCCGTGTGGCTGCTGGCAGCACGGCTGCCGCTCTCGCTGCTGCCCGCCTTGATGGCGGCAATGCGGCAGCCCTTGCGTATGAGGCTTCCGGCATGGAAGAGCAGTTTGTCGGGATTGGCGATGTTCTCAATGTAGAGCAGTTTGACGTGCGAGTCGGTGGCGGGGTCGAAATTCTCGTCCATGTACTGCAGCACATCCTCGATGCCTATCTGCTTGCCATTGCCGATAGACCACACGCTGTTGAACTGCAATCCTTTGATGACGGCCGACTCGAGGATGAACACAGCCGTGGCTCCTGAGCCGCTAATGAAGTCAACGCCCTGCGGATTGAGGTCGGGAATGGGCTTGGTGAACACGCTGTGGTGGTGGCGGTTGAGCAGACCGATGCAGTTGGGACCGATGAGGGCGGCTCCGTAGCGCTGGCATGTGTCGAGTATGCGCTGTTCGAGGGCTGCCCCGGCCTCGGTTTCCTCGCCGAAGCCCGCCGAAATGATGATGAAGGCCCTGACCTGCTTCTCTGCCGCCAGATACTCCACATAGTCGGGACAAAAGCGGGCGGCCACCACGAGCACGGCCATGTCGGTGGGAGGCACTTCCTTCACGTCGTGGAAAGCCTTAATGCCCTGCACGGCATCTTCTTTAGGATTGACAATGCGCAGCGTACCCTCGTATCCGCCGCTGAGGATGTTGCGCACAATGGCTCCTCCGGGCTTGTGTACATTGTTCGAGCCGCCGATAACGACGATGCTCTTGGGTTGCAGTAACTGTTGGTTGATCATAGTAATTAAATAAAAGTGGTTCAGATATTGTCTTTCTCAAACTGTTTCAGCACATCGCACTTCGAAGCAAACTGGCTTTTAGGATTCTTGCGGTAGAAGGCGCTCAGCTCTTTCAGAGCCTTATACTGCCGGCTGTCGCGGTGGATAAAGTCCACATAGTCCATGGCCTTGTCGTCCCATTTGCTCTCACACCAGGGGCCGAGCGGAATATAGGCCAGTCCGAACAGAGCTTTCTCCTTCAATTTGATGTCGCTGGACTGTTTGGCCACGTTGAGATACTCCACGGCCTTGCTCATGTAGTCGAATTCGCCCACCTTGACGGTGTCCGTCACGCTGTTGCCATAGTGGGTGATGAACCAGCAGTCGCCTTTGTAGCTTGCCTGGAAACTCAATACGGCCAACTGGTAGGCCGTTTGTTGCCGGGCAGCTTCGTTGCTCACGGAGAGTTTGTTCTGCAGGTCAATCATTTGCTTGGCCCACTCCAGTTTCACATTAGACTTAAGCGTTACCGCAAAGGGACCGTCGTCCAGATTGCCGCTCTGGTCTTCCAGCCACGGCTCTGTGGTGAACGAGCGTTCGTCCGCATAGCGGCAGATGTTTTGTGTGTTGAGGAATTTCACCGGCACTTTCTCCAGATACTCCACAGCCTTGGCCAGGTTGCCCTCTGCCAGATATTTGGTGCCAATGAAGTCGTTCAGATAGTCGTTGTTGCGGTAGTTGCGCTTGCTGAGCCACTGTTGCAGCGGGTTCGACGACTCGCTGTTGATGTACTCCGCATAGTCGGCCAGCTGTTTGGCACTCAGCGAATCGGCCCTCCACGAGAAGTCGTTGCTGTAGTCACCGTTGTATCCGCCTTCGCCGGTCTTCTTGGGGCTGCGGTAGTACCAATCGCTGAAGGCGACGGGATTCTCGCTGAGCACACCTGCCAATGCGGTGCCCACTTCGGGGCGTTTCCACTCGTCGTAGCAGTGGCTGAGGAACTCATACACGGCACGGTCGAGCATTTGGGTGTAATGATTCTCATAATCAGTGGTTTCGCCGCGGTCCTCCTGGGCTTTTTCTTCCAGCCACTGCAGTTCCTCGGCCACGTACTTGTCGGTTTTCTTCGAGTTCTTGGCATTGCTCATGTTCACCAAGAAACGAATCACGCGGGCGTTGTCCTGCATGCGCTGCGTGCCTTCCATGCCTTCGCTCTTGTCGCTGATGCGCTTGGCTGTCTGCTCGCTGCCGAACAGATACTCCAGCCATCCGGCAGCCGACTGCCAGAGAACGGGACTCTGCGTCCGGCCCTCCTTGGCCACTTGCTGGGCAAAGTCGATGAACTGCCTTACCTGGGCGGCGTATTCGGGCTTCACCTGCTTGCGCTTGCCGGCAGTGGTCTGGAAATGAGGACTTTCCCACGAACTGCCGTCGAGCACGTCCTGCGAGTCGTTGACGAACCGCTGCACCAAGAACGGTAATCCGGCCGAGTTTGGAGCCTGATGGTAGAGCTCTTTGATGGCTTTAAGACTGATGTCGCCCTCTAAGCACCACTTCACGCTGAGCATGTCGCCCAGTTGGACGTAGTTTTCCAGTGCCTCCACCTTGCGCCCTGTTTTCAGCAGCGCCTGAGCGTAAAGGTCTTGCATCATGTCGCGATATACCGACTCGCGCATGCCCTGCCCCGTTTCGTTCCAGAACTTTATGTTTGCGGCATAGTCTTCTAATTGCATGTTGCAGCGCATCACGAGCAGCGCATTCTGGCTGCGCAGCTTCGAGCGCACCTTGGCTGTGGCCTGCTGGCGGATGGTGCGCAGCTTGGCACTCTGGGCTTTCACCTGCTCTTTCGAGGGGTAGTCCCATGCGTCGGCCTGCCATCCGCAGATGGCCAGATACTGGTTGAGCAGCCGCAGGTAGGCCATCATCTCTGTGTCGTTTTTCGAACGGGCATAGGCCATCACCTTGTCGGCATCAAATTCTTTCACCTTGCCTTCGGTGTAGGCTTCCCAGTTTTTGTTGGTAATCTCCCCGAAACGGTCGGAGAGCATGTTGCGGTTGAAAACGCTGAACACGTAGTAGTTGTGAATGGACGGGTACGCACAAGCCATGGCTGCCACACTCATGGTGAGCAGCAGGCTAACGGCTAAAAATCTTCTCATAGTCTTCATTGGTATAGTTAGAAATGAATTGTTTGTCCAAATGATATAATATAATAAGGTGGGAGGCGTCGGCACGGCGCTTTTCCACCACGCTCTTGGCACGCAGAATCTGCTCTACCTCACTGTGCCAACTGACGATGGTGTCGGTGGTCAGCTTCAGCACAGGCCGTTCGCCATAAAGGAAGCGGTTGAACGCTGTGCCGTTGAACAGCAGTTGCCAGCTGAACAGCGGGTAGGCCGTGGCCAGCGGCAGTTTGTAGCCCTTGAGATGCTTCATGTAGGGCTCCACATCGCGAATGTCGAGTATCGGATTGTGGTCGGTCAGCCGCCTGGGGTCGGCGGTGTTATACACCATCAGCGCACCGTAGTCCACGGGCGGCGCAGGCTGGCTGAGCTGGTGCAGGCGTATGGTGGCCGAAAGCTTCATGCCGTGCTCTTTCAGCAAGCGGCGCATGTCGCTGAGCAAGGCAAAATATTTCTCACGCGAGCGCAAAGTCCAGTCGCAATCCACCTGCAATTCGCGCACGGCACCGATGTCGTTGGTCGCGCACATCTTCATCACACGGGTCACTATCTTTTCAGCCAAATGGCCGATGGTATCGCGCAGGCAGTTTTCCACGATAAACACCGTTGGCACTACCTCCACGCCCTCGGGCACGGGGTCGTTGAACTTGAGTGTGGCCACGGGAACCGGGCCTTGCGGGCCCTCAACGGCCACATCGAAAAACTTAACGTAAAGCCGCCGTATGTTTTGCTGCCGCATGAATGCGCGCTCTGTGCTGTCGAACCGAAGCGACGTGCGCCAATAATACATGGCGTTGCCCTCGGCGGGCAGGTTGTCGGGAGCACTGTTTGGCTGACAGCCGATGAGCATTCCTCCCCACCATGCGCCAACGACACAGAACAAGGCGAGAAAAACGTGTTTCATTGTTCGCAGATTTTAATACCGCACGTTAGGCCAAAATTCTCTAGAAAATTTCAACACAAAACCGTGCTTTACGAAAGCCATGCTTACTCACCCAAAATTTGTGCCGCGTGCTCTTTCACTTTTATCTGCTTCGGCGAGATGATTTCCTCCACGATGCCCTCCTCGTTGATGATGAAGGTGGTGCGCAGCGTACCCATGTAGGTGCGGCCCGCCATCTTTTTCTCGCCCCACACGCCAAACTGCTGCACGAGTGTTTTCTCCGTGTCGGCTATCAGCGGGAACGGCAGCTGGTATTTCTCAATGAAACGCTGGTGCGACCGTGCGTCCTGCACACTCACGCCCACCACGGCGTAGCCCTTGCTCAGCATGCGCTCGTAGTTGTCGCGCAGGTTGCATGCCTGATTGGTGCATCCGGGGGTAGAGTCCTTGGGATAGAAATACAACACCAGCTTGCGGCCACGGAAGTCGCTCAGTTTAATTTCCCGTCCCTGCTCGTCGGTACCGAGCACCTCGGGAGCTTTGTCTCCAATGTTCATGGTCTTATGGTTTATGTTGTGTGTTTATCTTTATTGTTGAGTTATTATTGCTGCAAATTTACGTTATTTTTTCTTATGGCGGTTGTAAAAACAGAAATATTTTTTATCTTTGCAGAAAAAATAAATGAAAGATGAAATATTTGAATCAATTCCACAAAGAGGCAGTGGAGAGGAAGTTGCAGAAAATTGCAGAATCTATGAAGTTATCGATGAACTCCATCGACGCTGCCAACTATATGAAGCGCAACTTCGAGATGGCCAAAAGCATGTAAACAGATTGGACCTGGAGCAACGAGTTTCAGAGCTGTATGCCAAAGAGAATGGTTTATGGCTTACGATGGATTGCGTAATGAATTTAGGTGTGCCAGGCCCAAGTGGAAACGAAAATGACACATACGTTTCTAATAACACTATCTACAAATCAATAATCTCCTCAATAGCGGAAGCATAACAGGACTGCTTAAAAAGATTATTTTGCATAATCGTCTTTTCTATGAAACGTCTTATTCTCTTTATGCTTTTACAGGCTTTGACGGAAGAACTGTAATGCCTGTGCTTCAGCAGCATTTAGTTAAAGATGCATTGCCGGCAACATCCATCGAGATTGACACTTATATGGCTGCATTAGGATTCGTCAAACAGAACAGGGAGGGGCATTTTGTTAACAAGTCGTACGAGGTATGGGACTTGGTTCCAAGAAATGTTCTGAGAGATAGAGAAGGAGATATTTATATTGTTGATGCAGAGATTAAAGAACTGTAGAAGATGGTTCTCTATAATAACGAAACTAAGTAAGTTCTCATCAAATACTCTGAAAAATGAAAGATTTCAATTTTTATTCGCCCACGGAAGTGGTGTTCGGACGCGAGTCGGAAGAACAGTTGGCTCAGTTAATAAAGAAATACGGCGGCACGAAGGTGCTTGTTCACTACGGTGGCGGCAGCGCGCGCCGCTCCGGTCTGCTCGACAAGGTGGAAAAAATGCTCCAGGAGGCAGGAATTGCCTTTGTGGAGCTGGGCGGCGTAGTGCCCAACCCGCTGCTCTCTAAGGTGAAGGAGGGCATTGAGCTTTGCCGTGCCGAGGGTGTTGACTTCATTCTTGCGGTGGGTGGCGGCAGCGTCATCGACTCGTCGAAAGCCATCGGCTACGGTGTTCCCTACGACGGCGACGTGTGGGACTTCTGGTGTGGCAAGGCCCCGCAGGCTTGTCTGCCCATCGGCTGCATCCTCACCATTCCCGCAGCGGGCAGTGAGATGAGCGACTCGTGCGTCATCACCCGCGACGAGGACCTCAACAAGCGCGGTGTCAACAGCAACCTGTGCCGCTGCCGCTTTGCCATTATGAACCCCGAGCGCACCTTCACTCTCCCACCCTATCAGACGGCTGCGGGTGCCACCGACATCATGATGCACACCATGGAGCGCTACTTCTGCCGCTTCGACGACATGACACTCACCGACGCCATCAGCGAGGCGCTGATGCGCACCGTGAAAGACAGTGCATTGGCCGTGCTGAAGAATCCCGAAGACTACCGCAACCGCGCACAGATTATGTGGGCCGGCTCGCTCTCGCACAACAACCTGACGGAGTGCGGCGGCGAGAAAGACTTTGCTACCCACCGCCTGGAGCACGAGCTGAGCGCGCTCTTCGGCGTTACCCACGGCGCTGGTCTGGCTGCCATCTGGGGCTCGTGGGCACGCTTCGTGATGCCGAAGCATGTGAGCCGTTTCGTGCAGTTTGCCGTCAACGTGATGGGTGTGACCAACGATTTCTCCGACCCCGAGGGTACCGCCCTGCGCGGCATCGAGGCCATTGAGACGTTCTACCGCCAGATTGGCATGCCCACCAACATCCGCGAACTGATTGGACGCGACATTACCGACGACGAGATTGACACCATGGTGCGCAAGTGCAGCCGCGACAACACCGTAGTGCTTGGTTCCATCGAGAAAATTCATACTGCCGACATGAAAACCATCTACAACATGGCACGATAGGCAGAAAGAAGAAAAAAAGCGCAATAATATTTTGTTGTTCAACAAAAAACACATATCTTTGCACCGAAAGGAAAACCAATCATAAGAAAAAAGGCCAAGGGGAACTTACTTCAATGTCCTGATGATCCTTCGGGGTCAACTTTTAGTTCCCCGATTGCCTTTTTTTGTTTTTTAAAAACCAACGTCACAGCCTAAAACCAACGTCACAGCCATGGAAAAAGATTTGCTTCGCGTTTCAATACGGCAGGGGGCAATTTTCGTTCCCGATGAGATTCTTCCCGACAACACCATCACCCAGCCCACCCTTCAGCTAGTGTCGCTGCTGCGCTCCATCGGTTATGCCGTCAGCGAGCCACTGCTCCACGTGCTCAACGGCATGGCTCCCACGCAACAGGCCGAGGTGCTCGACGTGGTGAACGAAGTGATGGGTGTAGGCCTCAACTGGGCACCGTTGGTCAAGGGCTGGCAGGTACCTACAGGCGAATCGTTCATCGACCACATCATCACTTTTGTGGCCAACTATTTCGGCGACGAAGTGCAGATGAATGGCACACGGCTGCCATGCGGCCATCTGATTCCCGACGGCACCTTCCCCCTGGAACGTTACAACGGCTGCCCGTTCTGCGGCACGCCATTCCAGACGTCCACCGAGATTTATCGCGGACAGGGCAGCAAACTCAAGACGCTCACCCTCTGGCGACGCGACGACGTGGAAAAGTGCATGGAAAACCTGCTGGCATCGCCCGTGGCTCTCGATGCAACGCAAGCCGACTCGCTCAAGCTGCTGCTCAAACATCTGCCGCTGCCACAAAACGTGGAAATAGGCATCAAAGAAACGCTTGTGCTGGCCGTCGATGCGCTGCTGGAGCTGGGAAAAGAAGCCGAGACGTGCATGCTGTTCAGCTCGCCCACCGACGTGCTGCGCTATCTGTGGTACAAGCACACAGGCCAGCTGCAGCTGGTGGAGCCGCGTGTGCTCATCAGCAACGCCCGCTATGCCCATGCCCACATTTTTGCATTGCTCGACCGCAGTCAGCAGGGTGCTGAGCAGAAACGCACGCAACTGAAACTAAAGTACAACCGCACATGGTGCCGCCGCGTGGCCACATGGCTCAACACACTGCCCATGGCTCCCGAAAAAGCCTGCGAGGCCATGCATGCCAAGCGACAGATGTGGGTACGCATGATTCGTGCCTTGCGGCTCTCTGAATATGCCAAGCGCGACGGATTCGACCGTCTGCGCGAGCTGATGGACCGTTTCTACCGCCAGGACTACGACGTGTGGCAGGGGCGTGTCAACAAGGCGCGCCTGGCACGCAAGCCCCTCGAAACGCTGAGTCTGCTCAGCCAGCGTCCCGGCATCTTCGCCCGCAGCCTGTTCAGCAACATGCTGTGGTTTGGTCCCGACGCAGTGTTAGAGTCCTTCGAAAAACTGCTGCAGAGTGCTGACGGTGAAAAACTTCCCCTGCGATTACTGTTCACGCTCGGCATGTATGCCGACACATGGTTCGACGCCAACATTCTGCGTGTGGTGAAGCCTTTGGGAGGCAATACGAAAAGCATTCCGCCCAGCCCGCTGCTGAGGCTCTACACCCCCGCCCAGCGCGACGACATGAAACGACGGGTGCGCAAACTCTATACCGATGCGCTCCGACGATTATTTGCCAAACAACACCCAACACCCATCACCCAACACCCAACCATCTACATTGACCCGCAGTTAGACCACATTCCGCTGGCCATCGGCGACCGCAGCAGCACCATTCAGGATGCTTCGTCAGCCCTGCAGGGCACACGCTTCGAGGTGGAGGGCGACGCTGTGCGCCTGTTCATGCAGTGGGGCAAGGGAATGCCCGCTCAACATCTTGACATGGACCTGAGTTGCCGTATCATCTACGACAACCGTGTGGAAGACTGCGCCTACTACAACCTTTCGCCAGCCGGCGCACGCCATTCGGGCGACATACGCGCCATTCCCGACCAGATAGGAACGGCAGAATACGTGGAGCTCGACCTGCCCACGCTAGAGAAAAACCGTGCCCGCTACGTGTCGTTCTCCAGCAATGCCTACAGCACTGGCAATCTGTCGGTGAATCTGGTGGTGGGCTGGATGAGCAGCGCCAGCCCCATGACCGTTTCCGACGAAACCGGCGTGGCCTACGACCCTTCCACCGTTCAGCATCAGGTGCGCATCAATGAGTCGAATCTTGCCAAAGGCTTGGTGTTCGGTGTGCTGGAAGTGGCCAAGCGCGAAATCATCTGGCTTGAGATTCCTTTCGGCGGACAAACCATTCAGACTCTTAACATCGAAACTGTGCAGGCTTACCTCAACCGTCTCGCCGCCAAAACCACCATCGGCGAAGTGCTGCGCATGAAAGCCGAGGTGCAGCAGCTTCAAATGGTGGAAAATGCCGACGAGGCCGACGAGGCCTACACCATGGAGTGGGCAAAAGACACAGCTGCCGTAAGCCGGTTGCTGATGGGGCCAAGTTGACATGAACCGTAAGATTCTGTGCATTGCCGTTCCGAGCATCGTTTCGAACATCACCGTTCCGCTGCTTGGCCTTGTCGATGTAGCCATCGTGGGGCACATGGGCAGTGCCGTGTATATAGGTGCCATCGCCGTGGGGTCGATGATTTTCAACCTCATGTACTGGCTTTTCGGTTTTCTGCGCATGGGCACCAGCGGCATGACCTCGCAAGCCCTTGGGCGGCGCGACCTGACGGAGGTGATGCGCATGTTTTTTTTGTCAGTAGGCTTAGGTGTGGGCATTGCATTGGCTTTTGTGCTGTTGCAGATGCCGCTGCGCAGGCTGGCTCTGTTTCTGATGCACCCCACACCCGACATTCTTCCTCTTGCCGCCACTTATTTCAGCATCTGCATTTGGGGTGCGCCCGCTGTGATGGGCATGAACAGCCTCAACGGCTGGTTCATCGGCATGCAGAACAGCCGCATCCCGATGTTTGTTTCCATCATGCAAAACGTGGTGAACATTGCGTTGAGCACGGCTTTCGTCTTCGGCTTCGGCATGAAGATTGAGGGCGTTGCCCTTGGCACCCTTCTTGCCCAGTGGACGGGTTTTATCACCGCGCTGCTGCTCTGGCACCATTATTACGGGCGCAGGCTGAAGAAGTACGGCAACAGCTCTGAGTTCACCGTTCATCATTCTAAATTCACCATTCACAGCTCAAAATTCAAAGCCTTTTTTTCCGTCAACCGCGACATATTCCTGCGCACGCTCTGCCTGGTGGCCGTCAATCTGTTTTTCACCTCCGCCGGAGCGCGACAGGGAGCCATTATCCTTTCGGTCAACACACTGCTCATGCAGCTCTACCTGCTATTTTCATACGTTCTCGACGGCTTTGCCTTTGCCGGCGAGGCTTTGGGCGGACGCTATTACGGCGCGCGCAACCAGCAGGCTTTCCACAGCGTGGTTCGACATGTGTTTCTCTGGGGCGCAGCCATGACAGTGGCTTTCACACTGGCCTATGCCTTGGGAGGAGGTCTGCTGCTGCGGTTGCTTACCGACGATGCCTCGGTCATCGCCGCTGCCCGCCCCTATTTCTTCTGGGCACTGCTCGTTCCTGTGGTGGGAGTAGCCGCCTTCGTATGGGACGGAGTGTTCATTGGCATTACCGCCACGCGCGGCATGCTCGTTTCTTCGGCCGTGGCCACTGCATTGTTTTTTGTGCTATGGCTACTGCTTCATTCGCAGTGGGGCAACCACGCCCTTTGGTTCGCCTTCATTCTCTATCTCGCCACCCGCAGCCTGACACAAACGCTGCTCTTCGGCACTGCCACACGCCAACTTCGCCCTTCGTGAGCCATGATAATTACTAGCATCACCCGGCTCTTAGTTAGCACCACCCGACTCATAGAAAAACAAACATAAACAACAAAAGAATAAAAACGATGAAAATCTCCACCATCCTTTCAGCTGCGCTGCTCACTGTAGCTTGTGCAGCCACGGCGCAGACAACCACGGCGCAGACTGCTACAGCTCAAGCTGTCTCTGAGCCGCTTTGGTTGCGCCACAGTGCCATCTCCCCCGACGGACAAACCATCGCATTTAGCTATCAGGGCGACCTGTTCACCGTATCGGTCAGCGGCGGCGAAGCCCACCAAATCACCTCCCACGCCGCCTACGACGCATACCCCGTCTGGAGTCCCGACGGTCAGCAGATAGCCTTCGCCTCGAGCCGCGAGGGCAGCCTCGACGTGTATGTCATCGACAGACGCGGCGGCACCCCCGTAAGGCTTACCACTCACAGTGGCGACGAAATTCCCATGACGTTCGACAACCATGGCAACGTTCTGTTCAGTGCGTCGCTCATGCCCACTGCCCAGTCGAACATCTTCGCCAGCGGCCGCACCAACCAGGTGTATAGCGTGCCGACACGCCCAGGGGCGAGGCCACGCCTGTGGTCAACACTGCCCATGGAGGACGTGAGCATCAATACCAACGGCGACGTGCTCTACCACGACTACAAAGGCTACGAGGACCCCATGCGCAAGCACCACCAGTCGCCCATCTGCCGTGACATTTGGCTGGCTTCTACCCACGGCGGCTCACCCCAAAACGCCAACTACGCGCGCCAGACCTTCTTCGGCGGTGAAGACCGCACGCCGCGCTGGGCCGACGATCACTCGTTCTTCTATCTGAGCGAGCAAGACGGTACCATGAACATCTACCTCCGCGACATCAGCACCCAGTCGCAGCCGTCTGGCAGCGCAACCGCACAGCAGCTTACCCGCCACCAGAAGAATCCCGTGCGCCACCTCAGCGTGAGCCAGACGGGAACACTGTGCTACACACAGAACGGCGAAATCTACACCCTGCGCCCCGGCCAGGAGCCGCAGAAAGTGGCCATCAACATCTGTGCCGACAACAGCGGACAGCAACTCGTCAGGCAAATCAAGACCAGTGGCGCCACCGAGATTCAGCTTTCGCCCAGCGGCAAGGAGGTGGCCTTTGTTCTTCGCGGCGACGTGTTTGTTACGGCTGTTGACTACAAGACCACACGCCAGATAACCAACACCCCCGAGCAGGAACGCAGCATTTGTTTCGCTCCCGACGGGCGCAGCCTCGTTTATGGAGCCGAGCGCGGCGGATACTGGCAGATTTACCGCTCCTACATCCAAAAAAAAGACGACAAGCAGTTTGCCTATGCCGCCGACATCGCCGAGGAGCGGCTCACCCAGTCTGAAATCACCTCCATGCAGCCTAAGTACAGCCCCGACGGCAAGGAAGTGGCGTTTCTGGAAGACCGGGGCACGCTGCGCATCATCAACCTTGCCAGCCGCCAAGTGCGCACTGTGATGGATGGAAAGTACAATTTCTCCTACTCCGACGGCGACCTGTGGTACGAATGGAGCCCCGACAGCAAATGGCTGCTGACCAGCTACATAGGCAACGGCGGATGGAACAACCAGGACGTGGCGCTGGTGAGCGCATCGGCTGGTGAGCCCATTCACAACCTCACTCAGAGCGGCTACAACGACGGCAGTGCCAAATGGGTGCTCGGCGGCAAGGCCATGCTCTTTGAGAGCGACCGCGCCGGCTATCGCAGCCACGGCAGCTGGGGCGCCGAAACCGACTACTACCTGATGTTTTTCGACGTGGATGCCTACGACCGGTTCCGCATGAGCAAGGAAGAAAAAGTCATGGCCGAAGAGGCTGCCAAAGAAGCCGCTAAGGAAAACAAAGAAAAGGCCCAGGAAAACAAGAAAGAGAGCAAGTCAAAAGGCAAGAAGCCTGCCTCCGCAACCGCCGACCTTAAATTTGACCTCGACAACTGCCGCGACCGCATTGTACGGCTCACCGACAACTCTGCCCACATGGGCGATGCCGTGCTCAAAGGCGACACACTCTATTACCAGGCCGCCTTCGAGGGCGACATGGACCTGTGGATGCACGACCTGCGCGAGCAGAAAACCAAACTCGTGATGAAAGACGTGGGACGGGGTTACCTCTTCGCCGACAAGGAGTGCAAAAACCTCTTCATGTGTACGCACGGGCACATCAAGAAACTCGACCTGGCCAAGGAGACGGCCAAGAATGTGGACTTCGAAACCGTGTTCAACTACCGGCCCTACGACGAGCGCGCCTATCTCTTCGACCACATCTGGCAGCAGGTGAAAGACAAATTCTACGAACCCGGACTGCACAACACCGACTGGCAGTACTACCGCGACAACTACCGCCGTTTTCTGCCTTTCATCAACAACGAGTACGACTTCCGCGACATGCTCAGCGAGATGCTCGGTGAGCTGAATGCCTCGCACACGGGAGCCCGCTATTATCCCGACGGCCCGTCGCTCAAGACGGCCCATCTGGGCGTGTTCCTTGACGAGAACTACGAGGGCGACGGACTGCGCATCAGCGAAGTCATACGCCGCTCGCCCCTGGCCCAGAAACAAAGCGGAGTGGTCGCAGGCTGCATCATCGAACAAGTTGACGGACAGAAGATTACGGCCGGCGCCGACTATTTCCCCCTGCTCGACGGCAAGGCCGGCAAGCGCGTGCGACTCACCGTCAGCAACCCGCACAACGGCAAGCGCACCGACGTCACCATCAAGGCCATCAGTCAGTCAGACCTCAACGAACTGCTCTACAAACGCTGGGTGGACCGCAACCGAAAGCTGGTGGACAGTCTGTCGAACAAACGCCTGGCCTACGTCCACGTGAAGGCCATGGACAGCAAGAGCTTCCGCACCGTGTATAGCGACCTGCTCAACGACCACAACCGCAACTGCGACGCTGCCATCGTCGATGAGCGCCACAACGGCGGTGGCTGGCTGCACGACGACCTCTGCACCCTGCTCAGCGGGAAGGAGTATCAGCGATTCATTCCCCACGGCAAATATGTGGGCCGCGACCCCTACAACAAGTGGGTGAAGCCCTCGTGCGTGCTCATGTGCGAAGACGACTACAGCAACGGCCACGGATTCCCCTGGGTGTATAAGGAGCTGAAGATTGGCCAGCTCATCGGCACCCCCGTTGCCGGCACCATGACTGCCGTGTGGTGGGAAACGCTGCAAAACGGCATGGTGTTTGGCATTCCACAAGTGGGATGTATGGACATGCGCGGACAATATGGCGAAAACAACACCCTGCAGCCCGACGTCGAGGTTTACAACTCGCCCGAGGACGCCATTAACGGCCGCGACCCGCAACTGGAACGCGCCATCAAGGAAATGCAGAGATAACACAGGCAACAAAAGTAAAAGTCCTACGGGAGATTTACGCTCCGCGCCTTTCAAAAACAAATAAAAACAAAAGCAAACAAGGAAAAACAGGTTTTTATTTTTAATACCTTGGTTTTTATTAGTTTTTCTTGGTTTTTATTTGTTTTTGAAAGGCGCGGAGCGTAGATGAGACGCTAATGAATATAATTATCTAGAGAATTTTTGTTTCGCGTCGTGGATTATTATCGTAACGTCGTGAATTATTTTTTTATTACCGTGAGATAATTTCGTATTACCGCGAGTTACGAAATTATCTCACGGTAATATTTTTAAATTTTCTAGAGAATTTGATGCTATTGCCGTGAGATAAAATCGCAGTTTCGCAAATGAGGAGCCGCTTTTACGATAGAATTTTAAGAAAAAACGGTTGTTTTAGAAAAAAAGGCAAGAGAAATGCCTATGTTTTTAGGGATTTTTCTTACCTTTGCAGCCATAAAAGGCGAGGTGCTTGCCCCGCCTGCTTCTTCGGGTGCAGCCCAAACGGGCATACACACGAGAAGTAGTTTTACAAATATAACCATCATTTTAACCATCAGAAATATGGACGATTACCCGGCGGACAGTTTCAAACCGTAGGCGGGGGACGAGTGGCAAGGCTGCTAATCCCTTTGCCGCTTTAGCATTATTTTCAAGTCAACAAACCTTCTCGGCCACCGTTTTCAGGCAGTAGCACAAGAAAACGCAACGCATGGAAACGGGCGAGGACAAAACGGATTAGCAAACAATGAAGACATTCTGGAACACCACAGGAGGCCTGAAAAAACTCGACCAGTGGCAGCCCAACTGCTGGATTCAGGTAACATGCCCCACAGACGAGGACCAGCGCGAGCTGGAGGAGCGATTCAACATTCCCGACTATTTCTTTCCCGACATCAGCGATACCGACGAGCGTGCCCGCTACGAGTACGACGACGGCTGGATGCTCATCATCCTGCGCATACCCTACGTGAAGGAAATACGCTCGCGCACGCCTTACACCACCGTGCCTCTGGGCATCATTCACAAGCGCGACATCACCATCACCGTGTGCTACTACGAAACGAACATGATGATCGACTTTGTTTCGTTTCAGCAGAAGCGCGGCGAGGGCTTCACCGACTATGTCGATATGATTTTCCGCCTGTTCCTCAGCAGTGCGGTGTGGTACCTGAAACGACTGAAGCAAATCAACGCCCTCATCGAGAAAGCCAAGCAAAACCTTGACCACGAGGTGAACAACGAGAGCCTCATTGGCCTCTCGCGCCTCCAGGACTCGCTCACCTACTTCATCACCTCTATCCGTGGCAACGAGAACCTGCTGCAGAAACTGAAGTTCAAGCTGCAGGTGGACGAGCTCGACGCCGACCTCATAGAGGACGTGAACATTGAGATGACGCAGGCGCGCGAAACATCGAACATTTATTCTGACATTCTGGAATCGACGATGGACACCTACTCGAGCATCATCAACAACAACATGAACACCGTGATGCGAACCCTCACCAGCGTCTCCATTCTAATGATGTTTCCCACGCTCATCGCCTCGCTCTTCGGCATGAACCTCGTCAACGGCATGGAGTCGTCGCCTTTCGGCTTTGCCATCGCACTCATCATTTCGGTACTGGTTTCGGTGCTCATTTGGTGGCTTTTCCGACACAAAAGGCTCATCTAATAAGATGAAAAATGAAAAATTAAATACGAAAGATGAGC
Organism: uncultured Prevotellaceae bacterium; assembly: GCA_900315565.1. Taxonomy (GTDB): domain Bacteria; phylum Bacteroidota; class Bacteroidia; order Bacteroidales; family Bacteroidaceae; genus Prevotella. The sequence continues at coordinate 12,304 of OMZS01000027.1, read as the reverse complement.
ATTTGAAGATGAAAGATGAAAGACAGGATACAGGAAACACTTTCTTTCATCTTTTTTCTTTCATCTTTCCTTTTTCAGAATGCACTGCAAACCGTGGGCTGTGCCGCGTGGCACTGCTCACGTTGCTGTTATTGGCCATTTGCCGGCAGGCAGTAGCCCAGCCTGTTTGTACGGTGACGCGATATAATGAGGATGCGGGCATGTCGCAGTGGCACATCACGCAGATGCTGCAAGACAAGAACGGCATGATGTGGTTTTCCACGTGGAACGGGCTCGACCGTTTCGACGGCTACGAGTTTGTCAATTTCAAGTCGCATGCCGGCGACGGCCACAGCATGCCCAACGACCGTATGCGCGACATGCGCATGGACGACGACGGCAGTCTGTGTCTGAAAACCGACACGTCGTGGTATGTGTTTGTCCCGCACGACGGCACCTTCCGCAAGGCCGACGCAGTGCGAAACAACCATCTGAATGCCAGTCTGAAGGGGCGCGGCGCGGTAGGTGCCAAGGCACGCACCGTGGAGCATCGCGACGCCAACGGCTATTTGTGGACCATCGATGCCACTGGGCAGTTGTTCTACCAAAAGCAAGGCGTTCCGCCCACGGCCTACGCCATGGAGTATCCGTTGTCTGACATTAAATTCTTTATGAGCGACCGTCAGCACAACTTGTGGCTCCTCACTGGCAAGGAAGTCTTTAAGCTGAGTTTTGCCGTGCGCCCATCCACTCGCTTGCCAATGGAAAGCCGCTCGCAGGTGCGCGCCGTCTTCATCGACCGCCAGCAACGTTACTGGGTGGCCACCAGAGACGATGCCCAACTGCGACTCTACGACCGGAACAACCGCCTGCTGGGCTTTGTCGGTCCCGACGGAAGTCTCTCGCAGCATCCTGTAGCTTTCGGTGCCTCGGTCTATTGCATCGCGCAGACCCGTGATGGGGCCTTCTGGATGGGCACCAAGCCCGACGGTCTCTTCCGTCTGCAAGAAACGGCACCGCAGCGTTTCGCCGTGGAGCACCTGACCAATGCCGTGCCCTGCAGCAACATCTACGACCTGAAGGAAGACAAGCAAGGACGGCTCTGGGTGGCTACCATGGACGGCGGAATCAGGTGTATCAACGATACGCGACACCCGACAACATCCCTCGCGTTGCCCGCCGTATCCCACGAAAAACTATCGGCGGAAGCGAACCCGCAAACCGCCAGCCCCCGCCAGATACGCTTTCTGCACATCACCCGCGAAAACGTGCTGCTGGCCGCCACCACCGAAGGACTGCTGGTAGGACAGATTCCCGCTTCGGGCGACCTGCGGCAAATGCGCTTCAAACTGCACCGTAAGGAGGCCGACCGGCCGTCGAGCCTCAGCTGCAATGCTACGATGGACGTGCTCGAGACCCCCAACCACCAACTGTTTGTGAGCACAGAGAGCGGCGGAGTAAACGAAATCTGCTCGACCGATATCTTGGCCGACCGGCTGGATTTTCGGCACTATAACCAGACAAACGGGCTGAACTCAGACATTGCCTTATCGCTGACATGGCACGACGGCCAGATTGTCATTGTGAGCAGCAACCAGCTCATGACGCTCCGTCCCGGCAGCGATTCGTTTGGTTTCTACAATGCCAGTTTCTTTCACGAGCCTTTCCAGTTCTCGGAGTGCCATCCACAACAGTTGCCCGACGGCCGGTGGGTGTTTGGACTGATGGACGGAGGCATCAGCCTGTCGCCCGATTTCTTCCGCAAGAGCAGCTATGTGCCCCCTATTGTGCTGACAGGCATTGATACGCCGGGCACCAGCACCACGCTGCGCCCTTCTCCCGACCTGCGCTCGTTTACTCTGCAGCCCCGTGAGCGCAGCCTGACGGTTTATTTCGCAGCACTCGACTACGAAAATCCCGAAGCCATCAGCTATGCCTACAAACTGGCCGATGACTCTGTGTGGAACTATATCGGCCACAACCGTGTGGCCTCGTTTGCCAATCTGAAGCCCGGCAATTACGAGCTGCAGCTCCGCTCCACCAATGCCGACGGTGTGTGGGTGGACAACGTTCGGGCGCTCACCATTGTGGTGCGCCCCACCTTCCTGGAAGCCTGGTATGGCCAACTGCTGATGTGGCTGCTGGCCATGGCTCTTGTCGGTGCGGTGCTTTATACCTATTTCTATGTGAGGCGCATCAAACGGCAGCAACACGACACCCTTGAGAAATATCTGGCATTGGTTTCTGCCCAGTCGGGCCCCTTCGCCGCCCCATCTTCTTCCACCGAGAATGCTCCCCATTCGGTTGCCGAAGGGACTACAAATGCTTCGAGCACAGATAATACTGCCAGTAAAACTATTGAAGCCTCTGCGGGGACAACAGGAGGAGCCTCCGCGGGGACAACAGGAGAATCTTTCTCTGGCACCGAAGTTGGACCTTCCCTTGCGAGAACCCAAGTTGGGACTTCGGGGGGTGGCACCCCCCTGAAACGCGAGGACGAAGCCTTCATGGCACGTGTCATGGCTTTTGTGGAAGCACACATCAGCGATGCCGACGTGAACATGGGCGACATGGCCGACGCTACTGCCACCAGCCGTTCGGGACTCAACCGCAAAATGAAAACCCTGGTGGGACTCACCCCTGCCGACTTTCTTCGTGAGGCACGGCTCAAACGGGCAGCACGGCTGTTGCTCGACACCGCCGACCCCGTTTCAGACATTGCATACCGCTGTGGCTTCACCGACCCGAAGTATTTCGGCAAGTGCTTTAAGACTTCCATGGGTGTTTCTCCCACTGAGTACAGAAGTGGCAGAGAAGGGTGATTTTTGCAGCAAAAAGCTTCTTTGGCACTTTTTTACCCCCTTGCCGACACTTTTTTCACCCGTTTCTTTAGGTTTTTAGTAGTACTTTTGCAGCAGAATTTGCAAAAAAGTATTATTAAAAACCTAAAAAACAACTACGATGAAACGATTTACTTTATTATGTTTGCTTGCCTTGATGATGGGCTGCTTCGGCTTAGGCATTCAAGCACAGACCGTCCATACGCTGGGCGATTCCACCATGGCAAATTACGAAGAGGATGCCACCGTCACCCGTGGATGGGGCATGTATTTTGGTAACTTTCTCACGGATGGCTGGAGCTCCATCAACTATGCCCTCGGCGGGCGTGATACCTACGGCGGCTACAACGAACTCTGGCAGAAAGCCAAGAAACAAGTGAAAGCCGGCGACTACGTCATTATCTCCTTTGCCCACAACGACGAGAAAAACGATGGCATGGACGGACGGCAACTGAAAGCCTACTACGAAAGCATCGGCGACCAGAATGCTGCAAATGCCGTTGATTTGCGCGGCAGCATCCCCTCGACCACCTACAAGGAGAACCTTGGAAAAATTGTTGACGAGGCTCGTGAGCTGGGTGCCATACCTATTATATGCTCACCCGTTTGCCGCAGCTATTTCAGTGGCTCCACCATCTCACGCAAAGGCCGTCATGACCTGGGCGAAGGCTACAAGGTGCTCACTGAAAATGGCCCCGTCGATGGCCCGAAACTTCCGGCCGACGATCACACCATGGACTATGCCTGGCATTCAGAACAGCTGGCCAAGGAGAAGGGCGTCAGTTTTATCGACCTGACCAATGCCACCGCCAAACTCTATCTGAGCTACGGCACCCGCAGCAAGTGCGAGGAAACGCTCTTCGACGGCACGGGCTCTACCCACTTCAACACAATGGGCGCCCTGTTGGTGGCCCGCGAGTGTGCCCGACTGATGAAAGAGCAGGGCATTCTGGCCGACAATATCACCATTCCCACCGAACTCACCGTCAGCCCCACCTCTGCCGACTTGGGCGAAGCCTACAAAGGACAGACGCTCGTCAAGGAACTGACCATCAACGCCTTCAGCATGACTCCCGCTGAGGGTAGCGTCGTGGTAACCGCCAGCGACGGCATTTTGCTCTCACTCAACAAGACAGACTGGTCCTCGCAGCTCACCATCGACTACAAGGAAGGCACGCTCGTCAAGACCTTCTACGCCCAGTTGTCGCTCACCCAGGATGGCGAGAACGCAGGCACTGTCAGCGTGAGCCAGGGTGAAAGCACCGTTGAAGTGGCCCTCACGGCCACGGCCATTACCTTAGAGGGCGGAGCCGAGATGAACGCCTACTGGCGACTGGAGAGCGACGACAACTGCGAGCTGACCGGCATGGCCAACGTCGTGCCTCAGACCTTTCAGGGCATGTATGTGCAACGGTACTCCAATCCCAACAAAGCCTCGGAGTGGCCCGAGTGGACAAGCTTTGACGCTTCCCGTAAAATGCAACGCGACCTGCTGACGGGCGACAAGTGGCCCGCCGACGAAATTGACGACAACCCCGAACGTTACATTCAGTGGGGCGTCAAGCCCGTTGAGGGAACCGAACTGAAGATTGACCTCATTTCGCTCTTTGTTTCTGGCTGCGGTGGCAACGGCATGTGCTGCCACATCTATTACAGCATCGACGATTTCGCCACCCGCACCACTATTTTCGAAATGAAGAAAATGCCTGCCAACAATCCGCAGTATGTTGAGGCCAAGCCCGTGCTCACCGTGGGCGAAGGACAACAGTTGCTGATACGTGTCTATCCCTGGTACAACGGCACGGCCGAGGGAAAGACCATCTGCCTCTCCGACCTCACCATCCACGGCATGGTTGTCAGCACCTCTACGGGCATCAACAATATCCAACACCCGTCAACCAGCAGTCTGCAGCCAAAATCTTTTTTTACCGCTGACGGACGGCAGCTGGCGCAAATGCAGCGTGGTCTGAACCTGGTGCGCTTGGATGACGGAACCGTCATGAAACTGATTAAATAACCGTAGTTACGGGTAAAAATAAAGAAAAGGAGCAAGGCTGAAAGAATAATTCTCAGGCTCCCGCAAAATGTATCAAAACAAATAATCAAATACTAACCTGACAATGCAAAACAAATCATTTTTCAACCGATGGCTGGTGGCTCTGCTGGCCCTGCTGCCCATGGCAGCCGTAGCCCAGAGCGTGAAACTGGCCCAGTGGACGTTCGATACGGGCTATACCGTAGCGGGCAATGTCTATACGCCCAACACCGACGAGTGGGCCCAAGTAGGATGGAACGGATTCAGTTCGCTTCCCCAAATCCTTCCTAACGAGTGCGCAGGAACAGCCACCGACTACTATGTTTCGGCGAAAGGCACTCGCTACTGGGGCATCATGAACAACAATGGTGACAAGATTCTCTCGCTCTATCAAGACAAGGATCCCAATAACATCAGCGATTACACCGACGCCGAACAACACAACCAGTATTTCGAGATTGTGTTTCCCACGAAAGGCTACAAGAACGTGCAGTTCACCTTCTCTTTCACCTGTGGTGACAACACGGTGCGCGCCATGGAAATGGTGGTCAGCACCGACGGCGGCCAAACCTGGTTTGACGCCGGAAGCTACGAAGGAGCTGCCAACTGGTGGATTTACAAGACCCACACGGTCAGCCTTTCGGCCAACAACAAAGACAGGGTGATGGTGAGGCTCATTTCACCCAACGGAGCCACTGCCCAATGGCGCATGAACGAAATCAGCATCAGCGGCGAAGCCGCCGGTGAGGCGCAGACGGTCAGCGAGAAAGACTTCACCCTCAGCTGGCCCCTCGGCAAGGGTACCGACGACAACCTGACAGCCGAGGTGAAGACCGAAGGCCTCTTCAAGGTGGCCGCCATGGACTACGGCCAGCTGACGGTTTCGACACAGCGCGCCGCCGGCACCGCCCAGGAAACGCTCTACAAACCGTCGAACAACAACGCTGCCATCAACGAGGACGACGTGCTCACGTTCACCATGATTCCCAAGAAAGGACTTTCGTTCAGCCCCAAGACGTTCTCGTTCAATGCCAGCCGCTGGGGCACCGGCGGCGGTAAGTTCGACGTCACCGCCATAGTCCAAGGCAATGAGACTATCCTGGCTGAGGGCGTGCTGCCTGGCTACGGAAACAACGGCGAATACAACACCTACACCTACGACCTCTCTGGCCTGCAAACCGACGACGCTGGACTTGTGCTGAAAATAAAAGTCTATAAACTGGCCAACAACAAGGAGTATGGCTTTGGCAGCGTGGTGGTCAGCGGCGATGTGACGGGCAGCGTCGAGGCCGTTCCTTCCTACACAATGAGCGTGAAGCTGGGCACACCGGGTGCCGGAACAGTATCGAGCAACCCCGCCGGTGGCGAGTTTGACGAGGGCACCGAGATCACCGTCAGTGCCACCGACAACTTTGGCTATCACTTCGCCGAATGGGTGGATGCCGAAGGCAACACCGTCTCCACCGAGCGCACCTATAAGTTTGAGATTAGCCAGAACACCGAGCTCACCGCCACCTACACCCAGAACAATGTGTATGCACTGAACGTGACGCTCGAGGGCGGTGCCAACGCCAACCTGGTGCAGTTTCTTCCCGAGGGCAACGTGGTGGATGGCATCCACTACTACGAAGAAGGCACCGACGTGAAGCTGACCGCCCTGAACAACCGCATCCTCACCTTCACCGGCTGGGACGGCGATGCCACGGGCACACAGTCGAGCACCGACCTGACCATTGACGGCGAGAAGAACGTGACGGCCACCTTCTCTGCCACCGACTTTATTGTGGGTTGGGACTTCTACACCGATGCCCCCAAGCAAGACCGTGCTGCCGACTATAAGGCCGACACCGAGAACGCCGGTCTCTTGCAGTTGCGTAAGGCCGACGGTACCAGCAGCACCTGGCTGGCCAACGGCGTGGCCGCCGGAAAGACGAATGGCAAGTATGGCATCCGCGTGTGGAAACCCATTGCCGAGAAGTGGTATTTCCAGTTGCAGTTCTCGTCGAAGGGCTACCAGAACCTGAAACTGTCGGCCTCGGTGGGCGACGATTACAACGCCTACGGCGTGATGTATGCCCAGTACAGCACCGACGGCGAAACGTTCACCACCTTCGGCACCTACCATCTGCCCAACCGTGGCTGGGATTCGCAGGAGTTCGACCTTCCTGCCGATGCAGCCAATCAGGACCGCGTGTATATACGCTTCATGCCCGACTACGAGTCTGAGCTGGTGGGCGTCATCGATTCGCGCGACGGCACGTCGCTGGCCGAAGTGTTTGTGCTGGGCGACTCAGCTGGCGCTGCCGACGAAGTGGCCACGCTCGTGTCGAGCACCCCTGCCGACGGCGACGGTGACGTGACGGCCAACGGCAACATCATACTGACCTTCGACAACAAGGTGAAGGTGGGCGAGGGCAAGGCCACGCTCAACGGCGAGGAGATAACCCCCATCGTGAGCGGCAAGACCGCCATCTTCAGCTACAGCGGACTGAAATATAACACCACCTACACCTTCATGATGCCCGAGGGCGTACTACTGAGCCGCAGCGGCAATGCCGTGACTGCCGTAGAAATTAGCTTCACCACCATGGAGCGCCAGCAGCCCGAGGCCCGTCTCTACGATGCCATCGTGGCACAGGACGGCAGCGGCGACTACACCACCGTGCAGGCCGCCATCGACGCAGCCCCCGAGGGACGTGTCAAGCCGTGGCTCATTCTCATCAAGAACGGACGCTACAACGAGCACGTGGACGTGCCGGCTGCCAAAACCTCGCTCCACTTCGTCGGACAGGAGCGCAACAAGGTGGTCATCTACGACAACCGCCTCTCTGGCGGCGAAAATGCCTACAGCGTTGACCCAGGAGCCACCGTCGTGGTGAAGGGCAACGACACCTTCTTCGAGAGCCTCACCATCGAGAACAGCTACGGCTACGAGAAACTGGCTGGTCCGCAAGCGCTGGCCCTGAACACCGTGGGCGACCGCATAGCCCTGAACAACGTGGCGCTGCTCTCCTATCAGGACACCTGGATCACCACCAGCAATCAGCAGAACCGCCACTACATCAAGAACTCGCTCATCGAGGGAGCCGTTGACTTCATCTACAACGGTGGCGATGTCTATTTTGACGGCGACACCCTGCAAATCAACCGCCCGTCGGGAGGCTACATCGTGGCTCCCAACCACACGGCAGACACCAAGTGGGGCTACGTGTTCCAGAACAATGTCATTCGTCCGCGGCCGGGCATCAACGTCACCGACGTATGGCTGGGCCGACCCTGGCACAACCAGCCCAAGACCGTATTTATCAACACCAAGACCTACATCAACATTCCCGCCAAGGGATGGTATAACACCATGGGCGGACTGCCCGAGCTCTGGGCCGACTACAACACCGTGGATGCCAACGGCAACCCCGTAGATCTGAGCCAGCGCGAGTCGTACTATTACTATATTGACCGGAACACAGGCGAGAAGGTAGAAAAGTCGGGCGTGAAAAACTTCCTGACCGCCGACGAGGCTGCCCAATACACCTTGAAGAACGTCATGAGCGGCAGCGACAACTGGCAGCCCGACCAGCTCTGCGAGCCCGTGGATGCGCCGCAGCCCATGCAGGACGGCAGCACACTTTCCTGGCAGCCCGTTCCCTACGCCATTTGCTACGTGGTGTCGCAGGGCGACGAGATTCTGAGCATACAGACCGAAACCACCTACGAGATGGCCGCCGGTGCCCGTGCGTTGAGCCTTGACTCCGAAGCCATCAAGGTGCAGGCCGTCAACGAGCAGGGCGGACTGAGCAAGGCCGCTACGGCCAGCGATGCCACGGCCATTGTCACCCTTTCGGCCGCCCGGCAGCAGGCAGCAGGCCATGCAGCCTTCAACCTGGCCGGACAGCGTGTAGATGACAGCTACCGCGGTGTGGTGATTGCCGACGGAAAGAAATTCATTAGGAAATGAAGGTGCCCGGCCCAATGAATTGCCTGCCGCTCCGCTGGCCTCATAATGAATTGTAGGGAATATAGCTTGTCTAATTCCCATGGCACGCCAGTGCCAATCTCATCGCGCATTCGGCGCTTCGCACCGACGGAATTAGACAAGCTAAATTCCCTACAATGCGCTGGAGAATTATTCCCTACAATGCGGCTGGCGCATCGGAGGCACGAAGAGTGACTTGAACGATGTGAGAGTTTGATTTTTTCTGACAAAAGTTTGCGGCAGTTTTCGTCCATTCTAGCGCAGAAAAGCGTCGTTTTGCATTTTTGGGGCCTGTCTCCGGATGCACAAAAGCAAAGAATGTGTGCAATTATCGGCAGCAAGAGAATCAGAACCTGCACAAAACATCGATTTTGTGCAGGTTTTTGTTTATACAGAAGCCGATTTTCTTCCATTTTTGCTTAGTCAGAAAAATAATAACGTCGTGAGATAATTTTTTATTTCACGACGATATTTTTCTGTTTCAAGACAATAATACCCTAAATAGCTGACAGCAAGCATTTTGCACAAAAAGCCATTTTTCGCGTATTTGGTCACGAAAAATTTTTGTTGGGTTACACGCCCCTTCTTACCCCACATAAACGATGAAAGTTTCCAACAAAATTGCTCGAAATTTACTCAAAATAAAATCAACTTTTGAAAAACTCACTGTTTACTTTCCTTGAGTCATTATTATTTACACAAATACGCGTTTATATTCTCGCACATTCGCGTTTTTACAGCTTCCTGTTTTATAAAAAACAGACATATTTTATTGAAAAACAAAAATAATTGAGCAAAAATTAGGAATTTTCATTTTTTTTGTCTAAGTTTGCACCGCTAATTGTGTGTAAGCCTTTGGCAGTCATGGCCGTGGCTTCATTTATCACCGAATCATCAACAAAATTACTGACATGATGAACTCTCAAGACAACGCCCTTGAACAGGCAAAAAACGTAGAAAACATCGTAAAGGAAACTGCAGAGGAAGTGGTTTCTCAAGTTGAAAACACTGTGGCAGAAGCTGCTCCCGAGGCCGAAAGCACAGAGCCCGAAAAGCCAGCTGCCGCAGAGGAGGCTGCCGTGGTCGAAGAGGCTCCCGCTACAGAGGAACCTGCCGTGGCCGAGGAACCTGCCGCCGAAGTTGCCGAGGAACCTGCCACTGCCGACGAAGCCCCTGTTGCAGAACAAGCTCCTGTTGCCGACGAAGAGGCTGCAGCCGCCGAGGAAACAGCCGACGAACCCGCCCCAGCCGCTGAGGAAGAGCCCAAGAAGGTTTATAAGACCAAGGCAGAGATTCTGGAAAGGGTGAAAGAAATTGCCCACGGCGAAGAGACTCCCAACAAGGAGGAAGTTGACAACCTGAAGACCATCTTCTACAAACTGCACATCGCTGAACGCGAGGCACGTTTGAAAGACTATCTCGACCAAGGCGGCGAACCGGAGAAATTCCAGGTGCAGCCCGACGAGGACGAGGAAGTGTTCAAGGCCGAAATGAGTGTCATCAGAGAGAAGCGTGCCAAGATTTTCATGGAGCAGGAAGCTGAGAAACAGGAGAATCTGAAACGCAAACTCGCCATCATCGACAAGATAAAGAACATGGCCACCTCGCCCGAGGAGGCCAACCGTGCCTATCAGGACTTTAAGAAACTGCAGGCCGAATGGCGCGAGATAAAGAGCGTACCTGCCGACAAGGCCAACGAGCTCTGGCGCAGCTACCAGCTCTATGTGGAGCAGTTCTACGACCTGCTCAAACTCAACAGCGAAGCCCGCGAGTACGACTTCCGCAAGAACCTGGAGCTGAAGACCAAGCTTTGCGAAGCTGCCGAGAACCTGGCCAACGAGCCCGACGTCATCAGCGCCTTCCACCAGTTGCAGAAACTGCATCAGGAGTACCGCGAGATTGGTCCCGTGGCCAAGGAGCTGCGCGAAGAGATATGGACACGCTTCAAGGCCGCCAGCACCGTCATCAACAAGCGCCACCAGCAGCACTTCGAGAATCTGCGCGCACGCGAAGAGGAAAACCTCAACAAGAAAACCGCCCTCTGCGAGCGTGTGGAGGCCATTGCCAAGGAAGAGAGCAAAGGCGCCAGCGACTGGGAGCAGCGCACCAAAGAAATCATGGAGATTCAGGCCGAATGGAAGACCATTGGCTTTGCTCCGCAGAAGATGAACGTGAAGATTTTTGAGCGTTTCCGCGCCGCTTGCGACGAATTCTTCGGTAAGAAGGCACAATACTTCAGAGACCTGAAACAGCGCTTTGCCGAAAACGCCGAGAAGAAAAAGGCACTCGTGGCCCAGGCCCAGGCATTGCAGGACAGCACCGACTGGAAATCGACCACCGACAAGCTCATCGCTCTGCAAAAAGAGTGGAAGACCATCGGCATGGTGCCCAAGAAAATGGGCGACCAGCTGTGGAAAGACTTCCTCGGAGCCTGCAACAAATTCTTTGAGGCACGCAATGCCGCCACCGCTGGCACACGCAGCCAGGAACATGCCAACCTGCAGAAGAAGCGCGACATCATCGCCCAGCTGAAAGCAGTGGCCGAGGAGGCTGGCGACAATGTGCAGGAAACGGTGCAGCGCCTCGTCGACGAATATCAGGCCGTTGGCCATGTGCCTTTCCGCGAGAAAGACAAAGTGTACAAGGAGTATCACGAAGTGCTCGACCGCCTCTACAAAGAGCTCAACATCTCTACCGCCCGTCGCCGGCTGGACAACTTCAAGAGCAATCTGAAAGACATGGCCCGCCGCGGCGAGGACGCTTTGGACAACGAGCGCAGCCGACTGATGCGCCGCTACGAGAGCATGAAGGCTGAGATTCAGACCTACGAGAATAACCTCGGTTTCCTCAACGCCAGTTCGAAGAAGGGCAATTCGCTCATCGACGAAATGAACCGCAAGGTGCAGCGCCTGAAGGACGACTGCAATCTGGTGCGCGAGAAAATCAAGGCCATCGACGCCGAGAACAGAGAGAAGGGGGAATAATCACCACTCCTCCACTCTTCGTCCGACGAGCTGTGTACTCACAAATAGGATGATTTGCCCATGATGGACTTTTAATTTCAAAAACAAGCCACTAACGCGAAGGGCGTTAACACCTTTTAATAAACACGCGCACGCGTGCGTAGCCTCTGCGACTTCCTTTCAATTCCATTTTGAGGAAGTCGCATTGCTCATTTTTGCGAAACAAACGCACTGCAAACAAAAAACATGTTTTTACACGCAAAACCATTGCTGTTTAATTAAATTAGACCCAAAATCACAAACTATTTCAAAGAACAAGAAGGATAGATAGTCTAGCATTCTAGAAACCTAGCATTCTAGATAAAAATAGAAAAAATCAATAACAATGAGCATAAGGATCAGACTTCGTAAAAACGGGGAACAAGATTTGTGACAGATTTTTGAATTATTTTGTTTAAGAAAGTGGGGGCTGAGTACTTACTTCTGGCTATAATAAAGTCAAAAAGAGGTTAAA
>OMZS01000040.1 GCA_900315565.1 uncultured Prevotellaceae bacterium | reverse complement strand
ATTATGTGATCCGGCTATCCAACTACTACGATATCCCCGAAGTGGAGTTCCAGAACGTGCTGCTCCACGAGATGATACATTATTATATTGCAGTGAATCATTTCAAAGATGATTCCGTTCACGGCACGATGTTCCGTTCCATTGCCCAGCGCATCAACAAGCAGGGCTGGCATGTTGTGGTGCGCACCGACACCCGGAAGTGGCCGGTGGCAGAGCGTAACCGCAAGAAGGTCATTACCCGGAAACGCATCGTGTTGGCCGCGAGCACTACCGATGGCAAGTATTTCCTTTCCGTCATCGGTCCGGGCAGTGTCCGCAAGGTTAAGTTGCAGATAGCCCGTACGCCTCAGATTCGCGAAGTCCGCTGGTTTGAGTCGTCCGATGACTATTTTCAGCAATTCCCCCAATGCCGTACGCTTCGCGGCCGTATCGTGACGAAAGAACTCTGGGAAGAAAAGGTGGGGCTCATTTCGTCGAAATAATCCCTGCATTTCGTCGAAAACGTCTTTGAATGGGCTGGGTTTTGTTATACTTTTGCATCAGAAATCAATAAACAAAATCCAAAAGGTATGAAAAAGATTCAGTTTTTTCTGGTAACAATGTTGCTGATGACCACATCGGCAGTGCTGGCGCAGACCACCGTGAAGGGAACGCTCGCAGACGAGACGTCCAAGGAAGGTGAGCCTTTTGCCACGATTCGTGTGTTTAAAGAAGGTAAGAAAGATAAGCCCGTAGCTATGTTTCTCACCGATGCTGACGGCAAGTTCAGCCATGAGGTGAAGGGCAAGGGCGCCTTTGACATCGTGTTCAGCAGTGTGGGCAAAGACGACCTGAAGCGTACCATCACGCTCCGGAATGAAAGTGTCCTCAATCTCGACACCTTATTTATAAAGGAGAATGCCACAGCTTTGAAGGGGGTGGAGGTGGTGGCCCAGAAGCCGCTGGTGAAAATGGAAGTCGATAAGATGAGCTACAATGTGGCCGATGATGCCGACTCCAAGTCTGCCACGGTGCTCGATATGCTCCGCAAGGTTCCAATGGTCACAGTAGACGGTCAGGACAATATCTCGGTGAACGGTTCATCATCTTTCAAGGTATATGTTGACGGCATGCCCAATGTGATGTTCTCTTCAAATCCCTCGATGGTGTTCAAGAGCATGCCTGCTACCGCCGTGAAGAGCATTGAGGTGGTTACCAATCCTGGTGCCAAGTATGATGCCGAGGGTGCAGCTGGTGTGCTGAACATCGTGATGAACCGTATGGATCCGATGGCTGTCCAGAGTATGAACGGCTACAACGGAACCGTACGTGCCTCAGCTGGTAACAGGAGTCTTGGCGGCGGTGTGTTCCTTAGCGGACAGCAAGGCAAGCTTTCTTATAGCGCCAACGCAATGACATCATATAATAAGCCCGGTACTACAAAGACCGAGATGGAGCAGATTCAGGACAACGGCAGCAGCCAGCTGATGACCTCTGAGAACGACGTGAAGACTCCTTTCACCATGGGAAGTCTCACTTTGGGCTACCAACTCAGTAAGAACAGCTCCATCAACGCTACGGCACAGGTGAACAGCATGTCGATGAAGAGCACCGGTACGACGACTACCACCATGGCTGGCGGAATCTACGGGAACGATTTCAGTTATGGCAGCACCACCGACATGAAGAACTCGCGCACCTCATTCAGTGGTAGCCTCGACTTCCAGCATTTCTTCAACAAGGAGCACACCCAGTCGCTGGCATTGACCTATCAGCTGAACTACAGTCCGGCTACTACCGAGATGACCAACAACTTCGGCACCTCTTCGTCGGTAATCGACCTGACAAACCGTAATTCAGAAAACAAGGACAAGACTACCAACCATACTTTCCAACTCGACTATACCATGCCGTTGGGCATCGGGCAGACCCTGAGTCTGGGTAGCAAGGTGTTGCTCCATGATGCCACCTCTGACTCGAAATACTTCCTGAAAGGCAACTATGAACCCGGCTCCAGTTCTGAACTTTAACAAGTTTGGACTGAAGGCAGGACTGCGCTACGAATACACTTGGCAGGACGTGAAATACCATCTGGGTAACGGACAGGACTTCAGCACGAGTTACGGAAGTTTGGTACCTACCGCCAGTCTGCAGTACACTATCTCGCAAGGCAGTAATCTGGGACTCTCCTATAACATGCGCATCAGCCGTCCCGGTATCTCCTACCTGAATCCCTATGTGGACAAGACAAATCCCATTGCCCTCACCTATGGTAATCCCGACCTCGATGTGGAGAAGGCCCATAATGTGTCGATCGTCTATAATACGTTCACCCAGAAACTGATGTTCAACCTGAACCTTCATCACAACTTCGTGGACAACGCCATCTCGCAGTACAGTTTCTATGATAGCAATAACCTGCTCAACACCACCTACGGCAACGTGGTCAGAAGTCATCAGACGGGTTTGAGCGCTTATGTGAACTATCTTTTCACCAAGGATACCCGACTCTTCCTCAACGGTGGCCTGAACTATATCGACCTGCGCAGCTCGGCACTCAACCAGAGCAACAGCGGATGGACCGCCAATGCCATGGTAGGATTGCAGCAGACACTGCCCTGGAACCTTAAGCTCGGTGCCTTTGCCATCACTTCCACCAAGTCTTACTCTCTGCAGGGCTGGAACGGCGGTTTCAATCTCATCACCGCCAACCTTTCGAAGTCGCTGCTGAAAGACAAACTCAGCATTGGCGTTCAAGGACTGATGGGACTCAACAAGGGCGGCAACATCCAGATAGAAAGCTACAGCCGCGGCCAGAATTTCACTTCACACAACATCGTCAAGGTGCCTATCTACGGAG
>OMZS01000006.1 GCA_900315565.1 uncultured Prevotellaceae bacterium | reverse complement strand
TTTCTCTTCATCTTTTCTCAATTTTTTGAACGTTAAATTATTTAAGAGTTCGTAAGGACACTCTTTTCAGACTGCAAAGTTAAAGAAGGGAGGGGAGCGCGCGCCGAAAGATAAAAATTTTGCGTCGAAAGATGAAAAAATCTGCTCCGACGATGTTTGTACGCACACAAATAAACAGAAAATGAATTTGTACGAACGGAATCAAAAAGATGGATTATTTGACAGAAAAACCATTCAGAAAATTTGCAAATTCGCTGCCTGTGTAGTACCTTTGCACTTTGATAGCCCCTTGCCAAACAGGACACGGCGGGGGCGAGAATTATTAATATAAACCCCGTTAATTTACTATATAGCTATGGTTAATAATATGTATGACTTGCTGCCCCGCTGCCTGGTACGAAACAGACAAGAAAATGAGCACAGCTCAAAACACACATTCACACATTCACACATTCACACATTTTAGGAATCACAAAAATTTTAATATATATATTAATATATATATTAATTAATTTTGAGTGGTAAACTTTTATAGGCTAAAATGTGTGAATGTGTGAATGTGTGAATGTGTGAATGTGAGAACTGTCCGTTCAAAATCGGTTGTAACTAACTTAAAATGAGATAGATAGAAAAAATCTAAGTAAAATCTTTATAGAAAATAGGGAGGAATTTATTGATGATAAATAACTCGGAAATTATGGAGCCAAAAGCAATTTAAGTTATTCATTCTCAACTTTTTACAGAGTCAGCAGAGCCTTAAACCACAGAGCATGAAGACTTTTGGCGTTCTTGAGGCCGTAAATCATGCTCGGCATGACGAAGTACGAGAACGGCCTGCTGCACCCTGAAACGACGGCAGAATGTTTCAAAGGCTATCGGTTGGCAAATATGAGATAATACGAAACACACATTCACACATTCACACATTTTAGCCCTTGAATTAACGCAATTTTAACATTTCTACCGAGAAACCCTCGTTCCGCCAGGTATTTCATCCTAAGGGAACGAGGGCTTATTGGGCCTAACGACCGATTTGGGATAAAAAAACAGCACCAGAACAGATGTCTGAACTGGTGCCGAAATTGAGAAAAAGTTTTTTGGTTTTTGCGAATTATAGTCTTACCTCGCCGCCTTCGTCTTTTCGGGTTTGGCGTGCGGGTTTAGCTGCGGGTTGTGCAGGAGCAGCTTTGGCGGGAGCAGCGGGTTTGGCTGCAGGAGCTGCCTTGGGAGCTGCCGGCTTGGCTGCTGGTGCCGGCTGTGGTGCCGGTGTGGTTTCGGCGGGCTGCACAGGTTCTACCGTTGCGGGTTTCACGGGCTGCGAGCGGCGGATGGTGATTTCGGAAGCTTGTTTTGCGCCTTCTTTGGCTGCTGTTCCAAGGGCTTTGACGATGGTTGCGGCATCGTCGCTGGCACCAATGGGCATATTGGCTATTTTCATCACAATCTGGTTGAGGGTGGGGTCGTCGATGCCGAATGCCTTGATGTCTTCGGCATTGTCTTTGATGACCTGGTGGAGCTTCATGGCATAGACGCGGGCCACCTCCACATCGCCGCTGTCGGCCAGTTCGGTGATGCGCATCTGTGCTTCGCCAATGGCTTGGGTAAGGCCTTTGATGTCTTGCTCTTCAATTTCCTGAAGAAGCAGGCTCTGCAGGGTGTCGGCCTCTTCTACGGCGGCCATGACAGCCTCGGCTGCGGGGTCTTCGCTCGACGACATGCCTTCAAACCCTTTTTTGTTGTTGCAGCTTGTAAATATGAGTGCAAGAGCAACTGAAGCTATGAAAAATAATTTCTTCATTTTCTACTTTTGGTACATTTTGTTCTAAGCGGGCACAAAATTAATCATTTTATTGCATAGGTGTTACTTTTATTTCGTATTTTTAACAACAAATTGCAACTTTGGGGGTTGGATAACTCCCGCAGAACTTTGTACCTGCATTTAACCCCTGAAACAACGCAAGGCTGCCAGCAGCTCGTTGTTCTCGGTTTTTGTGCCGATGGTCACTCTGAGGCAGTTGCCGCAGAGTTGCACCCGGGTGCGGTTGCGGACTATGATTCCCTGGTCAACCAGATAGTCGTAAGTCTGCTGGGCGTTGTTCATCTTGCAGAGGAAGAAGTTGGCATCGGTGGGATACACTTTCTCGCAGATGGGCAGCATTTTGAACGCCTCAATCATCCGGCTGCGCTCCTGTAGCAGCATGCGCACCCACCGGTCCACCTCGTAGGGGTCGGAGAGGGCTTCGAGAGCCTGTTGCTGTGTGAGCTGGTTGACATTGTAGGGATATTTCACCTTATTATATATATTGATAATCTCTTTGCTGGCGAAGGCCATGCCGAGCCTGATGGCAGCGCAGCCCCAAGCCTTGCTGAAGGTGTTGAGTACTATGAGATTGGGGTATTTGCCGAGCTCGGCGCGGAGCGACTTTTGCGAAGAGAAGTCAATATAAGCCTCGTCAACGATGACCAGCCCCTGAAACTGCTCGATGGTGCTGACTATCTCCTCGCGGCGGATGCTGTTGCCCGTAGGATTGTTGGGCGAGCATATCCAAATGATTTTTGTGTTTGCGTCGCAGGCTTCCAGCAGCCGGGCGGCCTCAATCTGGTAGTTCTGGTCGAGCAGCACGGGCCGATACTCCACGTTGTTGATGTCAGCGCACACCTTGTACATGCCGTAGGTGGGCTCGATGGCCACCACGTTGTCCTTGCCTGGCTCGCAGAAGCAGCGGTAGGGCAGGTCGATGGCCTCGTCGCTGCCATTGCCCAGAAATATTTGCTCGGGACTTACGCCCTTCACTCGGCTGAGCCTCTGTTTCACTTCCAGCTGCAGGGGGTCGGGATAGCGGTTGAAGGGTGCGTTGTATGGGTTTTCGTTGGCATCGAGAAACACGCGGGCTGTACGTCCGCTATATTCGTTGCGGGCGCTGCTGTAGGGTGCCAGTCGCCAGATGTTGGGGCGAACGAGTTGTTCAAGGGGTTTCATCGTTTTATGGGTCTAATGGGAGTAATGTGTCAAATGGGAGAAATGTGTCTAATGGGAGTAATGGGTCTAATGGGGGACTTTTATTTCAGACTGTCGATGCGCACGGACATGGCGTTCTTGTGGGCATCGAGCTGTTCGTTTTGGGCCATCAGTTCTACGGCGTGTCCGATAGAGCGTATGCCTTCGGGCGTGAGGTGCTGGAAGGTGATTTTGCGGTGGTAGCTGTCCAGGTTCACGCCGTTGTAGGCCAAAGCGTAGCCGTGGGTGGGCAGGGTGTGATTGGTGCCGCTGGCATAGTCGCCGGCACTCTCGCAGGCGTAGTGGCCAAGGAATACACTTCCCGCATTCACTACCTCGGCGGCCAGCTGCTCGTAGTCGTCGGTGGCCAGAATGAGGTGCTCGGGGGCGTAGGCGTTGGCCAACTGCATGGCTTCCTGCTTGTCTGCAACCAGTACCAGCTGGCTGTTGTCGAGGGCCTTGGCGGCAATCTCTTTGCGGGGCAACAGCTGCAATTGGTTTTCAACCTCGTCTTTTACTTGGTTGAGCATGTTTTCGCTCGTGGTGATGAGCAGCACCTGCGAATCGGGGCCGTGCTCGGCCTGTGAGAGCAGGTCGGCTGCCACAAAGCGGGCATTACTGGTTTCGTCAGCCACCACACACACCTCCGAGGGACCAGCAGGCATGTCGATGGCACAGTCGTGGAGCGACACTTGCTGCTTGGCGGCCATGACATACTGGTTGCCTGGGCCAAAAATCTTATACACCTTGGGTATGCTCTCGGTTCCGTAGGCCATGGCGCCAATGGCCTGAACGCCTCCGGCCTTGAATATGCGGCTCACGCCGGCCACGCGGGCGGCCACCAGAATGGCAGGGTTCACCTTGCCTTGGCTGTTGGGGGGTGTGCAGAGCACTATCTCGCGGCATCCGGCTATCTTGGCGGGTGTGGCAAGCATCAGCACGGTGGAGAACAGAGGTGCTGTGCCTCCGGGAATGTAGAGTCCCACTTTCTCAATAGGAACGCTCTTTTGCCAGCAGGTGACTCCCGGCTGAGTCTCTACGGGCTTGCCCTCGAACCGCTGCGACTCATGGAAAGCCTTGATGTTGTGGTGGGCCAGCACGAGTGCGTCGTGCAGGTCTTTTGCCACAAGTTGTTCGGCCTCGTTCATTTCGGCTTCGCTCACGGCTAAAGAGTCGAGCTGGGCATGGTCGAACTTGGCCTCGTATTTTCTGACGGCCGAGTCGCCATTTTGGCGCACATCGTCGAGCACACCGTTGACAACAGCATGAAGTTGTGAAACGTCTAAGTGAGGGCGTTCCACAATGGTTTTCCATTCTTCTTGGCGGGGATATCTGATGATGTTCATGAGTGTTCTCTTTTTAACGTTCTTGCCTCTCGTGTAACTCTACAGAATCATCTTCTCGATGGGGGTGACCAGAATACCCTGTGCACCCAGTTCCTTCAGCTTGCCAATGATTTCCCAGAAGCGTTTCTGGTCGAGCACGGTGTGAACCGAGCACCATTCATCGTCGGCCAGCGGAATGATGGTGGGGCTTTTCAGGCCGGGCAGCACCTCGATAATCTCTTTCAGGCGGGCTTTGGGCGCATTCATACGCACGTACTTCTTGTCTTCGGCCTGTCGGACGGCTTCAAAACGGAAGAGCATGTCGGCCAGGGTCTGGCGTTTCTCTTCGCTCATCTGCCGGTTAGCTATGAGCAGGGCCTCGCTCTGCATCACCACTTCCACCTCACGCAGGTTGTTGCTCACGAGCGTCGAGCCGCTGCTTACGATGTCGAAGATGGCGTCGGCCAGTCCGATGCCCGGGCTGATTTCCACACTTCCTGTAATGACGTGGATGTCGGCTTTGATATGGTGCTGATTAAGAAACTGCTGCAGGATGAAGGGGTAGGAGGTGGCAATCTTCTTGCCGTTGAACCATTCCACGCCCGGGTAGTTGATGTCTTTGGGTATGGCCAGTGACAGGCGGCATTTGCTGAATCCCAGCCTATCTACGATGTCGGCCTCCTCATGGCGCTCCACAAACTCGTTCTCGCCAACGATGCCCAGGTCGGCCACACCACTGGCCACGCTCTGCGGAATATCGTCATCGCGCAGGTAAAGCACCTCGAGCGGGAAGTTGGAACTTTGCACCAGCAACGTGCGGCGCGAAGCGCTGACTTTGATGTCGGCCTCGGCCAACAAATTCATCGTGTCGTCGAAGAGACGGCCTTTCGACTGTACTGCTATTCGTAACATACTACTCATAAATCACTAAAAATCTTAAAAAGTCGCTAATGTGGGTGCAAAAATACTCAAAAAAGAACAAATATGCAAGATTTTGATTACTTTTGCACTCGTTTAGCTGCAAAATGAAGGTTACACGTTGTCAATTTGAAAACTAAAACGCATATATATACGCTCGCTCTGCTTCTTTTGTTGTTTGCTTGCAAGCAGGAGAAGCCCGACAACCGCATCATTACCCCGTGGGGCGAGGTGAAGGAAGACTCTATTCCCACCACCGATGAGTTTACCATGAAGGATATGGTGACCAACGGCGAGCTGATTATGCTTACCATGAGTGGCCCTGAGACTTACTACGACTATCACGGCCACGGCATGGGCACCCAGTATTTGCTCTGCAACAGATTTGCCCGTACACTGGGGGTGAGTGTGCGCGTAGAAGTCTGCAAGGACACGGCCGAAATGGTGAACCGCCTGGCCAAGGGCGAGGCCGATGTCATAGCTTTTATGTTGCCCCAAAAAATGAAAGGCACCGACAGCCTACGCTTTTGTGGAGCCAAGAACGATTCGCTCCATGTCTCGTGGGCTGTGCAACAGAAGAACACCGAGCTGGCCGACACGCTTGACCGCTGGTTCAACCCGCAGCTGGTGGCTGAGGTGAAGAAAGAAGAGGCTTTCCTGCTTTCGGCTCGGAGTGTGAAGCGGCGCGTGTTCTCGCCAATGCTCAACCGCAAGGGTGGTGTGATTTCGCATTACGACAAGTTCTTCATGACCTATGCTCCCATGGCGCGTTGGGACTGGCGGCTCATGGCGGCACAATGTTACCAGGAGTCAACATTCGACCCCAAGGCACGCTCGTGGGCTGGTGCCTGCGGACTTATGCAGATTATGCCGGGTACTGCCGACCACTTAGGGCTGCCGCGCAACAAAATGTACGACCCCGAGGCCAACATTGCCGCAGCCGGCAAGTATTTGCAGGAACTCTCGGGCTACTTTAACGATATTCGCGACCGCAAGGAGCGCGTCAACTTTGTGCTGGCCAGCTATAATGGTGGCTACCACCATATTCGCGACGCTATGGCTTTGGCTCAGAAGCACGGACGCAATCCTCAGCGTTGGCGCGAGGTGTCGGAGTTTGTGCTCAAGCTGCGGCAGCCTGAGTATTATCGCGATCCCATTGTGCGACATGGTTACATGCGCGGCAATGAGACCGTAGATTATGTGGAGAAAATACAGCTGCGCTACGACCAGTATCGTGGCGTGGCACGTCCGTCCACTATGCCGCCAGGCAGCGGCACTTACCGCACTCCCCAAAAAGCCCGCCATAAGCACAGATTTCACGTTTAGGCATTTTTGAACGGAAGTTTGGCGGCGTTTTTTGGCTGTTCTCTTTTTATTGGTTGAAAATCGCAAACGTTTTCAGCGGGTTTTTGAAAAAACGTCCGCAAATTGTTGTGTATGTCTTGGAAAAACGTTACCTTTGCAATGCAATCTCAACATAGCAAATAGGGAGATAGCCTGAAAAACAAAAATAGCACATGAGCGACAAGATAAAGCACAAGGGTATCATCGAGTCCACCGACGGCGGAGTCGTACGTGTGCGCATTGTGCAGTCAGCTGCATGTGCCAGTTGTAGGGCTGCCCGCCATTGTAGTGCATCGGAGAGCAAGGAAAAGCTGGTAGAGGTTTTCCAGCCGGCCGGCACTCATCGAAAAGGCGACGAGGTTGTGCTCGTGGCCTCCAATGCAGTAGGTGCCCGGGCGGTGATGTATGGCTTTGGGCTGCCGTTTGTCATCATGGTCTCGGCTGTGTGGCTCATTTCGCGTTTCACCAGCAGCGAGCCGCTGGCCGCCTTGGGAGGCATAGCGTGTTTGGTGCCTTATTATGCGGCACTTTACCTGTGCCGCGACAGGTTGCGCCAAAAGTTAAGTTTCAGTATCGAAGAGTGAGCAAAACCTTAATCGAACAAGAACAGTTTTTATAATAAAACTTCAACATTCGGAAAACAACTAAAACAATATCAAATCATTATGAATTCAATTTTAATTGCAGTAATTGTATTGGGTGGCATTGCGCTGATAGCGGCTGTCGTTCTCTACGTGGCCTCCAAGAAATTTGCTGTTCAGGAAGACCCCCGTGTGGGGCAGGTGGCCGCTGTGTTGCCAGGTGCCAACTGTGGCGGCTGCGGTTTCCCTGGCTGTTCGGGCATGGCCGACGCTCTGGTAAAAGCCAGCGAAAAGGGCTCGCTCGAGGGGCTGAATTGTCCTGTTGGCGGTAGTGACGTGATGGCACAGGTAGCCGACCTGCTGGGTATGGCCATTGCCAACACCGACCCGATGGTGGCTGTGGTGCGTTGCAACGGCACATGTGAATTGCGCCAGCGCATAGCTGTGTACGACGGTCTGCAGACTTGCTCGGCCGTCAATGCATGTGGAGCTGGCGAAACTGCCTGCGGATATGGTTGTCTGGGCTGTGGCGACTGTGTGAGCGCCTGCCAGTTTGACGCCATCCGCATGAACTCTGAGACAGGTTTGCCCGAGGTTGACGAAGAAAAATGTACGTCGTGTGGAGCTTGTGTGAAAGCCTGTCCGCGCCACATCATTGAGCTGCGCAAGAAAGGCCCCAAGAGCCGCCGCATTTATGTGCGTTGCGTGAACAAAGACAAGGGCCCGGCTGCCATGAAGGCTTGCAAGGCTGCTTGCATCGGATGCGGCAAGTGTGTGAAAGAGTGTAAGTTCGAGGCTATCACGGTTGAGAACAATGTGGCCTACATCGACTTCAACAAGTGCCGTCTGTGCAAGAAGTGCGTTGAGGCATGTCCCACGAAGGCTATTACCGCCCTCAACTTCCCCGCACCGAAGCCAAAGCCTGCTGTGGTGGAAGAAAAGCCAGCGGCAGAACCGAAGCCTGCTTCAGAGCCAAAGCCTATGGCAGAGCAGGAGAATCCTATGGCAGAGCAGAAGAAACCGGTAGAGCAAAAGGACGAGAAAGTAACCGAAAGAAAGGAGGAACAAGCATGAAATTACGTACATTCAGAATAGGCGGCGTTCACCCCGAGGAAAACAAGCTGACACACGAGGTGGCTACGGTGGTGGCCGCATTGCCAAAACAAGCCATATTCCCGCTTTCTCAGCATATTGGCGCACCCGCCAAGCCCGTGGTTCAGAAGGGCGATAAGGTGAAAGTAGGAACATTGATAGCCGAGGCTGGAGGATTTGTTTCGGCACCTATCTTCAGCTCTGTTTCGGGCACCGTGTTCAAGGTAGATACGGCCATCGATGCCACAGGCTATCGCAAACCCGTTATTATTATTAATGTAGAGGGCGACGAGTGGGAAGAAAGCATCGACCGCTCTGACAAACTGGAGCAGCTGTCCGACCATCCCGAGCTTACACCCGAAGAAATAGTCGAGCGTGTGAAGAATGCTGGTATTGCCGGAATGGGTGGTGCCGGGTTCCCCACATTCATCAAACTTTGTCCGCCGCCTACGGCCAAAGCCGAATGTGTGATTATCAATGCCGTGGAGTGTGAGCCCTACATTACTGCCGACTACCGCCTGATGATGGAGCATGCCGACGAGATTCTGGTGGGCCTCGACCTGCTGATGAAGGCAGCCAAGGTGGAGAAAGGCTATATTGGCATTGAGGACAACAAACCCAAGGCCATCGAGCTGTTCGAACAGAAGACCGCAGGCAATCCGCGTGTGGAGATTGTGCCTCTGGCCAAGAAGTATCCGCAAGGCGGCGAGAAACAATTGGTCGATGCCGTTATCCGTCGTCAGGTGCCTGCTCCGCCCGCCATTCCTGTGAATGTGGGTGCCATCGTGCAGAACGTGGGAACGGCTTTTGCCGTCTATGAGGCTGTGATGAAGCACAAACCCTTGTTCGAGCGCTACACCACCGTCACGGGCAAGCGTCTGGCCAAGCCCGGCAATTTCCTTGTGCGCATGGGTACGCCCATGCGAGACCTCATCGAGGTGTGTGGCGGAATGCCCGAGGGCGACAACAAGGTGCTGGCTGGTGGTCCCATGATGGGCAAGGCGCTTACCACCATCGATGTGCCCATTTGCAAGGGTACCAATAGTGTAACCATTCTTACCGACGACGATGCCCGCCGCAAAGAGCCGCAGCCCTGCATTCGCTGTGCCAAGTGTGTGTCGGCATGTCCCATGGGTCTGGAACCCTATCTGCTGGCCACGGTAAGTGCACATCACGACTGGGAGCGTGTAGAGGCCGAGGACATCACCTCGTGCATAGAGTGCGGCTCGTGCCAGTTTACGTGTCCTGCCCACCGTCCGCTGCTCGACAACATACGTTTGGGTAAATCAACAGTAATGGGCATCATCCGTGCCCGCAACGCTAAAAAGTAATTTTTCGTCATGGCAAATAATAAATTAATAGTTTCGTTATCACCGCATGCGCACGGCTCCGACAGTGTGGAGAAAAACATGTATGGCGTGATTATTGCGCTTATCCCCGCGTTGCTCGTCTCGCTCTGGTTTTTCGGCATTGGCTCGGCCATAGTGCTTGCATCGAGTGTGGTGGCTTGTGTCTTCTTTGAGTGGGCCATCAACAAATACATACTCCGTCGCGAGCAAACCACCGTTTGCGATGGATCAGCCATTCTTACCGGCTTGCTGCTTGGTTTCAACCTGCCTTCCAACCTGCCCATCTGGATTATTGTGCTGGGCGCTCTGTTTGCCATCGGCGTAGGCAAGATGTCTTTCGGCGGTTTAGGACAGAATCCTTTCAACCCCGCATTGGTAGGCCGTTGTTTCCTGCTCGTCAGTTTCCCGGCTCAAATGACTTCGTGGCCGAAGGTAGGGCAGCTTACCTCTTATCTCGACGCTGAGACTGGTGCTACGCCGCTGGCCATCATGAAAGAGGCCATCAAGAAAGGCGATTCAAGCGTGCTCGACCAGCTTCCCAGCTCGCTCAACATGCTGCTGGGCACAGCCGACGGCGGCGTGCTTGGAGCCGGAGCCCTGGGTGAGGTTTGCGCGCTGGCCCTGCTTCTGGGCTTAGTGTATATGCTCTGGAAACGCATCATCACCTGGCATATTCCCGTGAGCATCATCGGTACAGTATTTGTGTTTAGCGGCCTGCTCCATCTGGCCAACCCCGTGTATGCCAATCCCGTGGCCGAAATCCTGAGCGGCGGACTCATGTTGGGTGCCATCTTCATGGCCACCGACTACGTCACCTCGCCCATGACCGGCAAAGGCCAAATCATCTATGGCGTGGCCATCGGATTCCTTACCGTAGCCATCCGCAACTGGGGCTCTTATCCTGAGGGCATGTCGTTTGCCATTCTGATTATGAACGCCTTTACGCCGCTCATCAATTTCTATGTGAAACCCAAACGATTCGGCGAAGTGCCGGCCAAAAACTAATAACAGAGGAGGAACGTAATATGGAAAAACTGAAATCATCTGTAACCAATATGGTGCTGGTGCTCACAGGAGTAGCAGTCATCACAGGTGCAATACTGGCCTATATCAACCACATCACCGAAGCTCCCATTGCCTTGCAAAAAGAAAAGGCCCTGGCCGACGGCATCAAGGCTGTGATGGGCGGCGGCGAACTGACCGTCTCGAAAACCGATACCGTAAGGCAGAACGACGCTAAGGGCAAGGAACTCACTTACATCATTTACCAGACCCAGGATGCTCAGAAAAAAGACCTTGGTGCTGCCGTAGAAAGTACCACAGGCGGATTCGGGGGCAACCTGAAGGTGCTTGTAGGTTTCGACCCCGACGGAAACATTCTTGGCTACACGCTCCTGGAGCATGCCGAAACACCCGGACTGGGTGCCAAGGCCGACAAGTGGTTCCAGAAGGGTGAGAAGGGCGACATCATCGGCAAGAACCCCTCCGAGGAACTCACTGTGAGCAAGGACGGCGGCAAAATAGATGCCATTACCGCATCGACCATCACCAGCCGTGCCTTCCTCTTGGCCGTCAACAATGCCTATAAAGCCTATAAGGCCACTCCCGTTGACGCACAGAGCGGAGCCACTAAGCAAGTGAAGAATGAGCAATGAAGACGTGCAGGCCCCTACATTGTATATTTGTAAATTGTAAATTGTAAACAGAAAATACATATTATGAATTACTTCAAAATAATTTCCAACGGCATCGTCAAGGAGAACCCGACCTTTGTGCTCATGCTGGGTATGTGTCCTACGCTGGCCACCACCACCAGCGCCATCAACGGTCTCTCCATGGGCCTTGCCACCATGTTTGTGCTCATCTGTTCGAACATTGTGGTGTCGCTCATCAAGAACCTCACACCCGACAAGGTGCGCATACCTGTGTTCATTGTTGTGATTGCCTCGTTTGTAACCATTCTTCAGATGGTCATGCAGGCCTACGTGCCCTCTATCTATGCCTCGCTCGGATTGTTTATCCCTCTGATTGTGGTGAACTGTGTCATTCTCGGGCGAGCCGAGTCGTTTGCCTGTAAGAATGGTCCCGTCGAGAGTCTTATGGACGGCATTGGCATAGGCCTTGGTTTCACGCTCGGACTGACCCTCCTCGGCATTGTGCGCGAGCTGCTGGGCGCAGGCTCTGTGTTTGGCCTCACCCTCATGCCCGAAACCTACAACATGCTGCTCTTCGTACTTCCTCCGGGCGCTTTCATCACCCTCGGCTTCCTCGTTGCCATCGTCAACAAAGTGCGTGGCTAAGGCTTTTGGCGCTCAGTACATATAATGTTCAAAGTTCAATGTTCAAAGCTCAAAGAATAACGAATATATGGAATACATACTGATATTTATCTCAGCCATCTTTGTCAACAACATTGTGTTGTCGCAATTCCTTGGCATTTGCCCGTTCCTGGGTGTATCGCAAAAAGTGAACACATCGCTGGGCATGTCGGCTGCTGTGGCATTCGTACTCACGCTGGCCACCATCGTCACCTATCTGGTGCAGTATTATGTGCTCAATCCCTTTGGCTTGCAATATCTTCAGACCATAGCTTTCATTCTGGTGATAGCCTCGTTGGTGCAGATGGTCGAGATTGTGCTCAAGAAAGTGTCGCCGGCACTCTATCAGGCCCTCGGCATATTCCTGCCCCTCATCACCACCAACTGCGCTGTGCTGGGTGTAGCCATTCTGGTCATTCAGAAAGACTATTCGCTTTTGCAGAGCATCGTGTATGCCTTCTCTACGGCCATCGGCTTCGGACTGGCTCTCACGGTGTTTGCCGGCATACGCGAGCAGATGGCGCTGGCCAATATTCCCAAGGGCATGCGTGGCACGGCCATTGTGCTCGTCACGGCAGGTCTGCTCTCGCTGGCCTTCATGGGATTCTCGGGAGTTGACGGCGGTCTGCGCACCTTGTTCGGACTGGAGTAAGAAGTTGCAAGGAAAATGAAATATTAAAAAAGAAAGATTAAAAATTTAAAGGGGAAAAGAAAACAAGGAGTTCAAGGAGTTGCAAGGAGTTACAAGACATCAGTCTTTGCTCAGATGCATCTTCCTGAAGTAGAAACAAGAATAAAGCTATTGTCTTGAACTCCTTGAACTCCTTGCAACTCCTTGAACTCCTAAAAAGAAATAGTGTAATCATAAAAGCATAAAAATGAAACAGACAATTCTTGTTACCGGTGGCACAGGCTTTATTGGGAGCCACACCACCGTTGAACTTCAGCAGGCAGGCTACGAGGTGGTGATAGTTGACAACCTCTCCAACTCAAAAATCGAGGTGCTCGACGGCATCGAAAAAATAACAGGCCAGCGGCCAGCGTTCGAGAAAATCGACCTGCAGGACCTTGAGGCCACCGAGGCCGTGTTCAAGAAGTATCCCAAGATTGAGGGCATCATTCATTTTGCCGCTTCGAAAGCCGTGGGCGAGAGCGTAGAGAAACCGCTCATGTACTATCGCAACAACATCACCTCGCTCATCAACCTGCTCGAGCTCATGCCCAAATACGGCGTGAAAGGCATCATCTTCTCAAGCAGCTGCACCGTGTATGGGCAGCCCACCAGCGAAAACCTGCCCGTCACCGAGGAGGCTCCCATCCAGAAAGCCCTCTCGCCCTACGGCAACACCAAGCAAATCAACGAGGAAATCATTCAGGACTATATCCACTCTGGCGCACCCATCAAGAGCATCATTCTGCGCTATTTCAACCCCATCGGCGCCCATCCCACCGCACTCATCGGCGAACTGCCCAACGGAGTGCCCATGAACCTCATCCCCTTTGTCACCCAGACTGCCATCGGCATCCGCAAGGAACTCAAGGTGTTTGGCAACGACTACGACACCCCCGACGGCACCTGCATACGCGACTACATCTACGTGGTTGACCTTGCCAAGGCCCACGTCAAGGCCATGGAGCGAGTGCTCGACAATCCCGACACCGACGCCGTGGAAGTGTTCAACATCGGAACAGGCCATGGCGTAAGCACCCTCGAGGTGGTAGAAGGATTCCAGAAAGCCACAGGCGTGAAGCTCCCCTGGGCCTATGCACCCCGTCGCGAAGGCGACATCGAGAAAGTATGGGGCAATGTAGATAAGGCCAACCGAGTGCTTGGCTGGAAAGCCGACACCCCGCTCGACCAGGTGCTCGCCTCTGCCTGGAAATGGCAGGAGAAGCTTCGTGCCGACGGAGTGCAGTAGTACTTCTTCCCCTATTTATTCAATGTAGAGTGATTTTGTTTACTCATATAGAGACAAATCACATTTTGTGTTTGTGTTGTTATTGCCCCCCGGTGTGATGTCGGGGGGCAATTGTTTGGCTGAAGATGACGGTCCCATGGTGTTGCCCGCCAAAATACAAGAAGCTCCGCTCCCAGGGATGAAAGAAATCCGCGGAGCGGAGCATACTTTGGAGCAGGGTTTCTCGGTAGAAATGTTAAAATTGCGTTAATTCAGGGGCTAAATGGTGACCCGGTGACCCGGTGACCCTAAGCGTACCAGGCAGCAGGCAAATTCTTTTTCTGTTTATTTGTGAGCGTACAATCATCGTCGGAGCAGATTTTTTCATCTTTCGACGCAAAATTTTTACCTTTCGACGCAAAAATTTCATCTTTCGGCGCAAAATTTTCATCTTTCGGCGCGCGCTCCCTGGCCGAAGGAAAAACCACCCCGTCCCCTCTTTTCAAGGAAAGTCCCCGATGCACCAGCCGCTCAAGGAAAGTCCCCGATGCGCCAGCCGCTCCCCTCCCTTAAAGGGGAGGGGGTAGGGGTGGGGTCTGTAACTCTCACACAGAGGTGAATATTCTCACACAGAGGAACAGAGGGAGCAGAGGGATTATCTCACGCTGAGGCGCGGAGGCATTTGGAGGTTTAGGAGAATATTTACAGAGTGAAGGAGTCTTTCAGAGTGAAGGAGGTTTTCAGAGTTTAGGGAGTCAGCGACCGTAGGTCGCTCTCTGTTCCCTCCGTTTCCCTCTATGCGGCCAGGGGCCGCTATTCTCTGTTCCCTCTGTTCCTCTGTGTGAGACTTCCTCTCTGCGTGCTCAAAAACTTCTCCGCGCCTCTGCGTGAGATAAGTTTCAAATCTGCGTGAGATAAGTTTCAGGCCCCACCGTGGCCTACGGCCACCCCTCCCTTGAGGGGAGGGGAGCGGCTTTGCCAATAGCGAGGCTATTGTTACAGGAAGGGTCACCGGGTCACCGGGTCACCGGGTCACCATTTAGCCCCTGAATTAACGCAATTTTAACATTTCTACCGAGAAATCCTGCTCCGAAGTATGCCCCGCTCCGCGGATTTCTTTCATCCTAGGGAGTGGGGCTTCATGGATTCTATCGGGCAATGGAAAGAGAAATAGAAAATAGGCACGGGAGGGAATCGTCCCTCCAAAACAAAAGCCCGCTGAAAAAGCGGGCCTTGTTATCAGAGCATCTGCTGGGGGATTAGCAGAACGGATTCTCGGTGGGGTAGTAGTCACCCTTGGGGAAGTTGTAGTCGATTTCCTCAACGGGGATGCCCATATACTTGAGCACTTCCCACAGATACTTACCGGCATGCTCGAACATCACGGCTGCGTGGTGAGGATAGTGCTTCTCGATGAGCACGTGGCGGTAGAAGCGACTCATGTTCTTGATGCCGAAGGTACCGATGGAACCGAACGAGCGGGTGGCCACGGGCAGAATCTCGCCCTGGGCGATGTAAGCGCGGAGCTTGGTGTCGGCTGTGGACTGCAGACGATAGACGGTAGCCTTTCCGGGTACGAGGTCGCCTTCGAGGGTTCCGTTGGTTACCTCTACAGGCAGAGCGCGGGCCATGATGCGCTGGAAGCACATCTGGCAGTTGCAAACCTTGCTCGATGCTGTGTTGCCGCAATGGAATCCCATGAAGATTTCCTTGTCGGTATAGGTGTCGCACTCGAACTTCTTGCCCTTGATGCTCTCTTCATACATGTCCTTGGGTACGGAGTTGTTGATGTCGAGCAGGGTGACGGCGTCCTGGGTGATGCAGGTTCCGATGTACTCGGAGAGGGCACCATAGATGTCAACCTCGCAAGCCACGGGAATGCCGCGTGCGGTGAGTCGGCTGTTCACATAGCAGGGTACGAAGCCGAACATGGTCTGGAAAGCGGGCCAGCACTTGTTGGCCATGGCCACAAACTGGCGGCTGCCTTTGTGGGCCTCAATCCAGTCGGTCAGAGTGAGCTCGTACTGGGCGAGCTTGGGCAGCACCTGAGGAATGCGGTTGCCGGTTCCCAGCTCATTGGCCATATCCTTCACCACGTCGTCGATGCGCGGGTCGCCCTGGTGCTTCTGGAAGGCTTCGAGCAGGTCGAGTTCAGAGTTCTCTTCTATCTCCACGTCGAGGTCGTAAAGGGCACGGATGGGAGCGTTGCAGGCGAGGAAGTTGTTGGGACGGGGACCGAAGCTTATGATCTTCAGGTTCTGGAGTCCAACGATGGCGCGTGCAATGGGTACAAACTCATGTATCATTTCAGCGCACTCGCCGGCGTCGCCAACGGGCTCTTCGGGAATGTAAGCGCGGGTCTTGCGGAGGCTGAGAGCCTGGCTGGCGTTGAGCATGCCGCAATAAGCGTCGCCTCGGCCGTCGATGAGGTCGTTCTGAGTTTCCTCAGCAGCTGCACAGAACATGGTGGGGCCTTGGAACCAGTCGGCAATCATGGTCTCAGAAATCTCGGGACCGAAGTTGCCGAGATAAACGCAGAGGGCGTTGCATCCGGCCTTCTTGACATCCTCAAGGGCCTGTTGGGCGTGAATTTCGCTCTCAACAATACAAATGGGACACTCGTAGATGTCGGCAGCGCCAAACTTCTCTACATACTTGGCAATAACGGCCTTGCGGCGGTTGACAGCCAAAGACTCGGGGAAACAGTCGCGGCTTACGGCGACGATTCCAATCTTAATTACAGGTACGTTTTTCATATCACTAAAATATAGTATTGAGTATTGAATCGTTTTCGACTTACAAAGATAAAAAATACTTATTAATTATGAATTATGATTTAAGATTTTTTTTGGTAACTTTGCCATAAATAAGGTTATTCAAGTAGTTCAAGTAGTTCAAGTAGTTCAAGGAGTTGCAAGACATTAGTCTTAGCGCTGAGACACCTTTTTGAAGAGGAAACAGGAATAAAGCTAAAAAAAGAACAAGTTCTTTTTGTTCTGCTCTCGATTTTTCGTAACTTTAGATAAGTTACTCCATCTCGCCATAAATAAAGAACAAGTCCTTTTTGTTCTGCACTCGATTTTTCGTAACTTTAGATAAGTTACTCCATCTCGGCATAAAAAAAGAACTGTTCTTTTTGTTCTGCCCTCGATTATTCGTAACTTTGGCTTCGCCGAAGTTACTGACACTCGGAAATGAAAAGAAAAACAAATATTCCTTTTGCATTTCACTCGTTTTATAGTAACTTTGCACATTGTAAATGACAAACGAAGTATCAACCTATTTATTATATTCATTATGAAGTTAACCGACATACTGAGCGGCCAGTTTAATGCCGCTGAATGGGAAGCTAAAGGCTACCAGCTTCCTAAGTTCGACATGGCTGCTGTGGCCAGAAAAACCCACGACGAGCCCACATGGGTACATTTCGGCGGTGGCAACATCTTCCGCGCCTTTCCTGCTGCTATTCTCAACGATGCGCTCAACACTGGCAAATACGACCGTGGCGTGATAGTGGCTGAGACTTTCGATTTCGAGGTCATCGACAAGGCTTATGCCCCCTACAACAACCTCTCGCTGCTGGTTTCGTTGCAGTCGGACGGCAACATCGAGAAGAAGGTGATTGGCTCTGTGACCGAAGCCCTGAAAGCCGACTACCAGTTTGCCGACTGGGAGCGCCTGAAGGAGATTTTCCGCAACCCGTCGTTGCAGATGATTTCGTTCACCATTACCGAGAAAGGCTACACCTTCAACGAAGCCGACCTGGCCCGCGGACTCAAGCCCGTGTTTGCCATGGGTAAGGTGTGCGCATTGCTGCTGGAGCGCTTCAATGCCGGCCAGCTGCCACTCACGGTTCAGAGCATGGACAACTGCTCGCACAATGGCGACAAGGTGAAGGCTGGCGTATTTGCCTACGCTGAGCGTTGGGTGAGCGACGGGCTGGTGAGTGCTGCCTTCCTCGACTATCTGAAGGACGAGACGAAGGTGACCTTCCCCTGGTCGATGATTGACAAAATCACGCCCCGCCCGCACGAGAAAGTGAAGGAGCTTCTGGCAGCCGACGGATTTGAGGACAACAACTACATAGAAACCGAGAAGCACACCTTTACCGCTCCCTTTGTGAATGCCGAGGAAGTGCAATACTTGGTCATCGAGGACAATTACACCAACGGGCGTCCGCCGCTCGACCTGGGCGGTGCGCTCTACACCACACGCGAGACGGTGGACAAGGTGGAAACCATGAAAGTGACCACCTGCCTCAATCCGCTGCACACGGCTATGTCGATTTATGGCTGCATGCTGGGCTATACGCTCATCTCGGCCGAAATGGCTGATGAAGACCTGCGCTCGTTCATCCAGAAGATTGGCTACATGGAAGCCATGCCCGTAGTGACCGACCCAGGCGTGCTAAATCCCTACGAGTTTATCGGGGCTGTCATCAACCGTCGTTTGCCTAATCCTTTCATGCCCGATGCTCCTCAGCGCATCGCCATGGATACCAGCCAGAAACTGCCCATACGCTTTGGCGAAACCATCAAGAAATATGTTGCCCGCGGACTCGACATGTCGAATCTGGTGCTCATTCCGCTCACGCTGGCCGGATATGCGCGCTATCTGAAGGGTATCAAGGACAATGGCGAGCCGTTCAGCCCTTCGCCCGACCCCATGCTCGAAGAGCTGCAGGCCATCGTGGCTCCGCTCGAAATTGGCAAGCAGGATCAGGATTACAGTTGCCTGCACGACCTGTATAGCCGTAGCGACGTGTTTGGACTCAACCTCTACGAAGCTGGCTTGGGCGAGCAGATTGAAGGAATGGTGAAAGAGTTGTTTGCCGGGCAGGGAGCCGTTCGTGCCACGCTTCATAAGTATGTGGCAGCCCGATAAGGCGCAACAGATACGGTAAACAGAATTTACCTGATTATAAAAGAGAGAGAAGACCCAGAATGCTGGAATCTTCTCTCTCTCTCTCTTTATGTCGAGGTGACAGGACTCGAACCTGCGACAGCCTGGTCCCAAACCAGGAACGCTACCAACTGCGCTACACCTCGAACTAATGCAATCCGAACGTTTTCAGAATTGCGGGTGCAAAGGTACTCTTTTTTTGTGAGCCTTGCAAGTTTTAGTGCAAAATTTTGCTGAGTGAGTCTGGCTCTGCAAAAAGATTATTTGATGATGCCTTGCTCAACAAATATTTTCTTCAGAGCCTGAACACCACGTTCCACCTGCTCTTCTGTATGTGTAGCCATAAGGGCGAAACGCACGAGGGTGTCCTGCGGGGCACAAGCGGGAGGAATAACAGGGTTGATGAACACACCAGCGTTGAAGGCCAGCGCCGTAACGAGGAAAGTCTTTTCCTTGTCGCGCACGTAGAGGGGGATGATGGGGCTTTCGGTCTCGCCAATTTCAAATCCCTCTTCGCGGAATCGCTTCAGGGCGTAGCGGGTCACCTGCCAGAGCCGCTCTATGCGTTCGGGCTCTTTCTGAATGATGTGCAGAGCCTCCATGGCAGCTGCCGTGGCAGCAGGAGTGTTGGATGCTGAGAAAATGTAGGTGCGGCACGAGTGGCGCAGCCAGTTGATGGTGTCGGCGTCGCCGGCGATAAATCCGCCGATGCTGGCGAGCGACTTTGAGAAGGTTCCCATAATGAGGTCAACCTCGTCGGTAAGTCCGAAATGGTCGCAAACGCCGCGGCCTTGCTTTCCGAATACACCGATGCCGTGGGCCTCGTCCACCATGATGGAGCAGTTGTACTTGTGCTTGAGCTCAACGATTTGGGGCAGTTTCACCAGGTCGCCTTCCATGGAGAACACACCGTCTACCACAATGAGCTTGATGGCTTCGTAGGGCAGCTTCTGGAGCACGCGCTCCAGGTCTTCCATGTCGTTATGCTTGTAATGGAGCTGCTTGGCAAAAGCCAACCGCCGCCCGTCAACAATGCTTGCATGGTCGCGGTCGTCGCAAATCACGTAGTCGTCTTTGCCGACAACCATGGGAATAACACCCTGATTGACCGAAAAACCAGTGGAAAAGCAAAGACAATCATCTTTGCCGATATACTCTGAAATTTCTTTTTCAAGCTGAACGTGCAAGTCGAGTGTGCCGTTGAGGAAACGGCTTCCGGCACATCCAGAGCCATACTTGTCGAGTGCGGCCTTTGCGGCATCAATAATGCGCTGGTCGCCAGTTAAGCCTGTATATGCGTTCGAGCCGAACATCAGCACTTTGTGGCCGCCCATTTCCACTTCGGTTCCCTGCTTTCCCTCTATAGCACGGAAATAGGGATAAACTCCCTTGGCAATAAACTCTTGTGGCTCACGGTAGGCCTTGTACCTTTCTTGTAATTGTCCCATTATAAATAGGTATGGATTTCTACTTTTATTAATACAGGCTGCAAAGTTACAAAAAGTTTGCGCAATATCGGCATATTTTTTCAGAAAAGTTCACTTTCGGTAAAATTTCTATGGAAAAGCATGATATTTTTTTGGATATTTATTATATTTGCAACCGTGACGAAGAAGAAAATTGTTTTTATCATGAATCCCATTTCGGGAACTTCGAGCAAGGCCGCTATCCCGAAACTGATTGACGAAACCATCGACCATGAGCGTTTCGACTACGAAATCTGCACTACCGAATATGCTGGCCATGCCTGCGAGATAGCCACCAGGGCCAAGAACGATGGAATTGATGTGGTGGCGGCTGTGGGAGGCGACGGCACCGTGAACGAGGTGGCGCGGAGCATCGTACAGTCTGATACGGCACTGGCCATTGTTCCCTGTGGGTCGGGCAACGGATTGGCGCGCCACTTGATGCTTCCCATCAACGTGCGCAAATCCATAGAAATCATCAACCGGTGCGAAGTTCACGACCTCGACTATGGCATTATCAACGGGCTTCCGTTTTTCTGCACCTGCGGCATGGGATTCGACGCGTTTATCAGCATGAAGTTTGCCATGTCGGGAAAGCGAGGCCCCATCAGCTACGCCGAGAATGTGCTCAAAGAAGGGCTCAGCTACCAACCCGAAACCTATGAGATTATCGACGAGACGGGCAAGAAGCGCCACAAGGCCTTCCTTATTTCGTGTGCCAACGCCTCGCAATACGGCAACAATGCCTATATAGCTCCACAGGCATCAATGAGCGACGGGCTGCTCGATGTGATTATCATGGAGCCCTTCGACTTGCTCGACGCGCCGCAAATCAGCATCGACTTGTTCAACAAGACGCTCGACAAGAACTCGAAAATCAAGACCTTCAAGGCCAAGCAGATTCACGTGCATCGCGAAAAGCCAGGCTGTATTCATTACGACGGCGACCCGACCATGGCCGACGCCGACGTTGACATTTCGTTGGTGAGCAAGGGAATCAAAATTGTTGTCAATCCCGACGCCGACAAAAGTAAAAGACAGCCCAACATGGTGCAGACTGCCTTTAGCGAGTTGTTCAACGATATTCATGCCGTGCGCGAGGACATCAACAGGCAGAGCCGCAACATTCAGGCCATCAACAAGAAACTGCTCAGAAGGCTCAACCGAATGTAAGGCGGGAATTATCGGAAGTTATCGGGAGTTAGCGGAAGTTAGCGGGAGTTAGCGGAAGATAGTTCTCTTTTGGAAAGCTATTGTCCGCTAACTCCACAAGCCGAAGGCTTGTTAACTTCCACTAACTCCCGCTAACTTCCGCTTTTTTCTACTAACCCTTCTTTCCTGCAAACTTCTTCACGCAGAAGATGATAACTGCGAGTACGACGAGGGCTATGATTCCCCATTTAATATAGTCGCCGTACTCCACGATTTTTTCTGTCAGCTGGTTTTCGGGCACGAAACTGTGGAACCACCATCCGAGGGCGGCCAGAATGATGTTCCATACGCCTGCGCCGAGGGTGGTGTAGAGCAGGAATTTCCAATAATTCATCTTCGATAGTCCTGCGGGAATGGAGATGAGGTGGCGTATGCCGGGAATGAGTCGTCCGGTGATGGTGGCCACCATGCCGTGGTCGTTGAAATACTTTTCGCTATGTTCCACTTTTTGCTGGTTGAGCAGACATAGTTTTCCCCATTTCGAATTGGCGAACTTGTAAATGACGGGCCGTCCCAGCCAATAGCCTGCTGCATAGTTGATGCTAGCCCCCAGGTCGGCACCAATGGTGGCAAAGAGTATCACCAAAAATATGTTCAGATTGCCTCCGGCGGCATGGTAGGCGGCGGGAGCCACTACCAGTTCAGAAGGCACGGGCACCACGGTGCTCTCGAGTAGCATCAGAAAAGTGATGGTGCTGTAGTTGAGGTTTCCCAAAAGTGTTGTTATCCAGTTCATGTTTTTATTTCACAATTATACTTATTTCTCTATTTCACAATTGTTTTTATTTCACAATTTTACAATTTCACAATGTTGCTATTATACAATTTCACAATGTTACTATTTTGCAATTTTGAGTTGGGTTTTCTTTTTGATTCTTCACTTTGTTTCGTAGTTGTAGTACTCTTCTGGCGGCATTTCAGGGGGGAAATACTCGCCCAGTACGGTGCGGGCTTCCCACGGATTTAGCTGGCAGGCTTTCTTGAGATATTTCAGATATTCGTTGCGCTTGCCCAGGTCTTTGCAACAGAGCGCCAT
The DNA here is from genome assembly GCA_900315565.1 of uncultured Prevotellaceae bacterium. Taxonomy (GTDB): domain Bacteria; phylum Bacteroidota; class Bacteroidia; order Bacteroidales; family Bacteroidaceae; genus Prevotella. Next base: position 87,139 of record OMZS01000006.1, on the reverse strand, counting down.
GTAGGAGTAGCCCTCATACCACTTGTCGTCAACCGAATTTAATAGTATTGCAAACATCTTGTAGGCCAGTTTGTTGTAGCCGTTGTCGTAGACCGAGATGGCTATGCGCAGGTAGATGTGCGGAGATGCCGACGATGACTTCACGGCTTCGCTGAAACATCGCTGGGCTTCTTCGTATTGACCGTTTTCTAGCAGCACGTGTCCTCGTAGTACCATCATCTCGTCGTGGTCGCACACCAGCGTGTCGGTCAGGTTGACGTACATCAGAGCCTCGTCCATACGGTGCAAGCGGCTCAGCGTGAAGGCCAGTTCCTGACAAATTTCCACGTGGTTGGGCGACGTGTCGCCAGACAGTTGTTCTGCCTTTTTCAGGTGTTCCACAGCCTCCTCCAGTCGGTTCATGCTCAGCAAGGCTATTCCTTGGTACATTTCGCCGGCATCCTCGTCAGGGCGCAGCTTTGTGAACCGCTGATAATAGTCCAGCGCCTCTTCAAAATTGCCAAGGCTGAAAAGCGCGTTGGCTTTGTTGAGCAGCGCCTCGTCGTCGTTGGGGTTGATGGCAATGGAGTATTCGCTGCTGGTGATGGAGTCCTCTATGTGGTTGCTCATCAGTTGCAGCGAGGCCAGATAGTTCCAGTAGAGAGTGGAGTAGGGGTTTTGGTCGAGCAGCTCGTTGAAGAGCTGTTCGCTTTCCGAGTATTTCCCCTTGCCCATGAGAATTCTTCCCATGAGTTCTTTGTAGTCGAGCGAGTCAGTTTCCTCGGCGCGCTGAATCCATTCGTTGGCCTCGTCGAGCAGCTCGTAGTCTATGAAGAGAGTTACCACGTCGAGTATGTAGTCTTCCTGCTCCACGTCGTCAATACATTCGTATTTCTCTTCCAAGTAGGCGTTGGCCTCTTCTATTCTGTCTTCGGCAATCATGATTTCGGCCTTGATGTAGTAGTAGTCAAGGTCGGTTTTGTCGCTTATCTGCTCTGCTATCTCGTCGGCCAGCCGTGGGTTGTCTTGTTTGAGCAAGGCCACGCGCGCCTTGAAGATGAGGGGTGCGGCTGCTCCGGGGTGCATGCTGGCGGCCAGATTGATCACTTCGGTGGCCTTCTGCATGTCGCCCATGTTGTGGTAGTACTCGGCGATGTCGGTAAAGTCGTCAGCGTCCAAAAAGACGGGCTGCCCCGTCTTTTCGGATTCCTCATACTCTGCCAGAATATGTTTGAATTCCTTGCTGTTGAAGTATTCGTCGGTCATCGGTTTTGTTTTGCCCAGGTGTCTTTTAGCCCTACCGTTTTGTTGAACACGGGGTGCTCGGGTGTTGAGTCGGCATCGGCCATGAAATATCCAATGCGCTGGAACTGCAGATACTGCCCTGGCTTCATCTGTGCGGCGAAGGGCTCAATGTAGCAGTTGCTCAGAGTGCTGAGGCTGTCGGGGTTGATAATCTGCTTCATGGCGGTAACGGCGTCGCATTGCTGCTGTTCGCGTATGGCGGCCAGCTCGTCGCGCGGGTTCTCCACCTTCCACAGACGCTCGTACAGGCGCACCTCGGCCTTGACGGCGTGCTGGCAGCTCACCCAATGCAGCGTCTTGCCCTTAATCTTGCGGTTGGAACCAGGCATTCCGCTTCGCGAGTCGGGGTCGTAAGTGCAGTAGATGGTGGTGACGTTGCCGTCGGCATCTTTCTCACAGCAGTTCTCCTCGTTGCACTTAATGATATAGGCATTTTTCAGCCTCACCTCCTTGCCGGGGGCCAGTCGCATGAATTTCTTCTCGGCCACCTCCATAAAGTCGTCGCGTTCAATCCACAGTTCGCGGCCGAACTCCACGCAGTGTTCGCCATCGGCCTCGTTCTCGGGGTTGTTCACGGCGGTGAGCTGTTCAATCTGGCCTTCGGGATAGTTGGTGATGACCACCTTTACGGGGTTGAGCACGGCACTTACTCTGATGGCCCTTGCGTTGAGGTCGTCGCGCACGGCACTTTCGAGCAGCGCCATTTCGTTGAGCGCGTCGTAGGTGGTATAGCCAATCTTGTCGATGAATTTCTGTATGCTCTCAGGGCTGTATCCGCGCCGGCGGAATCCGCAGATGGTGGGCATTCGCGGGTCGTCCCATCCGCTCACCAGATGCTCGTTGACCAGCGCCAGCAGGTTGCGCTTCGACATGAGTGTATAGCTCAGGTTCAGCTTGTTGAACTCGGTCTGACGCGGGCGGTTGTCTTCTATGTTGTCGGTTTCGCCCTTATACTCTTTCATCCAGGTGACGAACAGGTCGTAAAGGGGACGGTGCTCCACAAATTCCAACGTGCAGAGCGAGTGGGTAACCCCCTCCAGATAGTCGCTCTGTCCGTGGGTGAAGTCGTACATGGGATAAGCGTTCCATTTGTCACCCGTCTTCACGTGCGGAATGTTGAGCACGCGGTAGATGAGCGGATCGCGGAAGAGCATGTTGGGGTGAGCCATGTCGATTTTTGCACGTAGAACAAGCGTTCCCGGCTCGCATTGGCCGCTATTCATGAACTCAAACAGGCGCAGGTTTTCCTCCACGGGTCTGTCGCGGAAGGGCGAGTTGGTGCCTGGGCTGGTGGTGGTGCCTTTCTGTTGGGCAATCACCTCGGCGCTCTGCTCGTCCACATAAGCGCGGCCCTGCTTAATGAGCCACACAGCAAAGTCCCAGAGCTCCTGGAAATAGTCGCTGGCATAATAGACGTTGGCCCACTCGAATCCGAGCCATTTGATGTCGTGCTCGATGCTCTCAATATATTCGGTGTCCTCCTTCACGGGGTTGGTATCGTCGAATCGCAGGTTGCAGATGCCGCCATACCTTTTGGCGATGCCAAAGTCCATGGCAATGGCCTTGGCGTGGCCTATGTGCAGATAGCCGTTGGGTTCGGGCGGGAAACGTGTCTGAATGCGTCCGCCGTTTTTGCCCTCGGCCAGATCTTTTTCAACAATTTGTTCCACGAAGCTAAGGCTGCGCCTTTCTTCACCGGTGTTTTCCTTCATTTCTGCCATGTGTCGTATATAATAAAAATATGTGTAATTATGTTATTTGCATGCAAAGGTAACAACAAAACTGAACAAAAACGAGCATTTGCCCCACAAATGCGTGTTTCTCATGCAGGTTTTTCCTTGTTTTTTGTTTTTTTTACAAAATCGAGTCATTAATTGTTGCCGTTTTATTTGCCAGAGAATAGAAAAACCTTTACCTTTGCAGCCGTTATCCTGAATACAATCTTTTTACCTTAAAACGAAGACTAATACCTATTGAGGTTAAGTGACCCGGCTCTGCGAAGAGCCGGGCATTTTTTTGTTAGCGCTTTCTCTCACTCAGAGGGATATTCTCGCTCAGAGATAATTCTCACACAGAGGGAACAGAGGAACAGAGGTTCTTTTTCACGTTTTCATATTTCTTTCACGCAGAGGCGCGGAGGTTTTTTGAGGGTTAAGAGTATAATGATAGAGTTTAGGAGAAATTAGGAGTTAATGAGTCAAGCGACCGGAGGTCGCTGCCTCTGTATCCTCCCTTTCCTCTGTGTGAGATTATATCTCTGCGTGCTCACCTTTTCCTCCGCACCTCTACATGAATAAAATATCGGCGTGAAAAAAGAGCCGCAGGTATCTTTACCCGCGGCTCTCGCACTTTATTCAGATTGTGTTTTGCGTTGTGTTTGGTTTGTTTGCGCGTTGTTGTGTGATTACACGTTCTCTGCGCGTGTTTATACGATGCCCTGAGCCATCATGGCCTTGGCCACCTTCATGAAGCCGGCCACGTTGGCACCTTTCACGTAGTTGATGTAGCCGTCTTTCTCGGTACCGTACTTCACGCAGTTCTCGTGAATGTCGTTCATGATGCGCTTCAGATAGTCGTCAACCTCCTTGGCAGTCCAGCTCAGGCGCTCAGAGTTCTGGCTCATCTCCAGTCCGCTCACCGATACACCACCGGCGTTGCTGGCCTTACCAGGAGAGTAGAGCAGCTTGGCATCCTGGAAAATCTTGATAGCCTCGGGCAGGGTAGGCATGTTGGCACCCTCGGCAACGGCAATAACACCGTTCTTCACCAGGGCGGCAGCCTCGTCGCCGTTGATTTCGTTCTGAGTAGCGCAAGGCAGGGCAATGTCGGCCTTCTCGTACCAGGGGCGCTTGCCAGCGTGATACTGGGCTGTGGGATATTCCTCCACATACTCCTTGATACGTCCGCGCTCCACGTTCTTCAGTTCCATGATGTAGTCGAGCTTGGCACGGTCGATTCCGTCGGGATCGTAGATGTAACCGTCAGAGTCGCTCATGGTCAGCACGGTAGCACCCAGTTGTAGACATTTCTCGGCAGCATACTGAGCCACGTTGCCAGCACCCGAAATAAGCACTTTCTTGCCAGCCAGTTCTATGCCGCGAGTAGCAAGCATGGAAGTGAGGAAATAAACGGTGCCGTAACCTGTTGCCTCGGGACGGATGAGCGAACCACCAAACTGGATTCCCTTACCGGTGAGCACACCCTGGAACTGGTGGGTGAGTTTCTTGTACTGTCCGAACAGATAGCCCACTTCGCGTCCGCCTACGCCGATGTCGCCAGCAGGAACGTCCTCGTCGGGACCAATGTGGCGATAAAGCTCGTTCATGAAAGCCTGGCAGAAACGCATCACCTCAGCATCGCTCTTACCGCGGGGCGAGAAGTCGCTGCCACCCTTGGCACCGCCCATGGGGAGCGTGGTGAGTGAGTTTTTGAAAGTCTGCTCGAAGGCAAGGAATTTCAGGATACCCAGGTTCACACTCTTGTGATAGCGCAGGCCGCCTTTGTACGGGCCAATGGCGTTGTTGTGCTGGATACGGTATCCCATGTTTGTCTGAACGTTACCCTTGTCGTCAACCCAAGTGATGCGGAACTCGCAAATGCGATCGGGAATACACAGGCGCTCGATGAGGTTAGCCTTCTCGAACTCTGGGTGTTTGTTGTACTCTTCTTCGATGGTGGGAAGAACCTGTGACACTGCCTGGATGTACTCCGGCTCATTAGGGAAGCGCTGCTTGAGCTGCTCTACAACTTGTGCTGCATTCATAATTTCAATCTTTTGTTTTGTTATTTATTACCTTAAAAATAATGATCAATTGTTGTTTGATTTTTAAAATCGGTTGCAAAGTTATATATAATTTTCGAACCGCCAAACATTTTGTTAGTTTTTTTAAAGAAAAAGCAGAAAAAAGTCAATTTTTGCCTCTTTTTTGGTCATTTTGGTATTTTTATTCGCAAAAAAGTGATAAAGTGTAGAAACAAACAGGGGTGTCGTTTGCGCAAACAGCGCGATAAATAATAAAAAAGAAACGCGTCATGGGATACTCCGTGACGCGTTTCTTTTTTTTATTGTTTCATCAGATAGGCTTTGAAGTCGGCAAAGTCCTTGGTCATGGCCACGCTTTGCTTTTCGCCTTTCATGAAAGCGGCCAGCCGGTCGGGGATGGGCGTGTCGATGCCCAGAATTTCATCCACTTTCTCCTTGAATTTGGCGGGATGGGCCGTCTCGCAAAACACGCCCACTTCGCCTTCGCGCAGCTGTTCCTTCAGAGCGCGATAGCCGCATGCCCCGTGGGGGTCGAGCACGTAGCCCGTTTCGGCGTAGCATTGGCGCATGGTTTCGCGAATCTGGTCGTCGCTGTAGGTGGCTCCGCTGATGAGACCGCTGATGCGCTCGTGAGAGCCGCCGTAGAGGTCGTAGATGCGGGCGAAGTTGCTCGGGTCGCCTACGTCCATGGCGTTGGCCAGCGTTTGAATGGAGGCTTTGGGCTCGTATTGGGCGGTCTGCAAGTAGTTGTAGAACACGTCGTTGGCGTTGTTGGCAGCAATGAAACGCTTGATGGGCAGTCCCATCTCGTGGCCGAACAGCGCCGAGCAGATGTTGCCAAAGTTTCCGCTTGGCACGCACATGACCAAAGACTGGCTATCAGAAGCCCCACAATTCACAATTTCTTTCATCCTTGCGTAGGCATTGAAGTAGTAGAATGCCTGCGGCAAGAATCGTGCCACGTTGATGGAGTTGGCCGAAGTGAGCTTCATGTGCTTGTTCAGTTCATCGTCCATGAAAGCTGCCTTCACCAGCGCCTGACAGTCGTCGAATACGCCGTCAACCTCGATGGCGGTGATGTTCTGTCCGAGCGTGGTGAACTGGCATTCCTGAATGGGGCTCACCTTGCCTTTGGGATAGAGCACATAGACGTGAATGCCCTCGACGCCAAGAAATCCGTTGGCCACGGCCGAGCCGGTGTCGCCGCTGGTGGCCACGAGCACATTCACCTGTTGCTCACAGTCCATGTTGATGAAGTATTGCAGCAGGCGCGCCATGAAGCGTGCGCCCACATCCTTGAAGGCAAGCGTGGGGCCATGGAACAGCTCCAGGGCGTAGATGTTGTCGCAGACTTTCACCACGGGGCAGTCGAAGCGCAGCGTGTCGAAGACTATTTCCTGAAGCGCGTCCTGGTCAACGTCCTCGCCGAAGAAAGCGCTGGCCACGTTGTAGGCAATGTCCTGAAACGACATGTCCTGAATGTTGTCGAAAAACTCTTTAGGCAGCTTATGGATGGTTTCGGGCATGTAGAGACCGCGGTCTTCGGCCAGTCCTTTCACCACTGCCTTATGCAGGTCGGCCATGGGGGCCTTTTTGTTGGTGCTGTAGTATTGCATATCGGGGTTTCTTTTTAATATTTCATCAGTTCTTCCATGAATTGGCGCAGGCGGAGCATTCCATAGCTTCCGCTGACGCACGACACTTCGTCGTAACGCTGAACGCTGTCGGGCTCAATGTCACGGTGCCAAATGACAAACGGCACAGGCTCGCCCACGTGAATGCGTTTCTCGACAGGCGTCAGGTGGTCGGGCAGCACAGCGATACAGACTGGCTCTTCCCACGTCTGAACCTCGTCGAAGATGGGCTTGATGAGCCTCTGGTCAAGATATTCAATGGTGCGGAGCTTCAGTTCCAGGTCGCCGTCGTGGCCGGCTTCGTCGCTGGCTTCCACATGCACAAACACGAAGTCGCCTTGGCGCAGGGCTTTGATGGCCGCCTCGGCCTTCCCCTCGTAGTTGGTGTTGGCCAGACCCGTGGCACCTTCCACCTCGATGATGTCAAGGCCTGCGTAATGGCCGATGCCGCGAATCAAATCGACAGCCGAAATAACTGCGCCCTTCTTGATTTGCGGGAATTGTTGCATGAGCGTTTCCATGGATGGCCGATAGCCGCCACTCCAGGGCCAGATGCTGTTAGCCTGACGTTCGCCTCTGGCTTTCCTTGCCTGGTTGAAAGGATGAGCCTCGAGCAATGGCTGCGATTTGAGTATCAGCTCGTTGATGAGGTCAGCCGTTTGCTGCGCTGTCATTCGCCCTGCTTCAACGGGCGCATTGGCTTCGGGCTTTACCAGCAGCTCTCTCCAAGGCTCGTTGGGGTGGTCGTGGGGTGGGGCACAGTCGATGTGCTTGTTGCCGCCTCTGATGACCAGCAGGTGCCGGTATTGAATGCCTGTGATGAAACGCACGCGGTTTTCGCCATATTTACTCACAATGTCGGGGTCGTTGGCCAAGTGCTCGTTCAGATATTTTATGAGCACGTCGCCGTCAGCCGTTTCCAGGTTGCCGCCGTTGTGGGTAATGATTTTCCCGTCGTCGAGAGTGATGATGTTACAGCGGATGGCAAAGTCGTCGTCGGCCATTTCGTAGCCGATGCTTGCCGCCTCCAGCGGGCCGCGACCCTCGTATACTTTGTTCAGGTCGTAGCCGAGAATGGCCGTGTTGGCCACCTCCGAGCCAGGAGGAAATCCTTCGGGCACGGTGATGAGCCTTCCGCAGCGGCCTTCGCGGGCCAGCTGGTCCATCATGGGTTTATGGGCATATTGCAGTAAGGTTTTCCCTCCGAGTCTTTCGACGGGAAGGTCGGCCATTCCGTCGCCAAGAATAATAATATGTTTCATGAGCTGGTGTGGCTAATGGGGCTAATAAGACTTGCTGGGCTTATGCGCCTAAATATTAGCAATACTCATGATGTTGGCAAACACACCGGCTGCGGTAACGGCTGCACCGGCACCATAGCCCTGAATGAGCATGGGATACTCTTTGTAGCGTTCGGTGGTGAGCAGCACAATGTTGTTGGAGCCTTCGAGCGGGTAGAACGGATGGTCCTTGGGCACAGCCTTCAGGGCAACGCTGGTTTTGCCGTTCTCCATGGTAGCCACAAAGCGCCACCGTTTGCCCTCGGCCTCCAGCACTTTGCGACGCTCCTCGAAGTCGGCGTCGAGTTCGGGCAGTCGACGCCAGAAGTCGTCGATGCTTCCCTCGAAATAGTCGTCGGGCACGAAGAGGTGTTTCTCCACGTCATCCTGTTCAACCTTATAACCAGCCTCGCGAGTGAGTATCACCAGCTTGCGTATCACGTCGGTTCCGCTCAGGTCGATGCGCGGGTCGGGCTCAGAGTAGCGCTGTTCCTTGGCGCGGCGCACGGTTTCGGAGAAGGGAACGTCGGCTGCTATTTCGTTGAAGATGAAGTTGAGCGTACCCGAAAGGATGGCTTCAATCTTCAATATCTTGTCACCCGAGTTGCAAAGGTCGTTGATGGTGCCGATAATAGGCAGTCCGGCGCCCACGTTTGTCTCGTAACGGAACCACACTCCGCGGTCGCGGGCCGTCTGTTTCAGCTTCATGTAGCTGTCGTAGTCACTCGAGGCGGCAATCTTGTTGGCAGCCACCACGCTGATGTTGTGCTCCAGGAAAGTCTGATAGAGCGAGGCAATCTGGCGGCTGGCGGTACAATCCACAAACACCGAGTTGAAGATGTTCATCTTCACGATTTCGTCGCGCATGCGCTCGGTGTTGGCCGGCTCTCCGGCGCGCAGAATCTGCTCGTAGTTGTCGAGGTCGATGCCGTCACGGTCGAGCACGAAGTTATATACGTCGCTGATGCCCACCACATTGAGTTTCAGGCGTCGCGACTGCATGAGGAATTTCTGCTGGGTGCGGATTTGTTCGAGCAGCATGCCGCCCACGGTGCCTATGCCGCAGATGAAGAGGTTGAGCACCTTGTATTCCGACAGGAAGAACGAGTCGTGGAGCACGTTGAGCGACTTGCGCAGGAAACGCCCGTCAACAACAAACGAGATGTTTGTTTCTGATGCGCCCTGGGCACAGGCAATCACGCTGATACCACTACGTCCGAGGGTGCCGAACAGTTTTCCGGCGATACCCGGCGTGTGTTTCATGTTCTCGCCTACGATGGCGATGGTGGCAAGGCCGCTCTCTGCCTGCATGGGGAACATGGCACCGGTCTCAATCTCTTTGGCAAACTCTTGGTTGAGCACCTCTACGGCAGCGGCAGCGTCCTCGTCGCGCACACCGATAGAGGTGGAGTTCTCCGACGAAGCCTGGCTCACCATGAACACCGATATGCCGCGGTCGGCCAGCGTGGTGAAGATGCGGCGGTTGACGCCGATGACTCCCACCATCGAAAGTCCGGTGACGGTAATGAGCGTGGTGCCCTTGATGCTGCTGATACCCTTGATGGGCTTCAGGTCGTCGTCAATCTTCTCTTTGATGAGCGTGCCCGGATGCTCGGGGTTGAACGTGTTCTTTACTTTTATGGGAATGTTCTTCACGCATACGGGGTAGATGGTAGGCGGATAGATGACCTTTGCACCGAAGTTGCAAAGCTCCATAGCCTCCACGTAGCTCAGTTCGTTGATGGTGTAGGCACTCTTGATGACTTTGGGGTCGGCGGTCATGAATCCGTCAACGTCGGTCCATATCTCAAGCACCTCGGCCTCAAGGGCGGCGGCAATGGTGGCAGCGGTCAGGTCGGAGCCTCCTCGTCCCAGGTTGGTGGTTTCGTGGGTGTCGCGGTCGCGGGCGATGAATCCCGGCACCACGGCCACCGTCTTCTGTGCCCCCGTGTTGTTGCTGAAGAAGGCACCAAAAGTTTCTCTTATCAGTTGGTTGGTCAGCTCGGTGTCGAGCACGTGCTTACCCTGCTTGTTTTCCGTACGGATGAAGTCGCGTGCATTCATGCGCACACCGTTCTTGATGATGGCGGCCACAATGTGCGAGCTAAGGCGCTCGCCATAGCTGATGATGGTGTCCTGCGTCTTCGCACTCAGGTCGTGAATGAGATAAACGCCGTAGTAGATGCTTTTCAGCTGGTCGAAAAGCGAATCCACATTATTGAACAAGTCTTCACGCTTTTTGGGGTCGGTGATGATAGTGTCTATCATCTGGTGGTGGCGGTTCACCATCGCGTCGAATTCCTCGCGATAACGTTCGTCACCGTTCTTCGCCAAGAGCGAAGTGGCAATCAGTTTGTCGGTGATGCCGTTGAGTGCGCTTACTACTACTATGACAGGTTGTTTCCGAGCCTCTGTCTCTACAATTCTCTTTAAGCTAACAATGCTTTTCACGGAACCTACGGACGTTCCGCCAAATTTCAAAACTTTCATTTTTATGATTTTTTGTTTGTCGTTTGGAGCCCCGTAACAACCGGGGCGTGTTCCATTCGGGTTGCAAAGTTAATGCAAATCGTACGCATAAAAAAATAAAATGTCATTTTTTTGACCAAAACTGTTGAAAAATCTCCAACTTTCTAACCTTACAGCCCATCATGCCCCGTTTTTATCTCGTAGCATGACAGAAATAACTCACGGTATTACGAGAATAACTCACGACGTTACGAAAATAACTCACGACATTACGAAAATAACTCACGACGTTACGAAAGAATACTCTAGCCTGTATTATTCATGCCTTCCGATGCGCCAGCCGCTCCCCGCCCCTGTAGGGGAGGGGTGGCCGTAGGCCGGGGTGGGGTCAGTATTTATTTCGCAAAATAGCAATATTACAGACCCCACCCCTAACCCCTCCCCTTGAGGGGAGGGGAGCTGCTTCCGCCTTGGGTTACTATGAAGAGTGCCTTGAACGCAGTGAACAATTTAGGCTAGGAAATTTTCTGGTAATGCCGTGAGTTATTCTTTTATTTCCGTGAGTTGTGAATTTATCTCACGACGATACGATGAAATTCTCTAGTAATTTTTCTGGTAATGCCGTGAGTTGTTTTTTTATTACCGTGAGTTGTGAAATTATCTCACGACGATACGATGAAATTTTCTAGAAAATTTTGATGCAATGCCGTGAGATAACTTTAAGAAGTTTGCAGTTGGTTCGCTATTTCGCGGTAATAAAGCGTGAGAGTATGCAAAAAACTCGGGGTAGTTGAGAAAAGGAAGAAAGGGAAAAGGCGTCGGCTGTCGGGTGTTGATAAATCTGAATGGGCAGTAATGGGTTGTTGAGGTCAGGGCAAAAAATAAAGCGATGACCTTCACAGGTGATCGCTTCATATCTTCAATAGGTATTAGTTTTTTTAAGGTAAAAAGATTGTTTTCAGGATAACGAGTGCAAAGTTAAGAGTTTTTTTGTAACTGCCAAAACATTTTTTTGGTAAAATATTGTAAAAAAAATTGTGTGGGTACACAGTGTGAAAATTTTGCAAAACTTAACGTTTAGAATTGCGTAATCGATTGCTTTCGGAGGTAAAAATGGCTTTTTGGTAGATAACGTTCTGCAGATATCGGCCAAGGTTGAACGATCAAAAACAGGTGATAAACAAACATCGGCCGATGAACAAAATGCATCGGCCGACGGTTTACGAACGTTTGATGATAAACTGTCCCAGACGGTGGGTGACGTGTTTCTTGTTGATGGAGCGCACGGTGTAAACGCCTTCGGGCAGTCGGCTGATGCTGACTTTGTTGCCCTGCCAAGGCCGTGTGGCCACCATGGTGCCCGTGATGCTCTCAATGATGATGTAGTTGGCATCGTTCACCTGGCCACGATCGGGAAGCTGGAGTGTGCGTCCGTCGTTTTTCAGCAGGTTGGTGGCTGCCGACTTGCGCTTGGGCGATGGCATTTGCAAGGGTTCGCTCTCGTTTCCGTAGCGGTCCATGGCTGTGACGGCGTAGTAGAGCGGACGGGCTTCAGTCACTCTAGCGGCAATGCTGGTGCCCTGTCGGCGGGCGGCCACCAGGTTTCGCGCGTCGCTGACATCTACGGGCCAATTGTGGCTGGCGTATATATTATATAATAAATAAGGTGAACGGCTCTGGTCTTTGGCTCCGCTCCAGCTAAGCCATCCGCCACTGATGCTCATGTGTGTGGGGGGGAGGGGACGAGTGCGGCTCTGCCATGTCATGGGCGGCACAAGTGCAGGAAAGCGGTCGAGCTGCCGGCTCACGTACTGGTAGATGCCTTTGGTGTTTTCGGTGAAGAATTTCGAACGGAAGTAAGTGTGTCCCATGCCATACTCGCGGAGCACGTTGAGTTCGCGCTTGATGACGTCGAAGCTCCAGTTCAGCTCGCGCGGGTGCATCATGTAGATGCCGAGTCCGGGGGCAACAATCTTGCCGTAGGCGTTTTCAGCCCAGTCGATGGCGAACGGGAAGAACTGTTCGCCCTTGAAATACATCATGGGAAAGAGTTCGTCCATCAGGCCGTCGCGCAGCCAAAGCTGAGCTTCCTGGCACACTTTTGTGCGGGCATTCCAGCCGTGGCTCCAGTAGCGTGATAGATCGTCGTATTTGCCAATGGGCGAGCAACTCATTTTCACCCAGGGCTTTTCGGTCTTCACCGCGTTGCGTATTTTGCGCACAATGTTGGTGATATAGCTGCGCCCGGCTGCCAGGTTGATGCGGCGGTTCCATGTTTCGGGGTAGCGTATGTAGTCGAGATGAATGCCGTCGATGTCGTAGTTGCGAGTGATTTCGCGGCAGATGTCGGCCAGATAGTCGCCTGTTTGCGAGGCTTCGGGGTTCATGTATCCTTCCTGCCCAATTTTTGTCACCATGCTGGGGTAGCGTTGGCGCAAACGCTGGCATCCCTGTGCGTTCCATTTGCCAATGGGAATGGTAACCACCCATGCGTGGAGTTCCATGCCGCGCCGGTGACACTCTTCGATGGCATAGCGCAGGGCATCGTAGCCAGGCGACACGCCGGGCTTGCCCGAGAGACAGCCGTCCCACGGTTCGTACATGGAGGGGTAGATGGTGGTGGCGCGAATGCGCGTCTGCAGGAGCACGGTGTTGACGTTGGCCTGCTGAAGCTGGTCGAGAATGAGCCGCAGCTCGCGCTTTTGGTTCTCAACGGCATAGCCCGTCTGTGCATAGCTGTGGGGCCAGTCGAGCCCGCCGATGGTTGTGAGCCAAACGGCTCGCACTTCGTGCTTGGGATGCTGGATTTGCGCTTGCAACTTCAGGGTGAGCAAGCACAATATGAGGTAGAAAAAGAGTCTTTTCATTCTTTAACGTTCAAAATTGGCTGCAAAGTTACGTATATTTTTCCTTATTTCAAATTAAATTCATAACTTTGCATCAAAGTTTGAGTCAAATCACATTTTTAAAACGAAATGATAACTTTTTGTATTAGTCTTTTGGCGCTTGTTTTGGGCTATTTCCTCTACGGAAAGTTCATCGAGCGTGTGTTTGGACCCGACAACAGGCCCACTCCTGCCGTTTCGAAAGCCGACGGCGTTGACTTTATTGTGCTGCCCGGCTGGAAGATTTTCATGATTCAGTTTCTCAACATTGCCGGAACAGGTCCTATCTTCGGTGCCATCATGGGTGCCAAGTTTGGTCCTGCCGCCTATTTGTGGATTGTTTTTGGTTGCATTTTTGCCGGTGCGGTTCACGACTATCTGAGCGGCATGCTTTCCATGCGCAACGGCGGTGCTGGTCTGCCAGAGCTCATTGGCAAATATCTGGGTGGCACCACCAGGCAGGTGATGCTTGTGTTCTCGGTGTTCCTGCTGATGATGGTGGGTGCGGTGTTCGTATATAGTCCGGCCCTGATTTTGGGCAAGATGATGAGCGACGGGCTTACTTGGGTGTATATCTGGTGTGGCATCATCTTTGTTTACTACATCATAGCCACCATGCTCCCCATCGACAAGATTATAGGAAAGATTTATCCGCTGTTTGCCATTTCCATGCTGTTCATGGCCGTGGCGCTCATGGCTGTGCTCTTCTACAGATGGCCGTCGCTGCCCGAACTCACCGACGGACTCCATGGCGAGCAGTTCACATCGCCCATATTCCCCGCCTTGTTTATTACCATCGCCTGTGGTGCCATCAGCGGTTTCCATGCCACTCAGACACCGCTCATGGCCCGCTGCGTGAAGAGCGAAAAGATGGGTCGTCCCATGTTCTACGGCGCAATGATTACCGAAGGTCTGGTGGCGCTGATTTGGGCAACGGTCTCCATGTATTTCTTCTATGGTGGAGCCGCTCAGGAGCTGAGTGCGCCGCTTACGTTGCAGGCTCCCGAGGTGGTGACCACGGTCAGCCAAGGCTGGTTGGGCACGTTTGGTGGCATACTGGCATTGCTGGGTGTGGTGGCAGCACCTATTACCAGCGGTGACACGGCACTTCGCTCGGCCCGTCTAATTATTGCCGAGTTTATTCATCTGGAGCAGCGCACCATTATGAAGCGCATCTATATTTGCGTGCCTCTTTTCGGTGCCACCCTGCTGCTTTTGTTCTACAATATTGAGAATCCAGAGGGTTTCAATGTGATATGGAGCTATTTCGGCTGGGCCAACCAGACGCTGGCCGTGTTTACGCTCTGGGCCATTACGGTTTATTTGGTGCGCGAGCGCAAGCCGTTCTGGGTGACGCTCATTCCGGCCATTTTCATGACCGTGGTGTGTTCCACATTCCTCATGATTTCGAAAAATGCCTTTGGTTTCGACATGATGGTGGGTTACGGCGTAGGTGGAGCGGCGCTGATTGTGGCCGTGGCTTGGTTCTCGGCCTGGTATTCGCGCCAGCGCAACAAGCCCGTCATGTAAATTTGGATAATTATACTTGAAATGTAAGAAATAAAATAATGTGTAATATTTAAAAAGCAAACAACATGAAGAAATTAGCAATGATGATTGTCGCTCTGGCGATGACCGTGGCCGCCCAGGCACAATACTATGGTTACAAAACCACTCCGTTCCATCAGGACAAGTACTACATTGGTGCTTCGGTGTCGGGGCTTGACTTGCACTATAATTCGGTGGACGATTTCACCCTCGGGCTGAATGCCACAGCGGGTTATTTCGTGTTCGACAACTGGCTGGTGAGCGCCACAGCCGGATTCAACACCAACGGCCAGGCCGATGACTCTTTCTCGATAGGTGGCGGCGCACGCTATTACATCGAGCAGAACGGACTCTTCTTGGGAGCCAATCTCAAATACGACCATGCCTATAAAGGCTGCAATGACCTGATGCCCGGCGTAGAGGTGGGCTATGCTTTCTTCCTGAGCCGCACGGTAACGGTGGAGCCGGCTATCTATTACAACATCTCGACCAAGGATTTTTCAGACCGCTCGACCGTTGGTCTGAAAATAGGCTTTGGCATCTATCTGAACGATTAAGTTTTACGTAAGCAATAATCCTTAAATACCTGAAATCGATATGCTTAGTGTTGACGAACTGGAAGACAGACTCATCGACCTGTCTTTTGCCGAAGATATTGGCGACGGCGACCATACCACCTTGTGCTGCATTCCCGAAGATGCCATGGGACGCTCGCACCTGCTCATCAAGGAAGACGGCATCCTGGCTGGCGTAGAGGTGGCCAAGAAAGTGTTTGCCCGTTTCGACCCCGACATGAAGGTTGAGGTGCTTATGGGCGACGGAACCAAAGTGAAGAAGGGCGACATTGCCATGATAGTGAGCGGGCGCGTGCGCTCGTTGTTGCAGACTGAGCGACTCATGCTCAACATCATGCAGCGCATGAGTGGCATTGCCACCATGACCAACCGCTACGTGGAGCGGCTCAAAGGCACTCACACCCGTGTGCTCGACACCCGCAAGACTACGCCCGGCATGCGCATGCTCGAGAAGCAGGCCGTGAAGATTGGCGGCGGCGTGAACCACCGCATCGGCCTGTTCGACATGATTCTGCTCAAGGACAACCACGTTGATTTTGCCGGTGGCATTGCCAACGCCATCAACCGTTGCCATGCTTATCTCAAGGAAAAAGGACTCGACCTGAAGATTGAGATTGAGGTGCGTTCGTTCGACGAGCTGCAGCAGGCAATGGACTGCGGAGGCATCGACCGCATCATGCTCGACAATTTTTCGGTGGCCGACACCAAGAAGGCTGTCGAGATGGTGGGCGGACGTTACGAGACCGAATCGAGCGGCGGCATTACGTTCGACACCATTCGCGACTATGCTGAGTGTGGTGTTGACTATGTTTCTGTTGGTGCGCTTACCCATTCGGTGAAGGGACTCGACATGAGTTTCAAGGCTTGTTAAGCCCCATCTGAGGTTGCACTCTGCCATTGTTTGTATGGTAGAGTGCAACGTTTTTTTTATATGTGTTACAAGAACCTCATGCTGAAAAAACATTTCCTGGCGGCCGTGCTTTCCGTGCTCGCATCGTGGGGCTTTGCCCACGGGCAGATGGATTGCGCCTCGCCCGTCAACTACGAAATCATTCTGGCAGGAAACTTTGGCGAACCGCGTCCCAACCATTTTCATGGCGGCATCGATGTCAAGACCGAGCGAGTAGAAGGCAAACCCATCTTCTCGATTGCCGACGGCTATGTGGAGCGGCTCACCGTAGGGCTCTATGGCTTTGGCAATGCCGTGTTTGTGCGCCATCCCGAGGGCTACTCCAGCGTTTATTGCCATCTCAAGAAGTTTGCGCCGGCCTTACAGGCAGCCTTGCGTCGTTGGCAGTACAGCCACGAGAGTTTTCAGGCTGATGTTCACCTGCGGGCTACCGACTGCCCCGTAGCCAAAGGGCAGCTGATAGCCCTCAGCGGCAACACCGGCTCGTCGCAGGCTCCTCATCTGCATCTGGAGATTCACGACACACGCACGTGGAACATGCTCGACCCGCTGGACTTCCTCAAGCCTTTCGTCCGCGATGCCACACCGCCACAGGCTCATGCTTTCATGGCTTATCCCATGCCCGGCGAGGGCGTTTTCAATGGCGGAGCCACACAGCAGTATTTTGGTTTCTCCTCGCATCAGCTCACCCGCGAGTTTACAGCGTGGGGTAGAGTGGGCTTCGGACTTTGGGCCAACGACTATATGGAGCAAAGCTACAACAACTACGGCATTCGTCAGACCATTCTTTCGGTTGACGGGCGTGAGGTGTTCCGTAGCGACGTAAATAACATTCCCATGGACGGCAATCTGATGGTGAATTCGTGGGGCGACTATCAGCACTATCTGCATAGCAACGTGTGGTACATGCGCTCTTACTTGGAGCCCGGCAACACGCTCCCCATCCTTCGTGCCGATGAAAACCGGGGCATCATTGATTTCAACGAAGAGCGCAACTATCAGCTGAAATACACCCTCATCGACTTTGCAGGCAACACGAGCGAGTATGAGTTTACCGTTCGTGGCGAGAAACGTGCCATTCCGCCTGCCCAACCTGCCAATGTGATGAGGTTGATGCAGTGGAACCGGGTGAACCATTTGTTTGCCGAGGGGGCAGAGCTCGTTCTTCCGAAACATGTGCTGGCCAAGAATGTGGAACTCAGTCCGCGTTCTGTCAGTCAACCGTCCCGCTATTCGGATGCCTTTACGCCTCAGACAACAGGCTCCTTTCCGCTCTTGTCGTGGGCAAGGCTGCGACTGAAGTGTCATGCCTCGCGACCCGTGAGCGACTCCACCAAACTCTATGTCGTTTCCCATTGGGGCACCGACCGATATATGGGCGGCAAATGCAAAAACGGATGGGTGGAAGCACGTGTTCGTGAGCTGGCGGCCACCTACGAGGTGGAGTACGACGACGAGCCGCCGCTCGTCAATGCCATGAGCCTTGGCCAGCGCATCACTATTGGCCTCTCTGACGCCAAAAGCGGCATCAGCACCTACAAAGGCTATGTGGACGGTCAGTTTGTGCTGTTCGAAGAGGTGGCAAAAAGTCCGTGGGTGAGTTGCGACTTGACTAAAACGCCCGTCAAGCGCACTGGCAAACTGCGCAAGCTGAAGTTCATGGCCCGTGATAATTGCAACAATGAGCGCATTTACGAAGCCCAGTTCACTTATTGAACAGCACGTTCTGCTGACAACAGCAGCCATGCCATACTGAAAACAACCAAAGATTTGAACATAACGATTATTTACAAACAAAACAACTAATACGAATGAAACGAATTTTTCTTTCACTTTTGGCCGTTTGTGGCCTGGCTTTGCCGTCGTTGGCGTGTACCAACTTCATTGTTGGCAAAAACGCCTCAACCGATGGCAGTGTGATGTGTACCTACAATGCTGACTCCTATGGCATGTTCATTGGCCTCTGCCATTTTCCTGCTGGCAAGCACGAACCGGGTGCCATGCGGCAGATTTACGACTGGGACACCAACAAATATCATGGTGCCATAGCCGAGGCTCCTGAAACCTACAACGTCATCGGCAACATCAACGAGTATCAGGTGACCATCGGCGAAACCACTTTCGGAGGCCGCGAGGAAATGGTCGATACTACGGGTATCATGGATTACGGCTCGCTCATCTACGTGGCTTTGCAACGCTCTAAGTCGGCCCGCGAAGCCATCCGCGTCATGACTCAGCTCGTAGAGCAGTATGGCTACAACTCCGAGGGAGAGACCTTCACCATCTGCGACCCCAACGAAGCTTGGATCATGGAGATGATGGGTTGCGGCAGCAACCGCAAAGTTTCGAAAGAGCGCACCGTTTGGGTGGCCATGCGTATTCCCGACGATTGCATCTGTGCTCATGCCAACCAGAGCCGCATCACCCGTTTCAACATGAAGGACAAAAACAATGTGATGTTCTCTAAAAACGTGGTAGCGTATGCGCGCAAAATGGGCTGGTTCAGTGGCAAGGACGCCGACTTCAGTTACAACGATGCCTATGCTGTGCCCGACTTTGGCGGACGCCGCTACTGCGAGGCTCGTGTGTGGTCGTTCTTCCGCCATTTCGATGCTTCGTTCGACCGCTATCTGCCTTTTGTCATGGGCAAGGAACCGCTGGAGAACTGCGAGCGTATGCCGCTTTGGATTAAGGCTCCTCACAAGGTGAGCCCGCAGGAACTGATGCAGTGCATGCGCGACCACTACGAGGGCACAGCCCTGGCACTCGATAAGGATCTCGGTGGTGGCATTTGGGACATGCCTTACCGTCCCACGCCGCTTTCGTTCAAGGTGGACGGAAAAGAGTACTTCAACGAGCGTCCTACCAGCACGCAGCAGACCGGCTTCTCGTATGTGAGCCAGATGCGCTCGTGGCTCCCCCGTCAGATTGGTGGCCTTTTCTGGTTTGGAAACGACGATGGCAACATGGTGGCCTATACGCCCATTTACTGTGGCAACACCGTGCAGCCCGAATGCTATAATACCCCGGGGGCAGACGCTCTGACTTTCTCAGACAAAAACGCCTACTGGGTCTGCAACTGGGTGAGCAACATGGTTTATCCGCGCTACTCCATGATGTTCCCTTCGCTCAAGGAAGTGCGCGATTCGCTGGAGCGCAGTTATTTCGAACAGCAGAAAACCGTTGAGGACCGTGCTGTGCTCCTTTATGCCCAAGACCCGTCGGCCGCCGTTGAATATCTCAATAATTACAGCAACACACAGGCGCAGCAGATGCTCGCTCGCTGGAAACAACTTGCCGTTTATCTCATTGTGAAGTACAACGACATGAGTGTGAAACCCGATGAGAATGGCCGCTTCTTGCGTACTAAAGAGGGACTCGGAGCTACAGTCCAGCGACCCGGCTATCCCGAGCATGTGGCCCGTCGAATGCTCAAGGCAACAGGTGATTTCTACGCCATTCCTGAGAAAAAGAAGTAAAGCTTGCGGAAGTTAGCTGAGTATAGGAAAGAAATGAGAATAATTAGAATAATTACCCACAAATGGTTTGTTTTTACTGACATTATCAAAGAAATGATTATGTAAATACCTTTCTGAAGTAATTATTCTAATTATTCTAATTTCTTTCCTAAACTTCCACCCACAAGGAGAACAAACTTTTTTGTTCTTACTTCATTAGCACTTTCACAGCCCGGTTGCCCATCTTTACTACGGCCACGCTGCCTGTGCCCATCTGGGTGCTTACCTTGGTGTTACTTCCACGGCTCAGGTTGCTGCCCAGTTCACGGCCATTCACATCATACACACTCACCTGCGTGCCCTCTGGCACTCCCTGCACACTCACCTCACCATTCTCCGCCTGAATCAACACTGGCATGGCTTGCATGGGCTTTGCAAAGGTGGCTGTTCCGTCTTCTATACCTTCCTTCTGGGGCTCCACGTCTATCCAGCACAAGGTGCCGTAAGCCACCTCTGAGTTCTCCAGCCCCGACTTGGTGGCATACACGCTGATGTTGTAGGTTACCGTGAGGTCGATAGATGCCGTAGTGTAGTCTTTGATGTCTGTGTCCGTAATGCTCGACTTGAATTGAACACCCTCCGTTTCACATCCAAACGAAAGCTTGCCTTGCTCGTAATAAATGGTCGGCTTGGCGCATTGCTTCTCCTCTGGGGTGTCACCACCACCGCCACCAATTTCCTCAATAAACACAAAGTCCTTCCAGCCTTCTGTTGACTTGTATTTATCGATGGTGCCCTTGGGGACATAGAGGGTCGCATTGTAGAAAATGTCTTTGTCGAACATGCGGGAGTCAGAATTTTTACCTGCAATTGAAAAGGGATTCTCAATCTTTGAAATAACGGAGGTGAGGCCGGAGCATTGAGTGAACGCATTACCACCGATAGTTGTAACGCTGTTGGGGATGGTGACGGAGGTGAGGCCGGAGCAGCCTCTGAACGCATTACTACCGATGGTTGTAACGCTGTTGGGGATGGTGACGGAGGTGAGGCCGGAACAATAAGAGAAAGCTGAGTTCCCGATGCTGGTCACAGAGTTGGGGATGGTGACGTAGGTGAGGCTGGAGCAAACTTGGAATGCTTGACTACCGATGGTTGTAACGCTGTTGGGGATGGTGACGGAGGTGAGGCCGGAGCAATAAGAGAAAGCACCATTTCCGATGCTGGTCACTTTCCGCGTTCTGTTCATATACGTCACTTCTTCGGGGATGACCACGATGCCAGAGTATAGATTATTAATATTATATGTCACTATCAACTCTGTTCCATCCTTGCTATAGTTATAATAAATGGTCACGCCTTCATTCTCTACAGCGATGTCGTAGGCATAAGCTTTGTTGCTTGAAAAGCTCAGGAGGGTGATGAGCAAGAGAATTAATTGGATTGTCTTTTTCATTTTCGTTTGTGGTTTAATGGTTAAAATGTTATTGTTGTTTTGAAAAATGCACAAAAAAAGAACGTGGACTAATTACTTCGTCTATGTTCTTGAGGTATCGGCAAACACCTAATCATCTAAACGAGTAAAAGCCCACGCCGTTAGGCGCGAACTTCCACTTCAGTTCTCGATGATAGTCTTGTCAATTTTGCCGATTTTCAAGAACAAGAATCAAAAGCGGATGTTCATCCTATATGTCCTTATGTATTCACTATGTCATACGCAAATGGTTTTATGGGTTCAACAATTCATGTTTATCGCTTGCAAAAATAGGAATTATTTCGGAAATGGCAAAGAAAAGAGGGAAAGAAATGAAAGCATTATTTGGGAGAATTTGAATTCAACTGTTTATTTGAACCCCATCAGCATCATGTTTTCATGTTCAAATCTGGTGAATCAGTGTAATCCTGTGGTCGTTTTCATATCAGTAAAACTTTAGTTGCTTATTTGTGGAGTAAAAGCTTCACTTTGTGCTAATTTGTCTTTAATACGTGTGAGTTGCTGACATGCATTCATACAAAAAAACAGAGAAAAGTTCTAAGGCTTTTCTCTGTTTTTTGTTTTTTCAATTACTGATTTGATTGATAGTAAATGTGGATTACTATCTGTATGGAGCAGTTTCCGTTTAGTCAATCTCTTCGTCGGGCTCGTAGCCACCCATTTCGCGGATGGCATTCTTCAGCATGGTGTGCTGGCGGTACAGATGGTTCACGGCCTCCTCGCCCTGGGTGTAGTCGTGCATAGGACTCTTCAGGAAGAAACTGAGGAAACGCTGTGTGCCGTAGCGTCCGGCACGTGCGGCCAGGTCACTAAGCAGACAGAGGTCGAGGCAAACGGGTGCGGCCAGAATGCTGTCGCGGCAGAGGAAATTGATTTTTATTTGCATCGGGTAGCCCATCCAGCCACGGATATCGATGTTGTCCCAACTCTCCTTGTTGTCGTTGCGCGGCGGGTAGTAATTGATGCGCACCTTGTGATAGTAGTCGGAGTAGAGGTCGGGCTGTTCGTCGGCCTTCAGGATGGTTTCGAGTGTAGAAAGTTTTGAAACCTCCTTGGTACGGAAATTCTCAGGAACATCGAGAACCAGTCCGTCGCGGTTGCCCAAAATATTGGTAGAGAACCAGCCGTCAAGACCCAGACAGCGTGTGCCGATGATAGGAGCAAAACCACTCTTCACGAGCGTTTGTCCGGTCTTGAAATCCTTGCCTGCAATAGGCATGCGGGTCTTTTCGGCCATTTCCCACATGGCGGGAATATCCACGGTGGTGTTGGGGGCACCCATAATAAACGGACAACCTTCGGCCAGGGCGGCGTAGGCATAACACATCGAGGGTGCCACATGCTCGCGGTCGTCGGCTTTCATGGCAGCCTCGAGATTGGCCAGAGAGTAGTGAACCTCCTTGCAAACGGGCACATAGATTTCTGTTGAGGCAGCCCAAAGCACCACCATGCGGCTACATCCTTTAGCGGCCTTGAAGCCACGTATGTCCTCGCGCAACTGCTCAACCATGTCCCAGCGGGTGGCACACTGTTTCACGTTGTCGCCGTCGAGACGCTTGGCAAAATTCTTGTCGAATGCGGCCTTCATCGGAACAATGGCTTCCAACTCTTCGCGAACGGGGTCGATGTCTTTCTGCTTGAGCACCTCGGCATAGACGGCAGCCTGATAGGCATTCTGCGGATAAACATCCCAGCAGCCGAACTCAATGTCGTCAAGTCGGGCCAGTGGAACGATGTCCTCGTATTTCAGATATTTCTTTGCCTCACCTTTTCCCACACGAATCTTGTCGTACTGGGTCATGGCTCCCACAGGTTTGGTCAGCCCTTTGCGCGCCATGAGCACACCCGTCATGAAAGTAGTGGCCACGGCTCCGTTGCCTACAACGAGAATTCCAAGTCTGCCCTCAGCAGGCTTCACATTACATTTTTCCATAGATTTAAATTTTTATAATAGTTGATTTTTTTACTTTTTTCTTATAACTCAAAACCTTTTCGTTCTAAATCGCTACAAAAGTAATCATTTTGTTTTATTTCGAGCAATCTTTCTTTACATATTATTCTCCTTTTTATTCTTTTTAAGCAGAAAAGACAAAAAAAGCAGAAAACTAAACATATTTAAAGAGTTTTCTACTCTTATGAGTATAAAGATGGAATTTTTTATTGAAAAAATGGTAATGTGGAAAAGGTAAGCGTTTGCATCAAAGGTGGGGTGGTGGGCATCAAAACAGCAAGTGCCAAAAAAAAGAGACCGTTGTGGTCTCTTTAGTACACCCGCAGGGGTTCGAACCCTGGACACCCTGATTAAGAGTCAGGTGCTCTACCAACTGAGCTACGGGTGCATGCTTTTCTTCGAAAAAAGAACATCAGAAATGCTCTTTCTGGAATTGCGAGTGCAAAGGTATAGCTTTTTATTTTAACTGCCAAATGTTTTGCCGTTTTTTTTCTAATGCATAGTCAAAAAAGTGATATTTTATGGCTGGTGCAGTGTTCTACGGCGAAACTCTGCGCAGGTGATGGCGGTTGCAATGGCTACATTGAGGCTGTCGGGCCGGGTTTCGGACTGTTGATTTGAGTCAGAGACAAACCCCGGAATGAGCAGCCTGCGGTTAATCTGCCGTGACACCGTAGGGCTAATGCCGTTGCCTTCGTTTCCCATTACGATGACACCGTGGGGTGTGAGCGATTCGCTGTAGAGGTCGTTGCCATCGAGGAAGGTACCATAAAGCGGAATGTCGGTTGACAGCGAGGCAAGCGTTTCTGGCAGGTCACAATAAATTATATGTACGCGCGCGAGACTTCCCATTGTAGCCTGAACAACTTTGGGGTTGAATGCGTCGGCTGTGTCACGACTACAAAGCAGAGTGGAGATGCCAAACCAGTCGGCAATGCGGATAATGGTTCCCAGATTGCCAGGGTCCTGTACGCCGTCGAGAGCAAGAACAAGTTGGTTGGCGGCATCTATATTGATATCTGCATGGGTTGTTTCAGGGAGGTTGAAAATCGCAATTACCTGTTGCGGATGCTGCTGAAGACTAGCCTTTCGCAGTTCGTCGTCGGTGACGATTGAAACAGGGCATGGTGATTGTGGTGATGGGCTGTTGGCCGACAAAAGAAGATCTTCCGTTGGCTCATTGAACCACTGGCTAGTGGCAATGATGTGGCGTGGGGTGAACGAGCGCATCAAATCGCCCACCACTTTAGGTCCTTCGGCAACGAATGCTCCTTCGCGCTGTCGGATTTTTTTTTGTTCGAGTGAATGGATAAACTTATTGAGGTTCTTGCTTAACATATTTTGCTATTTGGGGACAAAGGTACAAAAAATCGAGAGCAGAACAAAATAATGTGTTCTTTTTTGTTTTGGAGTCCGCAAAATAATGAAACCCACAGAATCCTATGTCCTTAATGCTCTTTTTTCATCATTGCGGAATTGTTTTTGCCAAGTAAATCATAACAACGTTTTTTTTATACATAATAGTTGCAAGTTCGCTGTCTGCAGAGTAAAGATAGAAAAACTATTTGCAAAAACCAAACCTTTTTCATATCTTTGCATGCTGATTAGCAGATAATGAGACAGATGGAGCTAATTGTGAGCAAAGCCATCGTTGCTATTACTGCGTTTTGCTCAGTATTGCTGGCAACGGGGTGTTCTTCCACTAAATTTGTGGAAGATGATTCGTATTTGCTGCAAAAAGTGGTCATCAAGTCTGACTCAAAGCAGGTAGAAGGTGCGCAGTTGCTGCCCTACGTTCGACAGAACCCCAATTCCAAGTGGTTTTCGTTGCTGAAAATACCCCTGGCCACCTATTCTCTGGCGGGTAAAGACTCAACGAAATGGCTGAACCGCCTATTGAAACGAGTGGGCGAGGAACCTGTGATATTTAACAGGAAACTGGCCGAGGAAACCAGTGCCGACCTTCGCACTGCCCTCAACAACATGGGTTATATGAATGCCGACGTAACGGTCGAGGAAAAAGTGAAGGGAAAAAAGCTGACGGCCATTTACACACTCCATCCGCGTGATCCGTTTTTTATAGGCAACGTGCGCTATGACATACAAGACACGGCCATTGCCCGCGTGCTCGACACCGACGAACAGCGTAGTCTGATGCTGAAACAGGGCAGTCAGTTCACAGTGAATGCACTCGATGCTGAACGAAAGCGTATCACATCGCTGCTCATGGATAACGGCTACTACCGTTTCAACAAGGATTACATACGCTATACTGCCGACACTGTGGCAGGGGGACGGACGGTAGACTTGACGCTGCATTTGCGCAAATATCGCGCCAACAGTGAGGCTCCTGAAACACTTCACCCCTGTTACCAAGTGAGGCGTGTCAATTTCAGAAGCGGAGACTCTGACTCGCTGATTCATCTTCGTTCGAAAGTGCTGCAAGACAACACATGGATTGAGGAAGAAAAGCCGTTCAGCGCGTCAAACCTTCAGCGCACCTACAACTCTTTCGGCAAGCTAAAGGCCGTGCGGTTTACCAACATCCAGTTCAACGAATCAGCGGATACGCTCAATCTGGACTGCGACATTCAGGTGAGTACCACCAAGCCCAGCACCATCAGCTTTCAGCCTGAGGGTACCAATACGTCGGGCGACCTGGGAGCTGCTGCCTCGCTCACCTACGAGAACCGTAACTTGTTTAAAGGTTCCGAGACGTTCAGTCTTCAGTTGCGTGGCGCCTTCGAGGCCATTACACGTTTGGAGGGCTACAATAACCGCAACTACGTGGAGTACGGGGCTGAGGCCAAGCTTTCGTTCCCTAGGTTTATTGCTCCTTTCCTTTCACGCTCGTTCCGCAGAACCTCCGGTGCCAGCTCAGAGTGGTCGCTGTCCTATAATATGCAGAATCGGCCAGAGTTTCACCGGCGAGTTTTCTCCACCGCTTGGCGTTACAAGTGGTCGCACGCACCTAGTCACACCACCTATAAGATCGACTTGCTCGACCTGAACTACGTCCACATGCCGTGGATCTCGACCACTTTCAAGGAAAACTATCTCGACAGCGTGAGCAGCCGTAATGCCATTCTGCGCTACAACTATGAGAATCTGTTTATTTTCAAGACGGGTTTTGGATTTACTTACACAGATGATAACGACGCGCTGAAAACGAACTTCGAAGTGGCAGGCAATTTGCTCAGACTTATAGCCATGACCATCAGACAGCAGAAGAATTACCTCGACCAGTACACTCTGTTCAACATTGCTTTTGCGCAATATTTCAAGTTCGATATTGACTATCTGCACGTCATCCATTTCGACCGGCGAAACTCGCTTGCCCTTCATGCCGCTTTGGGTGTGGCCTATCCCTACGGCAACAGCTATGTGCTGCCATTTGAGAAACAGTATTTTTCGGGCGGTGCCAACTCTGTGCGTGGCTGGAATGTGCGCACACTGGGCCCTGGTAGTTATAAAGGAGATGGCTCTGCCATCGATTTTATCAACCATTCGGGCGACATGAAGATAGACATGAACGTGGAGTATCGCACTTCCCTGTTTTGGAAATTCGCGGCAGCCTTGTTTGTTGACGCCGGCAATATCTGGACGCTCCGCGAATATGCCGATTTGGCAGGTGGCAAGTTCAGTCTGAAAGAGTTTTATAAAGAAATAGCCGTAGCCTATGGCATAGGACTACGGCTGAATTTCGGCTATTTCATTTTACGACTTGACATGGGTATGAAGGCGGTGAATCCGGCCTACGAGAACTCTAAAGAACACTGGCCTTTATTCCACCCCCGTTTCAGTCGCGACCACTCTTTTCACTTCGCGGTAGGCCTTCCATTCTGATTTTCCATTGTTTTTCAGCATAGACGGCAGGTAGCACAAATGTGGCCTCGCGTGCCATGTGCCCGCTGGTGCCGATGGTGTCCATCTGCAGAAAATGTGTGACATGGATGCGCACCGTGGCTGTGGTGTCGTCAGTTATATCTAGGTCGGTCACTTCTATGCCGGCACCTTCGGAGAGCGTCTTCAGAATATCAACGTCGGCCTGGTGGACATTGCTGGCCGCATAGGTGAGCCACCGTTCGGACTGGGGGGTGCAGAACCGCATGGCATCCTGAAAGTGGTAGTTGAAATAGTAAGTGGCAAAGCTGTCGGCACAATTCCTGAGTTTGCTCTCGCTGCCTACAAATTCACCATTGCACGACAAGCAGAGAAGCAGAAGCACGAAGATGGCAGAAAAATTAAATTTCATATAAAAGATTAAATTTTCGGCAAAGGTAAGTATTTTCTTTGGTTATCACACCGATTTTCCGTAATTTTGCATCAAAATAACCACAAAAAATGCTGAATTTTATATCCTTTGGCAGCGGTAGTAGCGGCAACTGCTATTATCTCTACACCGAAAAGGATGGCTTATTGATAGATACAGGAGTAGGACTACGAATACTGAAGAAGCACTTTCACGACTTTGGGCTGAAGCCGGCTCAAGTAAATTATGTGCTTGTTACCCACGATCATGCCGACCACGTCAAGTCGGTGGGCAGTTTCAGCTGCGATTTCAATGTTCCTGTTTATGCCAGCCGCAAGGTGCACAACGGCATTGCCTCTAACTACTGTGTACGCCGCAAAATAGATAACGAAAATATTAGAGTCATTCAAGAAGGAGACACTTTCCAACTGGGTGACTTTACGATTACTTCTTTTCCTGTTCCTCACGACAGCAGCGACAACCTGGGCTTCAAGATTGTTTGCGAGGGCATTACATTTTGTCTGATGACCGATGCTGGCCATGTGAGCGACGAAATGAAAACGTTCATTGGCGAAGCCGACTATCTGGTGATAGAAGCCAACCATGATGAGGAAATGTTGCGCGTAGGTCCTTATCCCCAGTATCTGAAAGACCGCATTCTAGGGCCCATTGGCCATCTGAGCAACAAGGATTGTGCGGCAGCTATTGCCGAAAACGCCACACCAAAACTGAAACATGTGTGGTTGTGCCACCTGAGCGAGGAGAACAACCATCCCGAACTGGCACGTAAGACAGTTGAGATGGTGCTTCAAAGCTATGGGCTCTTACCCGGAAAAGATTTTCTGCTCGATGTGCTCAAACGAAAGATGCCCAGCGGCGTGTTTGAGCTGAAATAAGTGTCCTTTACTTTTCGCTTTTCATTTATACTTATCAATGAGCGGCTGTGCTTGGGGGTTGCCTAAGTCGCGGGCGCGTTCGAGATTGCGCAGGCCTTCGGGCTTGCGCTTATTTTGTATCTGGGCAAGACCGAGCACCAAGTAACCGTCGCTGTATTCGGGCTCTAGTCCAATGCACTGTTCGGCCACGGTAATGGCAGCGTCAAGCTGATTGACTCGTAAGAGCAAATTGGCTTTTTCGGCATAGTAGAGCACGTTTTGCTGGTCGAGGGCAATAGCGGTGTTGATGTCGATGAGGGCCTGCTGGAACAGTTTGGCCTTTACCTCGCACTGCTCGCGCACGTAATAGAAATTGGACGTAAGCTGCGGACGCATGATAAGACCGTAGATGCCGTAGTCGTTGACGGCCTTGCGATAGTAGCCTGCTGTTTCCCATGCCTGGGCGCGTGCAAGGATATAGGGTGCGGGATTGGTGTGGTTGATGCTGTCGCAGTTGACGATGGCACTGTCGATGAGTGCAATGAAGGCAGTGTCCTTAGGGTTGAGCATCTGCTGGGCGTGAGCAGCTTCGTAGAATACTTCGGGGCTTCGCAGGTTGCTGTTTGTGAGTTCAATGAACATGTCGTGTGCCTTCTGATAGTTGCCTTTCGAGAAGTTGATTTGCGCCTGCAAATGTTTATACACAGGAAGCGGGTTGATGCTGTAAGCCTTGTCGGCTTGCTCCATGGCGGTGTCGTAGGTCCATGCCGCGTAGGGTTGCTGTGGGTTGTAAATGAGTTTGTTGTAGATGAGTTGGCCGTAGTTGAAGTAGGCCTCGTCTTTCTTTTCGCTGTTTTTGATAACAACCGACATGTCGCGAGCTGCGTCGTCGAACTTATTGGCAGCCATTTCAATTTGTGCGCGTGCCTGATAGCCGTCGGGCAGGTTGGGGTATTGTCGGATGAAATCTTCCGTGAGTGCGGCATGCTTAGCGGCGTCATTACCCGACACCATCAGTGCCAGTTGGGCATCTTCTAGCTTCGTGGGCAGTGCCGGAGGAATGCCAATGCGGCTGAATGTGGCATCGTTGATGCTGATGGCATTCACCTGCTGGTCGTCGATGAACTTGGCCGACGGGGCGTGCAGATTGTCGCCACTCTGCGTGAGCTGCAGCAGTCCGAGCACCTGACCCTGGGCATTGACGAAAGGACATGCGCTGACGTTTTCGGGAATCTGTGTGTCGAAGATGTAGAAAGGGTATTTCTCCATGAAGGTCTCCACGCCTTTCACCCGGGTTTCGATGGGGGCTGTGCTGGCTTTCGAGTCGTTTTTGCTGTAGGCGTAGGGCAGTAGCCAGGCTTGACTCCCTGCAGCAGCGGCAGAGGGCGCAGGCTGTGCAGCTGTGGTTTTTCCGCTGACGCGGAACTTGGCCAGGTCGTACATGCTGTTGACTCCCATCATGCGCTCAACATCCATTTTCTTTCCGTTGGCATCCACCACCACGGCCTTTGCGGCACCCAAGAAGGGGGTGAGGTCGCTGATGGCCTCGCCGTTGGAGCCAATAAACACACCGTGGCTACTGGCCAAGATAGTGCCGTCGGCATTGAATGTAGTGAGTGTGAACACAGCCTTGGCAGCGGCTTTCACTGGTGCAGGCTGTGCGTTCAGTTGTGTGTGTCTGCTGCCAATGAAAGCAAGCAGTATGATTACCCAATAATATTTCTTCATGTTTATATTTTACGATTTTACAATTTCACGATTTTACAATTTCACAATTTTACAATTTCACAATTTCATTCCTAACTCCTAACTCTTAACTCCTAACTCTTAACTCTTAACTCCTAACTCCTAACTCTTAACTCATTAACAGTTCTCGTGCATTTTGCAGGGCGGCCTCACTCACGTTGGCACCGCTCAGCATCTGGGCTATTTCTTCTATACGCTGTTCGGTAGTGAGCTCCGTCATGGTGCTTTGAGTGCCTTGTGGAGTTTCTGTTTTTTCCACCTTGTAGTGGTTGGCACCTCGGGCGGCTATCTGTGGCAGGTGGGTGATACTGATGACCTGTCGGTCGTGGCTTCCCATTTCTTGCATGATGAGAGCCATGCTCTCGGCAGTTTTTCCACTAACGCCTGTGTCAATCTCGTCGAAAATGATGGTGGGCAGTTTGACGGCACCGCTAATCATGGCTTTCAGCGAGAGCATGACGCGGGCTATTTCACCGCCCGAGGCAACTTGAGCAACGGGCTGCATGGGTGTGCTCTTGTTAGCACTGAAGAGGAAAGCCACCTTGTCGGCTCCGTCGCTGCCAATGGGCTTTGGCTCGATGCTCACTTTGAAACGCACATTGGGAATGCCCAATGGTATGAGCCGCTGTTGCATTTGCTGTTCGATGGTTTTGGCTGCCTGTTGCCGGCATCGGGTCAATGCAGATGCCTTTTGCTCAGCCAGTTTACGGGTCTGCTCCAATTGTTGCTGCAACTGTAGCAGAGCGTCATCGCTGTTTTCTATTTGGCTGAGCTGCTGATGCAGTTTTTGCTCAATGTCAATCAGCTCGGCAATGGTTTCTACGTGATATTTCTGTTGCAGCGTATAGATGCGGTCGAGCCGGTCGTTGATGGCATCGAGGCGGGCAGGATCGAAATCGACGCTGTCGAGCTGCGAGCTTATTTCCTGGGCAATATCTTTTAGTTCTATGTGGCAACTTTCCATCCGTTCGGCCAGTTCGCCAACTGCGGGAAACACTTTCTCAATGTTGCGCAGAGAGTTGACTGTCAGCCTGATGTGCTGCACCATGCTGTCGTCGCCATTCAGAGTGTTGTCGGCCTCATAGAGCGCGCTTTTTATTTCTTCGGCGTGGTTGAGCGTCTCGCTTTCGGCCTCCAGCTGCTCTTGTTCGCCAACTTGCAGCTTGGCCGACGACAACTCGTCGTACTGAAAACGCATGTAGTCTTCGTTCTGGCGGTTTTGAGCAATGCTGGCCTTCAGTTGTTCCAGCGCTTCAAGGGTGTCGCGGTATTGCGTGTAAGCCTTACGATAGTCGGCCAGTTGCTGGCTGTCGCTGGCCAGAATATCCACCACACTAAGCTGAAAATCGGCTTTGTTGAGCAGCAGGTTCTGGTGCTGGCTGTGCACATCCACCAGCTTTTCGCCCAGTTCGCGCATGAGTTGCAACGACACGGGCGTGTCGTTGATGAACGCACGGCTCTTGCCTGCAGCCGTCAGTTCACGCCGAAGGATGCAGTCGGTAGGGTCGTAGTCAATGTCGTTGTCGAGAAAAAGTTGGCTCAAATCGTAACGGCTGAGGTCGAAATGTGCCTCAATAGTGCAGCGTTCTTTGCCGGCTTTGATGCTTTTTGAGTCGGCACGCTGTCCTAGCAGTAGCCCGATGGCACCCAGTATAATGCTTTTTCCCGCACCCGTTTCGCCGGTGATGACCGAGAACCCCGGATGCAGTTGCATGTTGAGTTCATCAATGAGCGTGAAGTTCTTGATGTATAGTTGTTTAATCATTGTTGTGCTTGCGTACAGTTTTCTTTTGCGGTCGTCGTCATTGTTTTATTTGTTCCCACGAATTGTTTTGCGAGGCATTGATGGAGAACAGCAGTTCGTAGATGGCCTCTTTCTCCTTCTGAGTGCCTTTTCCTTTGTAAATGTTGGCCAGCTCATCGCGCTTGTAGTCGGTCCAGATTTGGGGAAGCATGCTCAGGGGTTTGTCTTCGTGGGCTTTCTTCAGGTTTTCCAGAGCAGTGGTGATGTTGGTGCGCCCACGCTCGGCGTTGTTTGCCATTTCGTCGAGTCCCTGACGGTAGTAGTCGTACTGCAACTGGCGGAAGGGACGCATTGAACCGTCGAGATAGTCGTTGATGATGGCAAAACGGTTGCGGTCGTTGTCGAAAGCTTTCCATCCGGTGAAGCTCAGGTTCTGTGCGTTGTTGGTAAGATAGAGGCAACGTTGCAGCACTTCCTCGCCGCCCATGGGAGCAAAACTGTCGAGGTCGAGTCCGATGATGAGATATGCATAGTAAGCAAAAAGTGCTACGAGCTGATTGTCAATCTGCTCGTCGTCGAAGTTAAGCTGGTCAAACTGTGCGAACTCAAAGTTGAAGTCGTTGTCCTTATTATTATATAAGGTAGTGGTGTAAGCCGAGTTATAGACGGGCCGGTTGGCCTGAATCAGCGCGTTGCACGTGAAAAGGTTGGTCGAAGGGTCGTATTTCGTGACGGTAATGTTGAAGTTGCAGTTGATGCGCTCGTTTTTCTGAAACTGCAGCGCGGTCCATTGACGGTCGTTGACAAACTGTTCGAGTGTCTGTTGTAGGTTGTCGAACACACTGGCGTCGGTTCCCTGTATCTGGCTATGGTTGATGGTGATTTTTGCCAACAGTTCTTGTGCCCTGACGGTCGAGGCGACAGTCGTCAGAAGCAGCAATGCCAGCAAAATGGTTTTCACGCGATTAATCATGTGTTGCGGTGTTATTGGGTGGTTAGATGATAGCTTCCAGTTGGTCGATAATGTCGGCAGCCACCTCTGTTTTGTTCTTTTTCTCGTAAGTTTTTTCTCCTTGCGCAGAGATGATTTTTATCTGGTTTTCATCAGAGCGGAAACAAGTTCCCTGATTTCGGAGACTGTTCAGCACGATGAAGTCCAGGTTTTTCTTCTCCAGTTTGTGGCGGGCATTGCTTTCTTCGTCGTTGGTTTCGAGAGCAAAGCCTACAAGTCGTTGTCCATCGCGTTTCATGCGTCCCAGCGCGGCGGCAATGTCGGGGTTGGGAGCCAGTCGTATGGTCAGGTTGTCGTCCTTGCGCTTAATTTTCTGGTCGGCCACCGTCTCTGGTCGGAAATCGGCCACAGCAGCACACAGAATGGCCGCGTCGGCATGCTCAAAGGCGTCGGTTGTGGCCTCGTACATTTGCTGACAACTTTCCACATCGATGCGGTGGATGTTTTCCGAACACTTCAGCGCCACCGGACCTGCCACCAGCGTCACCTCTGCACCACGGCGCGAACATTCCTCGGCTAGCGCAAACCCCATTTTCCCGCTGCTGTAATTGCCGATGAAGCGCACAGGGTCAATCTTTTCGTAGGTGGGCCCGGCGGTGATAACGATGTGTTTGTGGGTGATGGGTGATGGGTGATGGGTGATGGGTGTTGGGTCTTGGATGGTGAGAGCCTGGTCGAGAAACTCCACAATCTTGTCGGGCTCTTCCATACGGCCTTTTCCCTCAAGCCCACTGGCCAAAAAACCGCTTTGCGGCTCTATGATGGTGTTGCCAAACGAGCGCAGGCGGTCGAGGTTTTGCTGCGTAGTGGGGTGGGCGAACATGTCGAGGTCCATGGCTGGAGCTACAAACACGGGTGCTTTCATCGAGAGGTAGGTGGTTATGAGCATGTTGTCGGCAATGCCGTTGGCCATCTTGCCGATGGTGCTGGCGGTTGCTGGGGCTATGAGCATGGCATCGGCCCAGAGTCCTAAATCCACATGCGAGTTCCACGTGCCGTCGCGCTGAGAAAAGAACTCGCTCACAACGGGTTTGTGGGTGAGTGCCGACAGCGTGATGGGAGTAATAAACTCCTTGCCGGCAGGCGTAATGACCACTTGCACCTCGGCTCCCTGCTTGATGAGGGCGCGTATGATGAAGCAGGCTTTGTAGGCGGCAATGCTGCCCGTGATGCCCAGTACGATTTTCTTTCCTTTTAGCATTTGGAGTGTTGGGTGATGGGTGTTGGGTGGTAGGTAATGGGTAATGGGTGTTGGGTGATGGGGGTTGGTTATTTCTGGTTGAAGTCGTTCAGCCGTATGCGCGTGAGCACCTGCTTGGTGTTGTTGGTAAAGTCGCTCTGCATCATCCAACTGTAGTAGCCAGGGTCGCGATGGAGCACATCGGTGACAGCCCATCCCTTATATTTGCCAAAGTTGAACACCTCGTGGCGGCGCGGCTTTCCGTCGGCTCCCACAATGGGGCTGCCTTTAGCGTCGGTCATCTCTTTCCAGACGATTCGGCCTGCGAAATCCACGTTGTCGTTGGTCTTCGAGAAAGCGGCCAGCTCGTCCATGTTATTGTTGAGCTGACGTTCGGGTTCTTCCTGACGGCCAGGCTCATACATGTCGAGTTGTCCCATCAGCACGCGGTAGGTGGCTTCGGTGTCCTGGTCGGCGCGGTGGGCTTCGAAGTCTTCTTCCATTTTTCGTCCACAATAGAACTTGTATGCGGCAGCCAGGTTGCGGCGCTCCATTTTGTGGAAGATGGTTTGTGCGTCTATGAGTCGGCAACTGGCAAAGTCGAAGTCGATGCCGGCACGCAAAAACTCCTCGGCGAGCATGGGCACGTCGAAATGGTTGGAATTGAAACCGGCAAAGTCGCAGCCGCGGAAAGTCTCGCTAAGCTGGGGTGCCAGCTCCTTGAACGTTGGCTGCTTGCTGACATCCTCGTTACTGATGCCCGTCAGTTCTACCACCTCTGGGGGAATGGGCTTACCGGGATTTACAAACTGATTGACGCGCTTCTCTGTGCCGTCGGGGAATATCTTGATGTACGAAATCTGGATAATCCGGTCTTTAACAAGGTCAAGCCCCGTTGTTTCGAGGTCGAATACAACAAGGGGCTTTGTGAGGTTCAGTTTCATTAACTGTTACTTTCAATTATCAATGGTCAAATGTCTGTTTATTAGTCGTTGAGCAACATCGGCATGATGAGCATCAGCACATCCTCGTTTTCGGGCTGCTCGCTGGGAACGATGAGTCCGGCACGGCTTGGGTCGGCCAGTTCGATGATTACTTGCTCGCTGGTGAGGTTGTTGAGAATCTCGCTGAGCGACGAACCCTTGAAGCCAATGCTCATGGGAATGCCGGTGTAGTCGCAGGTGATTTCTTCCTTGGCGCTGGTCGAGAAATCGATGTCCTCCGACGAGAGCGTCAGCTTGCCCGCATCAATGCGGAGGCGCACCAACTGGCTGCTGTCGCTGGCAAAGGGCAGCACGCGGCGCAAGGCTCCCAGCATGGCGCGGCGGTCGATGGTGATTTGGTTAGGATTGTCCTGCGGTATCACCGAGTTGTAGTTGGGATAGCGGCCCTCTATCAGACGGCAAGTGAGCACACTATCTTCGAAACTGATTTCGGCGTTGCGCTCGTCGAAGCGAATCACCACGTCGCCTCCGTCTTTTTGCAGCACATTCTTGAGCAGCGTGGCTGGTTTCTTGGGCAGGATGAATGCTGCGGGCTGCTCGCTGCTGATGGCGAAATTCTTGTTGCGGACCAGCTTATGGCCGTCGCTGGCCACAATGGCCAGTGCCTCGTTGGTGAGGTCGAAGTAAATGCCGTTCATCACGGGGCGCAGCTCGTCTTGAGCCGTGGCGAAGAGCGTGCGGTTGATATTGTTGCTGAGCACCTCGCTGTTAATGGTTATCACGTTGGCGCCTTCGGGCATGGCCTGTGTGCGCGGATACTCGTCGGGTCCCTGGGCAGTGAAGTTGTAGATACCGTTCTGGTAAATCACTTTGATGGTATAATTGTCCATGTCGATGTCGAGCGTCAGCGGCTGCTCGGGCAGTTCTTTCACGGCATCGAGAATGGTGCGGCTCTGCACGGCAAAGTTGCCCTCGCCCTCCACATTGTCGAGCAAGATGCTGGTTTTCATAACGGTCTCGCTGTCAGAAGCAGTGACAGTAAGCTGATTACCAAGTACTTCGAAGAGAAAACAGTCGAGAATCGGAAGGCTGTTCTTGTTGTTGATGACTCTCGAAAGAGTTGATAGACGGCTGTTAAGAGCCGAGCTGGATAATGTAAATCTCATGAGTATTTATTTTAACGTTAATATTTTTGACTGTCGATATTGGATACAAAAATACAAAAAAGGTGTGGCAAAAACAAAAAATAGCCGAAAAAGTTTTTGAAATTAGAACTATTTTAGTAATTTCGCAATCGAAAAAAGTAATCAATCAAACATTTAAACACATTATAACGTATTTACAGACTATGGAAATGCAAGGTAGAGTAATAGCCGAGACCCCTGAACGCAGCGGTACGTCGGCTCGTGGTGAATGGAAAGCCAAGGACTTCGTGATTGAGACTCACGAGAGTTTCCCCCATAAAATGGTGTTCTCCGTTTTTGGTGAAGACCGCCTTAGCCGTTTTAATATTCAGTTGGGCCAGGAAGTGCTCGTCTTCTTCGACATCGATGCCCGCGAATACAATGGCCGCTGGTTCAACAGTATTCGCGCTTACGACGTGCGCCAGGTGGATCCCGCACAGTATGCCGCACAGGGCCAGCAGCCCATGCCCGGCGCATTCCCGCCGCCACCATCCATGGATGCTCCCATCGCCAACGCAGCACAGCCTGCCCAGCCCGCAGCCCCGCAGGGTGGGGCCACAGCTCCTTTTCCACCGGCTCAGGACAACGGCGGCAGCGCCGACGACCTGCCCTTCTAACACGGTTGCACCAGCAGAACCTTTCTGCTGGCTCCATTTCCCTAACACAGAAGGCCACTTTGCACTCGCAAAGTGGCCTTCTGCCGTTATAGTCGTCGCAATGTCGTCAGCAATCCTCAGTGTTGCCTCATAATTCTCTAGCCTATATTATTCATAGTGCCACAAGGCGGAAGCAGCTCCCCTCCCCTTAAGGGGAGGGGTAAGGGGTGGGGTCTGTAATATTGCTATTTTGCGAAATAAAACTGACCCCGCCCCGGCCTACGGCCACCCCGCCCCTACATGGGCGGGGAGAGGCTGGCGCATCGGAAAGAATGAATAATCCAGACTAGAGAATTATCATCTGTCTCCCGACATTATTTCCACAAAGCAATGCTTTACGAAAAAAACTCACGGCGTTATCACAAAATTTTCTAGAAAATTCAATCGTAACGTTGTGAGATAAAAACAAAATGTCGTGAGAAAAAAAATAGCGTCGAGAAATAAAATCATATCTCTCGACGCTATGTTTGTGAATAGGCCTTTTACGGCCGTTTCTCCTTAATGATGCCGTGGCGGTAGGCGTAGAGGAGTTTTTGCAAGTCGGCAACTTGCTGACGGAGTTCGGCTCCTTTGTCGGTGTCAGCCACAAGCATGCGACGGTTGGCCATTTCAACGATTTGCGTGGTGCTCTTGATGTCGGTGCCTCGCTGAATGGCGTCGGCGGCGCTGCTGAAGTGCTCGTGCTGCACAAGTTGGAAACCGCGGCTGTGATAAACCAGCGTGTAACCGGCAATGCCCGTCTCCTTGTGGTAGGCTTGCGAGAATCCGCCGTCGATGACCATGAGCTTGCCGTTGGCCTTGATGGGGTTTTCGCCCTCGGCGGCATGCACGGGCACGTGTCCGTTGATAATGTGTCGGTTGGGGCCCGAAACGCCAAAGGCATCGAGAATGCGGTCGCACACTTCCTCGTTGTCGCGCAGCTTGAAGTAGTTGCCTTTCTCTTCTTTGAAGGTGGTTTTGTCTTTGAGGAAATAGCGTTCGAAGGTGGCCATCTTCGATTTGTCGAAAAGAATGGAGTCGGGACCGCACCAGAGGTAAAGGAAATAGTCGATGGCGAAGCGGCGCTCGTCGGCAGTAGAGTCGCTCGTGAATGCCGAGCGGATAATCATGCCGGTGTTGTGCATCAGCTCCATGCCGCTGTATTTCTTTCCGCCGTAGAGCTCCACTTCTTTCAGAGTGCCGTCGTCGTTGAGAGGCACGGAGGCATGGAAGAGCAGGTTGTTGTTGTAGATGGCGTACATGCAGCCGTGGCCGCGAATGATGCGCATGTGTTTCTGCAGTTTCTCGCTGACGCGGAAGGAGTGGTGCAGCTTCTGCATGAGCTGCTCTTCTTCGGGAGTGAGCTTGTTGGGGTTGGCAGGGTCGATGGTAGGGAAGTGGCAGCTGCGCATTTCGTACTCCTTGCCGCCGATGGTGCAGATGCCGCGCTCGTAGTCAACATGGTTGAACAGACAGCGGTCGTCCATCTTCCATTCGGGGTGTCGGCCGATGATTTCGGCTTCTTTCTTAAACTGAATAACGGCAATGGCCTTGTGCATGAGGGCTGTCAGGCGCACGGTTTTCTCGTCCATGCGCGTGTTCTCGCCTTGCAGCTTGGGAATGAATTCCTCGCAGGGGTCGTCGCCGTAAGTTTCCATGGCAAAGGTAGCGAGCGGAATCAGGTTGATGCCGTAGCCTTCCTCAAGCGTTGTGAGATTGGCGTAGCGTAGCGAAAGACGGATGACGTTGCAGATGCAGGCGTCGTTGCCCGCGCTGGCTCCCATCCACAGAATGTCGTGGTTGCCCCACTGAATGTCCCAGTGCTTGTAGGTGGCCATGGTGTCCATGATGATGTGCGCGCCAGGGCCTCGGTCGTAAATGTCGCCGAGTATGTGCAGATAATCGATGGCGAGCCGCTGAATGACGTTGGCCAGGGCGATGATGAAGTCGTTGGTACGTCCTGTGGCGATGATGGCCTGAATAATGCCGTTCACGTAGGCCGCTTTGTTCTGGTCGTCGGTACGCTCGTGGAGCAACTCCTGTATGATATAAGAGAATTCTGGCGGCAGCGTTTTGCGCACTTTCGAGCGTGTGTATTTGCTCGAAACGTCGCGGCACACGCGCACCAGTCGGTTGAGCGTTATCTGACACCAGTCTTCCAGGTCTTCTTCGGTGTTTTTTATGATTTCCAGTTTTTGCTCCGGATAATAAATGAGAGTACACAGTTCGCGCATTTCGGCTTCTCGAAGTTCGTTGCCAAAAATCTCGTGAACCTTGCGCTTGATGTTGCCCGAAGCGTTTTTCAGCACGTGCTGAAAAGCCTCATACTCGCCGTGTATGTCGGCCAAAAAGTGTTCGGTGCCTTTGGGCAGGTTGAGGATGGCTTGCAGATTGATGATTTCGGTACTTGCGTCGGCAATTGTGGGGAACGATTGCGATAGGAGCAGCAAGTATCTCAAGTCTTTTTCTTCGTTGTATTCCATATATTATTTTGGGGTTATAAAAGGTTTCTTCTGGTTTTTCTTCGAACGGTTATTTCTGCGGAAGCGGCATGAATCCTTCGGTAAGTCCTAGCCGCTGAGCGAGTGTTTCTTGCAGCTGTTGTGCAAAATCATATAGGCGCGTGTCTTTCAGTATGCTCGCCACCAGCTCTTCATCCATGTCGGTGTAGCGCATCTGCTCATAGATTTCAGCCAGGTGGCGCAGACTGAGCGTGGCTCTTCGCATTTCGTACTGAGTGTTGGCCATCATGCGGCAGAAATCCATTTCTACGCTGGGCGAATGGTATTCTTCCCACGACTTGAAGTCGGCGCGCATGGTTTTATCGGCCACTTTTTCGCGCTCCAGTTGTCCTTTCGACTTGGGGAGCCGCTGCGCAAAGCGGTCTATATTCTCAATAACGATGTCGGGGGCTATAAATTGCATGTTTTGCACTCCTTTTTTTATCAGGTGCAAAACGTCTTCATCGGCTGCGTGAATCAGCAGCTTGCGCCACGATTCGGAGTCAAGGTTTCTGATGATTTCTGTCTGCTCGGGAGTAATGGTGTTGCTGTTGGCCGAGCGTGCTATGCCTGCTCTCAGCAGTCCGTTTTCGGCCTCGCGGGCCTCATTGCTCATTAGCATTCCAGCATTGCTGTCAATTACTTTCCGGTAAAGGCGCAGCGTTTGCTCAGCCATTTGTTGGATGCTGATATCGTTGCTCGTGATGGCGTTCTTGATGACGCACAGGCGGTCGTTCCAGGGCCGCTTGTTTTTCAATCGCTCGTTCCACGAGAGAGTGTTCAGCGCTTGCAGTTCCATGTCGCCCGTCACAACAATGGCATCGGCATTGCAAATCATTTCGTGCTGATAGAGCAGCAGTTTTGGGAGTTTCTCGTGCAGATACCTTTCGTCGACAATCCATGGCTCCAGCTTTCCGTGAGGCGAGAGCACAACGGGCATGTTGTGGCTGTGCGCCCATTTGGCCATTTGCGCCGACGACATATCCCAACACGTGTGGATATGCACAATTTCGGGTGCAAATTCTTCGGCTTGCTTTTTATAAGTAGTGCCGGGCTGTGTGTTTGCGTTGATGAGCATGACTTCGGCCACACTTTTCATGCTTTCGACAAGTGTCGAAGCATAGATGGTGGTGTAATTGTCTCCGATGTCGGAGGGCGATATGAAATGCAGAATTTTCATGGCGCAAACAAGGCTATGGGTAGCAGACTATTATTATGCAGGATAGAGGTGGCACTTATGAAGCACGTACTTCACACGCATCCAACAGCGTTTGGCAAATTGGCCGCTGGGCGGCTCGTAGCACGAGTGAATGAAGCTGATGTTCTTTTCGAAAGCGTCGCGTTTAAGAAATTTTGACTTGCTGAAAAAGAGCGCGTCCTCGTTCATCTCAAAATCGAAACCACCACCGCGCCGGCTCAGGCTACGGTGGCGCTGCATGCACGAAAACTGGCGGAAAGATGAAAAACCTCGATAAAGCGTGTCGATGAGTTCAATGCGGTCGTTCGAGGCGGCTCTCACTCCTAAAAGGATGGCTATTTTTTGGTCGCTCATGCGACGCGAAGAGTCGGGTACAAACGTAATATGAATGTCGGGGAACTGCGGCTTCATGCGCTCCAGCAGTTCCTCCGACTCTTTCTTGCCTTTATCAACCACAATAATGGTTTCGTTCTGACTGTTTTCGTTCTGAACCTGCTCGTTGTCGTTATGAACTGAAAGATGCTCACGGATGGCATTTTCCAGTTTTGCGGCGTCGTTATGGTCGATAATGACGATAGATGTGTTTTCGTTTGTCATGCTAAAATTCTTCAGTGATATAACCTTTCGGCAGTTTTCGGCAGTTGTACTGGCTGGCCATGATTTCGCCGTAGGCTCCGGCAGAGCGTATAGCCAACAAGTCGCCACGGCGCACACCGTTCAGGTCGGTTTGCTTGGCAAAGACATCGGTCGATTCGCAAATGGGACCCACCACGTCGTATGCCTCCACGGGCTCTTCGCTGGTGATGTTTTCAATCTTGTGATATGCCTGATAGAGCGCCGGGCGGATGAGGTCGGTGAATCCGGCATCCACGATGGCAAATTTTTTGAAGGCTCCTTCTTTTACGTACAGAGTGCGCGTAATCAGCGAACCGCATTGAGCCACTACAGCACGTCCTAACTCAAAATGAAGTGTCTGCCCTGAGCGAAGCTTCAGCTTCTTTGCGTAGGTGTCGAAGTAGGCCTTGAAATCGGGCAACGGCACGCGGTTGGGGTGCTGGTAGTCAACACCCAGACCGCCGCCAACGTTGATGTGCTCCAACCGGATGTGGTGGCGGTCGAGCTCGTCTTGTAGATCGTTGACACGGTTGCAGAGTGCCTCAAAGTCGCCCATGTCAAGAATTTGGCTGCCTATGTGGAAATGAAGTCCCACCACAGCGACGTTTTCCAGTTGCTGAGCATGCTCAATAATGCTCACCATGTCGCGCATGGCAATGCCAAACTTGTTTTCGGCCAGCCCCGTGGTGATATTGGCGTGCGTGTGAGCACCAACGTTGGGATTCAGTCGGAAGGCCACTCGGGCCACCTTTCTTTTTTCTGCGGCCAGACCATTGATGACTTCAAGCTCGGGAATGCTTTCCACGTTGAAGCAAAAAATGTTGCTGTCGAGGCCAATGTTGATTTCCCAGTCGCTTTTGCCGACCCCCGCAAACACGATTTTCGAAGCGGGGAAGCCTGCTTTTAGCGATGCCTCAATCTCGCCGCCGCTGACGCAATCGACTCCAAATCCGGCTTCACGGATAATGTTCAGCACCTTGGGGTTGGCGTTGGCTTTCACGGCGTAGTGGACATGCCAGTTGTCGTGCTTGCCCAGTTCTTGCCTGATGCTGCTTAACGTGTCGCGTAGCACTCGCGTGTCGTAAAAGTAGAAGGGCGTCTCCATGCCCTGAAATTGTTCTGTAGGAAATTTCCCTTTCATCTTTCTTTTTGTTGTTGTGTTTGTGTCTGTGTTGGGTTGCTTGTTGCAAGGCGGGCAATCTGCTGTCTCAGCTTTTCACTTTGTTGA
This sequence comes from uncultured Prevotellaceae bacterium, assembly GCA_900315565.1. Classification (GTDB taxonomy): domain Bacteria; phylum Bacteroidota; class Bacteroidia; order Bacteroidales; family Bacteroidaceae; genus Prevotella. Next base: position 44,776 of record OMZS01000006.1, on the reverse strand, counting down.
ACAGCTGGTCACTCAGGTTCTGCAAGGCGCGCTTCTTGTCGGCCTCGCGAATGAGGAACGAAATGTTGTAGTTGCTGCCACCGTATGAAATCATGCGCACGGGAATATCCTTCATGGCGTCGGTGGTAATGGTTTCGAAACCAACATTGCTCCAGTCGAGATCGCCCACGACACAGATGATGCACATGTCGGAATCAACAGTCACCGTGCCGTATTTCTTCAGCTCGTCAACAATTTCGTTCAGATGAGCATCGTTGTCGATACTCATCGAGACACCCACCTCAGAGGTGGCAATCATGTCGATGGCTGTCTGATAGCTTTCGAATATTTCGAACACTTTGCGCAGGAAACCTGTAGCCAACAACATGCGGCTCGACTTGATTTTAATGGCGGTGATGTTGTCCTTGGCAGCCACGGCCTTGATTTTGCCCCTCACGGTGACGTTGTCGATGATAGTGCCGGGAGCGTCGGGCTCCATGGTGTTCTTCAGACGCACGGGGATTCCAGCATACTTGGCAGGTTGAACGCAGGTGGGGTGGAGAATCTTGGCACCGAAATAGGCCAGCTCGGCAGCCTCTTCGAAGTGCAACTGACGCACGGCCTCGGTGTGGTCAACAATGCGGGGGTCGTTGTTGTGCATGCCGTCGATGTCGGTCCAAATCTGAATTTCCTCGGCACTCAGGGCTGCACCAATGAGCGAGGCCGTGTAGTCGCTGCCGCCGCGAAGCAGGTTATCTACTTCACCGTAAGCATTGCGGCAGATGAATCCTTGCGTGATATACACCAAGTGGCCCTCGTTTTCTTTCATGATGGCGGTGAGCTTTTCCTTGATGTAAGTGGGGTCGGGCTCTGCGTTTTTATCGGTGCGCATAAAGTCGAGTGCCGAAAGCAAAATCACGTCAATGCCTTGCTCCTTCATGTAGTTGGTCATCATGTTGGTGCTGATGATTTCACCCTGTGCCACAATGTTCTTCTCTTCGAAGCTGGTGAACAGCTCTTTGGTGAACGAGCGCAAGTATTGGAACTCTTCCTGCAAGAATGCGCGGGTGTTTTGCTTCCATTCGTCAGAGCTATAAAGCTCTTCTACGTGCTGGTAGTATTTCTGCTCCAGACGGTTGATGACCTCATTGGCGCCTTCTGGATTTTTCTTGTAGAGATAATCGGAAATCTCCACCAGCGAATTGGTGGTTCCCGACATGGCCGATAACACTACGAAAACGGGTTCACCCGATTTGGTGACCAGCGAGGAAACATTCTTCATACGCTCGGGCGAGCCAACAGAAGTTCCTCCAAATTTCATTACTTTCATCATCGTGTTGTTTTTTTATAATTGTTTTCTAATATTGTTTATTGGTGTACTCTTATGGGGTCCTTCTGAAACAAATCTGTGAGAGCATTGTCTTTTCAGATAGAATCCAGAATGAACGACTCAGTCTTCGGTGTCCTCTGAGAGGTCGAGTTTGTTGAAGTCGGCGGTGACATCGATGACCGCTTTATCCTTGCACCGGTAAACGATGCCGGGATACTTGTCGAGCATGGGAATATTGTGCGTGCTCATCACCACGGCTGTACCGCTCATGCTGATTTGCTTAAGCAGGCCCACAATGTTCGAGGCTGTCTCGGGGTCGAGATTTCCCGTCGGCTCATCGGCGATAATCACTTTTGGCTTGTTCAGAATGGCGCGTGCAATGGCCATTCGCTGCTGTTCGCCTCCCGAGAGTTCGTGTGGCATCTTGTCTTTTTTGTCGGCCATTCCCACATCGGTGAGTACTTCATCGATGCGCTCGCTGATTTCGGCCTTGTTTTTCCATCCTGTAGCGCGGAGAACGAATTGCATGTTTCTTTCTACACTTCGGTCGTGCAACAGCTGGAAATCCTGAAAGATGATGCCCATTTCCTTGCGCAGCGACGGAATGTCCTTGCGTCTGATGGTCATCAGGTTGCGTCCGAGTGCCTCTGCCTTGTCGGCCTGGTCGATGTCCAGCTCACAGTAGATGGTTTTGAGCAGCGAGCTTTTGCCCGAGCCCACCTTTCCGATGATATATATAAACTCGCCTTCTTCGGCATGGAAGTTCACGTCGGTGAGAATGCACTCGTCGTCGTGCGAGATTTGCACGTTCTGATAGTCTATCAGTATGTTGCTCATCTTTTTGTCGTGTATTTTTTTTGTTGTTGAAACCTGTTTCTTCGCGTTAGTCCTAGGGTGCTTATTCCATTTTCCCTTCGCTCTTAGCTTGGCGGCGTTGTTTGTCCCAGTTGGGGTCGTGACGCATTTGTAGTTCGCGTGCCACGTCTTCTATACGCAGTCCTTTGCTGGTGAGCAGTACAATGAGGTGGTAGAACATGTCGGAAACCTCATAGACAAATTTTTCGTCGGTGCCATTGGTGGCTTCAATGACAGCCTCAAGTGACTCTTCTCCAAACTTTTGCGCCATTCTGTTGAGTCCGTCCTTAAACAGTTTGGTGGTATATGAGCCTTCGGGCATTTCCTCATGGCGCTTCTCGATGAAGTCCTGCAGAAAACTGAGAAACAGCAGCGGGTTCTGCGTGTTTTCCTCGCCCCAGCAAGTGTCTGTTCCGGTGTGGCAGGTGGGACCGTCGGGGTGAACGCGCACGAGTAGCGTGTCGTTGTCACAGTCGTTTTTAATGTCAACCAGATTCAGGTAGTTGCCCGAAGTCTCGCCTTTAGTCCAAAGGCAGTTGCGCGAACGGCTCCAGAAGGTGACACGCCCCGTAGCGACAGTTTTTTCGTAGGCTTCCTGGTTCATGTAGCCCAGCATCAGTACGTTCTTAGTGTCGGCATCCTGGATGATGGCAGGAACCAGTCCGTTGGTTTTATTGAAGTCGATGGTCATGTTCTGTTTATTGGAGTTGATGTTATGCTAATCTCACGTTGATACCCTCTTTGTGCAGATAGGTCTTCAGTGAGGGAATAGAAATTTCGCCAAAGTGAAACACACTGGCAGCCAGGGCAGCGTCGGCTTTTCCCAGGACAAAGGCATCGCGGAAATGCTCTTTAGCGCCCGCTCCTCCGCTGGCAATGATGGGTATGGATAGATTTTCAGAGAGTCGGGCGAGGGCTTCGTTGGCATAGCCGTTTTTCACGCCGTCGTGGTCCATACTGGTGAAGAGAATTTCGCCAGCGCCTCGTTCTTGAGCCTCGTGTGCCCAGTCGAACAAGCCCAGCTCCACACGTTCTCGTCCACCTTTCACATAGCAATGCCATCCGTCGGGGTCGTGGCGTGCATCGATGGCACAGACACACACTTGCGAGCCAAAGCGATTGGCTATTTCGCTGATGAGCTGAGGATTACGGATGGCTGCTGAATTGATGCTCACCTTGTCTGCCCCGGCATGGAGCAGGCGCTCCACGTCAGAAAGCTCGTTGATGCCGCCGCCCACGGTGAAGGGAATGTTGATTTCGGCAGCCACGCGAGTAACCATTTCTGTGAAGGTCTTGCGGCCTTCAAAACTGGCGGTGATGTCGAGAAACACCAGTTCGTCGGCACCGGCATCGCTATAGGCTTTGCCCAGCTCCACGGGGTCGCCTGCATGGCGCAGGTTGACGAAGTTGGTGCCTTTTACGGTTTGCCCGTCTTTCACGTCGAGGCAGGGGACGATGCGTTTGGCTAATCCTTGGTTCATGTTTTCTTGCTTTTTTTGATTGGGGGGGGCTGTGGCGGTGCCACAGCTTACGCTGAGCCTTATATGAGGGGGGGAAACTATTGGCTGCTTACTGTTGGCTATTGGGTGTTGAGTAGCTGGCGGGTGTCGATGCGGCCTTCATAGAAGGCTTTGCCAAAGACAACGGCAGGAATGCCGGCTTGCTCGAGGGCGAAGATGTCTTCGGTGGATGACACACCACCGCTGGCAATGAGGTGCAACTGCGGATAGGCTGCCATTACTTGCTGATAGAGAGCAGTGGCAGGGCCTGCGAGTGTGCCGTCTTTCGATATTTCTGTGCAGAGCACGTTTCTTACCCCGTGCTCCACGTAGAATCGTAGGAATGGAAGCAACTCCTGCGTGGAGTCTTCTTTCCATCCGTTGATGCTCACCAAGCCGTTGCGTACGTCGGCCCCCAGAATCATGTGTTCTGCTCCGTAGCGTTCCAGCCAAGCAATGAACAATTCGGGTTGGGTGACGGCAATGCTGCCCACCGTCACCATGGCAGCGCCTGCGTCGAAGGCCTTTTCGATGTCGTCCTGTGTTTTGATGCCTCCGCCGAAATCCACCGTGAGGTTGGTCTTGCTGGTGATGGCTCTGAGCACATGTTCGTTCACGATGTGGCGCGACTTTGCCCCATCGAGATCTACCACGTGCAGGCGCTGGAATCCCAACTGCTCGAACTGAATAGCCACCTCCACGGGATTGTCGTTGTAGATGGTCTTCTGGTCGTAGTCGCCTTTGGTCAGGCGCACGCATTTGCCTTCGATGAGGTCGATGGCGGGAATGAGTTCTATCATAGTTCTATGAAGTTCTTGAGGATTTGTGCGCCCACGCTGCCCGATTTTTCGGGATGAAACTGGCAGGCATAGAAATTGTCCTTGTGTAGTGAGGCAGAGTAGGGCTGAATGTAGTCGGCGGTGGCGATGGTGTCGGCGCAAAGCGGCACGTAGTAGCTGTGTACGAAGTAAACGTAAGGAGCGTCTTGGTCCAGGCCTTTGAACAGGGGCGACTTGAGGTCGCGTAGCGCGTTCCATCCCATGGCGGGTACTTTCTCTTCGTGGCGTGTGGGCTGAAAGCGTTTCACTTCGGCGTCGAATATGCCGATGCAGTCGGTATCGCCCTCCTCGCTATGGCGGCAAAGCAACTGCTGGCCCACGCAGATTCCAAGCACGGGCTGCCGCAGGTTGCGAATCACACGGTCGAGTCCTCGGGCAATGAGATAATCCATGGCTCCTCGTGCCTCGCCTTGCCCGGGAAACAACACGCGGTCGGCGCGCATCAGTTCCTCGGGCACGTCGGTGAGCCGTGGCTCAATACCCATTCGTCGAAGGGCGTTTACCACCGAATAGATGTTGCCGGCATTATATTTTACAATCGCTACTTCCATGAGTCATTTTTTTAAATGAAGAATGAAGAATGGCTTCGCCTTAATTCCAAACTCTTAACTCTTAACTCCTAACTCCTAACTCACAAAACTCCTAACTAAAAATAATCGTCTTATTCTTGTAGGTGAGAATCTTGCGCTGGATGTGCTTCGACACGGCGTGTGAGAGCACTATTTTTTCCAAGTCCTTGCCTTTGAGCACGAGGCTCTCGGGGGTGTCCTTATGAGTGATGCGCACCACGTCCTGCTCGATGATGGGGCCAGCGTCGAGTTCCGACGTCACATAGTGGCTCGTGGCTCCGATAATCTTCACGCCGCGCTCCCATGCCTGATGATAGGGCTTGGCACCCACGAAGGCGGGCAGGAACGAGTGGTGGATGTTGATGATATGGTGGGGGTAGCTTGCAATCATCTCGTCGCTGATGATTTGCATGTAGCGCGCCAGCACAATAAACGTCACCTGTTTCTCCTTGAGCAGCTCCATTTCGGCCTGTTCAACCTCGGCCTTGTTCGAGTGGTCCTTGTTGATGCTCCACACATAGTAGGGAATGCCAAACATCAGGGCTACATAGCGCAGGTCCTCGTGGTTGCTCACGATGCAGGGAATGTCAACATCAAACTCACCTGCTTTCCAGCGGGCCAGCAAGTCGTAAAGACAATGGCTCATCTTGCTCACGAAAATAGCCATGCGCGGGCGCTCGTCGTTAAAGTAGAGGTTGAATGTCATGTTGTAACGCTGGGCGTAAAGCGTTTCTACATATTCTCTGATTTTTTCGCGCGGAATGAGAAAAGTCTCCAGTTCCCACTCAATGCGCATGAAGAACATGCCGTCCTGACGGTCAACATACTGGTCGAGATAAACGATGTTGCCCTGGTTGTCGGTGATGAATTTTGTCACTTCCGAAATGATGCCCTGTTGGTCGGGGCAGTGCAGAAGCATGATGGCTGTTGGTTTCATTATTCCTTTCTTCTTCTCAAATATAAACACACTATTTCAACCTGCAAAGATAGGAAGAATTTCTGAAATAGCCAAATGTGGGGTGCAAAACCTTTCTTCGCAAAAATCTTTTCATGCTTTATGCGAATAAAATGCAGGTTTGCGGCAATAAAGCATAGCTTTGAGGCAATAAAGCGCGGTTTTACAAAAATAACTCACGACGATACGGAAATAAAACACGACGATACAAAAATATCTCACGACGTTGTTGAAATAACTCACGACGTTGTTGAAATATCTCACGACGATACGGAAATAAAAAACGCCCGCAGCAGAAATTTGCCACGGGCGCGTTTTGTTCTTTTATCGGGTGTTTACGTTTACGAAAGGAGAATTGTTACTTGATGTTGGGTTCCTCAAGTCCTAAGCCGCGCTTGCGGTCAACCACCTTGAGGATGAGGCCAAGCACCAGAGCAGCTACACCCAGGCAGGCGAGCATCACCAGCGGGGCTGTGTAGTCGTACTGCGTGGCTGCCTCCTCGGCACTAATGGTTCCGGCTTTCAGACCGTTTACAATGTCGGGGTTGGTCTTGTCGAGTACCTTTCCGATGACCAGTGGGAACAGCCAAAGGCCAATGTTCTGAATCCAGAAAATAAGTGCGTAAGCCGAGCCAATCACCTTCGAATCTACGAGCTTGGGCACGCTGGGCCACAACGAGGCAGGCACGAGTGAGAAGCTGGAGCCGAGCACCAGGATGGTGATGTAGGCAACGATGACTCCGCCCACGGTGTTGCCGCGGAAGGCGGGCAGCACGAAGGCAAACGTCAGGTGGCAGGCAATGAGCAACAACGAGCCCAGCACCAGCATCGACGCTGCCTTTCCCTTGTGGTCAACATAGCTGCCCAGAATAGGTGTGATGAGCACGGCCAACAGGGGGAACACGGCGAAAATACTTTCTGCCGACTGACGCATGTAGCCCATGTAGCAATAGGTGATGAGCGAGAGAATAGAAATGCAGAGCAGTCCGTACTTCATGCTTTTGTTCTTCTGGAAATTGCTGGCAAAACCGGCGGCGGCTACCACCAGCATGATGATATACTGCACGATGGTGACGCTTGAGCCAGCCCAGAACGAGTTGGCATCGGGAGGCGTGAGCGTCAGGTTGCATTGAAGCATGTTGACGGCGTACTTCTGGAAGGGGAAAATGGCCGAATAATAAAGCACACAAAGCAAAGCCACCAGCCAGAAACCGCTGTCGGAGAGAATCTTGCCGATGTCGCTCACCTTGAACGGGTCGTCCTTCTCCTCGGCCTCACCTGTCTGTGAGTCGAGCTTCTTGTCCATGAAGAAATACACAATGGTCATAATCAGGGCGATGCACATCAGCACCACACCGAAAGCCACCGAGCGGCTGACGCTCACCTGACCGCCCAGACGGGCAAAGAAGGGCGAGAAAATCATGCAGGTGGCCACACCCAGACGGGCGAGGGCCATCTCAGAGCCCATGGCCAGTGCCATCTCGCGGCCTTTGAACCACTTCACGATACCGCGCGAGACGGTAATACCGGCCATCTCGCATCCGCAGCCGAAAATCATGAATCCGCAGGCGGCAAACTTGGCCGAGGCAGGCATGCCCTCGTAGAAAGGACTAACGCCCAGCTCGTCGAAGCCGGGAATGTAGTTCAGATTGTTGGTGAACCATGTCTCCAGGCCGCTGCCGATGAACGCATCGCTCACGGCGTACCACTTGATGAGTGCGCCCACCAGCATGACGGCTCCCGAAAGAACGGCGGTGAAGCGAACGCCCATCTTGTCGAGAATGATGCCGGCAAAGATGAGGAAGAACACGAACACATTGAGAAACACCTCGGAGCCTTGCATCGTGCCGAAGGCGGTGGAATCCCAGCCGCGCTCAGAGAGCATAAGGTCCTTGATGGGTGAGAGGATGTCCATAAAAATGTATGAACAGAACATGGCAAGCGCCAGCAACAGCAGGGCTGTCCAGCGCATGGCTGCGGAGTCGCGCAGCGTTTTTTGAATTGCTTGTGTCATTATATCGGTAAATTAAATATTAAATATTAAAGATGAAAGATTAAGATGAGGAGATGAAAAATATGAATATTTCATTCTCCCCTTTTAATCTTTCATTTGTCATTTATCATGTTTCATTTTTTCAGCCAGCGGTCAAGCCAGTTGAAGTAGGTACGCTGCCAGAGAATGCCGTTCTGGGGTTTCAGCACCCAGTGGTTCTCGTCGGGGAAGATGAGCAGCTGGGCCTCAATGCCACGCATGCGGGCGGCGTTGAAGGCACTCATGCCCTGGGTGGCGTTGATGCGGTAGTCTTTCTCGCCGTGGATGCAGAGAATCGGGGTGTCCCACTTGTCAACAAACTGGTGGGGCGAGTTCTTGTAGGTCTTGTCGGCATTGGCCGTGCGGTCTTTGTTCCAGTAGGCATCGTCGTACTCCCAGTTTGAGAACCAGTTTTCCTCGGTCTCAGTGTACATGGCCTCAAGGTTGAACGCGCCGTCGTGGGCAATGAAGCACTTGAAGCGTTTGTCGTGGTGGCCAGCCAGATAATAAACCGAGAAACCTCCGAACGAGGCACCCACGGCTCCCAGTCGGTCTTTGTCCACGAAGGGCAGGTTTTGGGCGGCATCGTCGATGGCCACCAGATAGTCGCTCATGCATTGGCCGGTCCAGTCGCCCGAAATCTCCTCGCACCACTCAGAGCCAAAGCCGGGCAGTCCGTGGCGGTTGGGCGCAACAATCACATAGCCCTGCGAGGCCATGATGAAGAAGTTCCAGCGGTAGCTCCAGAACTGGCTGACGGGGCTTTGCGGACCGCCTTCGCAGAAGAGCAGGGTGGGGTACTTCTTGCTCTCGTCGAAATTCGGAGGCAGAATCACCCAATAGAGCATTTTCTGGCCGTCGGTGGTGTCAACCCATCGCTGCTGCACGGTGGGTTTGGCCAGCTGGTCGAGAATGTGTTTGTTCTCGGTGGTAATCTGCTGAACAACAGTGTTTTTGAGTTTCTTTGAGTTGGGAGTAACAACGTAGAGGTCAGCACTCTCGCGGTAGCTATGACGCTCGGCCAGTATCTGCTTGCCGTTGTTGAGCATCTGCAACGAGCCGAAGTCGGCCCAGTCGTTGGTGAGCTGCTTCACTTCGCCTTTCCAGTTGATGGAATAAAGATTCTCTGTGGCGTGCCATACGCCGATGAAATAGATGAGCGCGTCTTTGGAGTCGCTCCAGCAGAAATCGTCCACATTCGAGTCGAAACTCTCTGTCATATATCGTTTCTGACCCGTTGCAAGCTCGTAGATGCACAGGCGCTGGCGGTCACTCTCGTATCCGTCGCGGGCCATGGAGAGCCAAGCCACGTATTTGCCGTCGGGCGAGAACTTGGGATTCTGGTCGTAGCCAGGATTGTACTGCAGATTCTCCTCGTTGTTCACGGCTTGCGTTTTCAGCGTCTTGGTGGGGTCAACCTTTGGAGCCACATAGCCGGCAGGCTTGCAAAGGTTTTTCGTTTCGCGCGTACCTATAATATATAAATAAATGTCAGAGTCGGTAGAAATGGAGTATTCTACGCCCGTCTTTTTGCGGCAGGTGTAGGCAATGGTTTTCGAGTCGGTGCTCCAGTCGAGCTGCTCCATGCCGCCAAAGGGCTCCATGGGGCATTCGTAGGGCTCGCCTTGCAGAATGTCAACCATTCCCTCGGCTTTCACCTGCATCTTGCCGTCGGTGGTCAGCACATCGGCCACAAAGGGGTGCTGAATGCTCTCCACGTAGTGGTCCCAGTGGCGATACATCAGGTCGGTCACCAGGCGTCCCGTGGCTTTTGGCAGGTCTTTGGGGTTCTCCTTGATGACTTCGTGGAAGGGCAGCGACTTCAGGATGATGACTTTCTTGCGATCGGGCGCAAACTTGAAGCCTTCCACCGCGCCATCGGTGCTGCTCACCTGCTGGCGGTTGGTTCCGTCGGCGTTCATCGTCCAAATCTCGCCACCGGTGATGAACGCCACGGTGTTGTTGTCAATCCACGCGGCGTCGGTTTCGTTCTTGTCGCCGGTGGTGAGCAGCTTCTGGTTGGTTCCGTCGGCGTTTATCATGTAGAGCACGTGGTGGCTTTTGTTGGCTTTCACGCTGTAGTATCCCACGTTATAAACAATTCGCTTTCCGTCGGGCGAAGCCTCGTATCCGCCAATGCGTCCCATGGCCCAGAGTGCCTCGGGAGTCATCAGGTTTGAGCTGAGCTTGATGTTTTGCTTACCAATTTTCATCGGTTCTTGTGCATGAATGTTGCCGCTTCCGAGCATGAGCATGGCCGCGGCAAAAAGTGTTACGATATTTTTCATATTTAGACTGATTACTTTTTTCCTTCCTTTGCTTCCTTTATCTCTATACTGCTTTTACCCTGTTTCCTTTTTCCGCTCCACTTACTTCTTTCTCACAGGGTCGCAAGTAAGTCCGCACCCGAGTTTCTTGAAAATCTTGTGGTCCACCTCGCTGAGCATCACGGTGCTGTGTACCTGACAATGGCGGAGCTGCGGAAGCTGCTCCAGGGCGCGACGGCAGTTTTCATCGTGCTGCGAGAGCACCGAGAGAGCCACCAGCACCTCGTCGGTGTGCAGTCGTGGGTTGCGTCCGCCAAGATACTCAATCTTGGTTTTCTGTATGGGCTCAATCATGCTTTGCGGAATGAGTTTCACCTCGTGGTCGACGCCGGCCAGATGTTTGGTGGCGTTGAGCAGCAATGCCGCGCTGCATCCCAGCAGGGGACTCGACTTTGAGGTGATGATGGTTCCGTCGGCCAGTTCGATGGCAGCGGCAGTATGTCCGCTCTCTATTTTCCTCTCGTAGGCGGCGGTGGTGACGCGGCGGTAGGCGGTGGTGATTTTTGCCTGGTTGAAGAGCATGCGTATTTTTCTTATTTCGCTCTCGTTGTCGGCTCCGTCGGCCATTTTGTTGGTGGCATCATAGAAACGGCGGATTATTTCGTTGCGCGATGCATCGCAGCACACCTCGTCGTCGCTGATGCAGAATCCCACCATGTTCACACCCATGTCGGTGGGCGACTTGTAGGGATTTTCGCCATAGATGCCCTCAAACAAAGCGTTGAGAACGGGAAATATCTCCACGTCGCGGTTGTAGTTGACGGCTGTTTTGCCGTAGGCTTCCAGATGGAAAGGGTCAATCATGTTCACGTCGTTGAGGTCGGCGGTAGCAGCCTCGTAGGCGATGTTCACGGGGTGTTTGAGTGGCAGGTTCCACACGGGGAAAGTCTCAAACTTGGCATAGCCGGCACGAATGCCGCGCTTGTTCTCGTTGTAGAGCTGCGAGAGACAGGTGGCCATTTTTCCGCTGCCGGGCCCGGGTGCAGTAACGATGACCAGCTCGCGCGAAGTTTCCACGTAGTCGTTTTTGCCAAATCCGTTGTCCGAGGCTATCAGCTCCACGTTGTGCGGATAGCCGTCGATGGGGTAGTGGAAATAGGATTTGATGCCCATGCGTTCGAGCCGGTGGTGAAACTGGTCGGCGGCATGCTGGCCGTTGTAGTGGGTGATGACCACGCTGCCCACCATGAAGTTGCGGCTCATGAACTCGTCGCGCAGTCGGAGCACGTCCTCGTCGTAGGTGATGCCGAGGTCGGCGCGCACCTTGTTTTTCTCGATGTCCTCGGCCGATACCACGATGACAATTTCTATGGAGTCGCGCAGCTGGGCCAGCATGCGCAGCTTAGAGTCGGGCTTGAAACCGGGCAATACGCGCGAGGCGTGGTGGTCGTCGAAAAGCTTTCCGCCCAGTTCCAGATAGAGCTTGCCGTCGAACTGCGCGATGCGCTCGCGAATGTGCTCCGATTGTATCTTCAGATACTTATCGTTATCAAATCCAATCTTGTTCATCCTAAATCTGTATGTGTTCTTTTGGGTTTGTGTTTCAAGTTGGCAGTTCTTGACTCTTGCTTCTTAACTTATTTCTTGTATCCGTTCTGCCGCTGTTTCTCCAATTCTGCCGCACGCTTCTGCATGGCTTCCAGTTTTGCGGCCATGCCACTCTGCTTCTTGGGATTCTTCTTGTTCTCCTCGTATTTTGCCTCGAGTATGGCGAGCAGCTTCTCGTCGTTGGTGGTCTTGCGGAGCGTCCACATGATGGCGGCAGAGAAGAAGAGCGAAATGAAGTAGTAGAAGTTCAGACCGCTGGAATACTCGTTGAACATGAAGAAGAACATCACAGGCATCAGGTACATCATCCATTGCATCATCTTCAGTTGGTCGGCCTGCTGACCCACCATCTGGTCTTTCTGCTGGCGCATGGTGAGCCACGAGTAGAGCAAGTTGGCCACGCAGAACAGAATACACGTGAGCGACAGGTGGTCGCCAATCATCCAGATGTCCTTGCCCCACGAGATGATGGGGTCGTAGGTGCTTAGGTCTTTCATCCACAAGAAGCTCTCGCCGCGCAGCTGAATGGCGTTAGGCACGTAGTTGAACATGGCAATCCAGATGGGCATCTGGATGAGGGCGGGCAGACAGCCGCCCAGCGGGCTCACGCCGTATTGTGAGTACATCTGCATCATGGCCTGCTGTTTCTGCATCTGGTCCTCGGGCTTGTCAAACTGCTTGGTGGCCTCGTCGAACTTGGGCTTCAGCACGCGCATCTTGGCCGAGCTCATGTAGCTCTTCTTCACCAGCGGGAAGGTGATGACCTTCAGCAGCAGCGTGATGAGGATGAGCACAATGCCCATGTTGAGACCGAACTTGGTGAGCCAGTCGAACACGTAGATGGTAAACCAACGGTTGATGATGCGGATGAGCGGCCAACCCAGATACACCAGGCGCTCCATCTGCAGGTCCTTGCCAAAGGTGCTCTGCTTCTCCACCTTCTGCAACAGGCGGAAGTCGTTGGGACCATAGTAGAACTCAAACTCCGACGGTTTCTGTCCCTTGGGGTCGAAGGCCGTCTTCAGCTTGGCGCCGTACTGCTTCAGATAGTGCGTTTCTTTCTTCAGGGGCAGGCTGGTCATGAGCGAGTTTTGTGCGAAGTTGTCCTTGGCAATCATCACCGCCGAGAAATACTGGTTCTTGAAGGCCACCCAGTCGATGGTTTCCTCCACGGGTTTGTCAACGGCCTCCTTCATTTCGTTCAGATAGTCGGTGCCGCCCTCGGTCAGGTGGTAGGTGAGCGACGAGCGCTGGTTCTCGAAGTTGAATCCGCGCTCCTGCTGTCGTGCCTGGTCGGTCCATTCAATGTCCATCTGCGAGTAGTTGGGCGCAAACATGCCCTCCATGCCCACGGCCTGCATCTTCATGTGCAGCATATAGTCGTGCCCCAGCAGCCAGTCCAACACCAGCTGTCGCCCGTTGCCCGCGTCGGCCGTCATGGTGACGGTAGAGTCGGTCAGGTTTGTCGGGGTGAAGTAAAGCTCCGAGCTGATGATGTTCGTCTCCTTGCCGGCCAGCATGAACTTCAGCTGCTGGTCTTTCTCGTCGAAAAGTGTCACCTCGTTTTTGCCCTCATGGTTTTTGAAGTCCTTCAGCACGGCCTTCTTCACGGTGCCGCCCTTGGTGGAGAGCGTCAGCACCACCTTCTCGTTCTTCAGCACCACATCCTGGGCCGTGCCGTTCAGGGCCTGGAAGAAAGCGGCCGTAGAGTCTTCGCGAGCCTTGGCCTCTTCGTTTTTCTTGGCGGCCTCTGCCGCTTTGCGCTCCTTTTCGGCTTTCTCTCTGGCCACCACAGCGATGGAGTCTTGTTTGCGCTGAGCCTCAATCTGCTCGGCCGACGGCTGCTGCCACCAGCTGAAACCAATCAATACTATGGCTATCAGAATGAAGCCTGTAATCGTATTTTTATCCATTTCTTATTTGTTTGTTATATTTTTTTGTTGATAATCATTTGGTTTCTGAACGTTTCCGCTTTGTATTTTACAAATACAAGGTGCAAAGGTACTGCAAAAAATCGACTTTAGGAACGAAAAGCAAATTTATTTTCACTCACGGCAAAAAGATTTTTCACCATTCAGGAAATATCTCCCGACGATACTCGCAAATTTTCTAGAATATTTCATCATAACTCCCGACGATATTTTCCTAATCCACGGCAATACGAAAATAACTCCCAGCGATACTCGCATATTTTCTAGCCAGAATTGTTCACTTCGGCATAGAACGTGTCGATGCCGTCAGTCAGTACGAAGCCAACACTTGCAAACACCTGCGGTTGGCCGTTGCGGTCGGTGTAGTTGCGCTCTGAGAGTGCAAGCTGCTCCTTGATCATCACTAGTTTTTCCATAATACTTTTTTTAAATTTTGAGTTTTAAATCATTAAATCATTAAACCATTAAACCATTTCTCATTTTTGATTTTCATCTTTTTTTGATGAATAATTTTTATTTATATATATATATAAATAAGTTTTTTTACCCACCATTTGGTTTAAAGGTTTAAAGGTTTAAAGGTTTAATTCTTATCGTTGGCAAAGATACTATGAAAAAACGTGTGAGCAATGCGTACAAGCAGGTTGTAACTTACACGCAACTAACACGCTGACAATCAGGCACAAACAAAAGCGTGTAAGTTAATTTGAATAACTTACACGCAACTTACACAACTTACATGCTAACTTACACGCTAACTTACACAACTCACACGCAACTTACACCCGTTCCGCCGAACACTTGGGCGAACTGAGAATGAAGAATGAGGAACGAAAAAATTACCGTTTACGGTTATTTGTTTATGAAAGAACGTTTATTGTTCTCGTTTTTTTTCGGAAAAAGCAGGGATATATGATTATTTTTCCATATATTTGCGAGCAAAAAGGAGAGAAAAATGATTAGCAATTCAAGATTTCTGCAGACTGAGGGCATGGCCGAATGGCTGACGACGGTGCCCTACGATGTGACGCGGCGCATACTCTACAATGCCGCCGACCTGTACGAGGGCTACGAGCCTTCGGCGAACGCGGAGGACGACCGGGCGTCGTTTGCCCAATGTTACGACAGCCGTGTGTATCAGCACTATATGGCCATGGGGAAGAATGCCAAGAATGTGAACGAGTCGCTGGCCCGCACGCTTCACGACCACGGCATTCACACGGCCCTCGATGCCTTTTTCGACGAGCACGACAGCCGCCGGTGCGTGGGTGTGATGGGAGGGCATGCTTTGCTTCGTTCCGACCCTATGTTCGTCCGAATCGTGATGTTGAGCAAACGGCTCACGGAGCAGGGCTTCTGCATGTTGAGTGGCGGCGGTCCTGGTGCCATGGAGGCTACGCACATGGGAGCATGGCTGGCTGGGCGCACGTGCGAGGAGGCTCATGAGGCGCTGGGTTGGCTGGCTGCTGAGGCCGCATCGTTTAAGGACGAAAGGTGGCTCTCGTCGGCATTGGAAGTGATGCGGCGCTATCCGCAACAAAAATATGTGAGCCTGGGCATTCCCACGTGGCTCTACGGCCATGAGCCTTCTACGCCCTTTGCCACCCACATCGCCAAATTCTTTGAGAACAGCATACGCGAGGACAGTATTCTGACGCTGGCCTTCGGCGGCATTATCTACACGCCCGGAAGTGCGGGCACCATGCAGGAGGTGTTTCAAGATGCCGTGCAGAATCATTATCTCTCGTTTGGCTTCAGCAGTCCTATGGTGTTTCTTGACAGGCATTTCTGGACGGAGGAAATGCCCATCTATACGCTGCTTGAACAGCTGATGGAGACGGGAAAGTATCGTAACCTGCTACTCACGCTTACCGACGACGACGACGAGGCCGAGCGGGTGCTGAAAGCGTTTGCCGAGCAGAAAAGAATTAAATAACTCACCTTCGCTGGGGTACATTTCTACCACAGATTACGCAGATGTCACAGATTTCACAATTTCACAATTTCACAGATTTCACAATTTCACAGATTTCACAATTTCACAATTTTACAGTCTGATTGTAAATTGTCTAATTGTCAAATTATTACGATTTCTCAGATTTAGGCTGCATGCAGCAACTGATGGAGCAGCGAGAGCAAAGTCAAGCTCGCTTGAATTTTGCCGAGTCGCGGCAGAAGTCGAGAACAGCTCAATCTGTGCAATCCTAATAAATTGCAACTTGGCTGCTGGAATCGACAGAGAATCCATGAAATCTGAGTAATCTGTGGTCGGTTTTATATATGCGAAACTTATATTATTATTTTAATTCGTGGAAAAATCATTCTCATTATTCTCATTCGTTTCATACAATTTGTACCAAGTTATTATTCTATCATTTCTAAAATCTACCCTGCGAAAGCTGAATAATCTATAATTTTTGCTATTTTGCGGCTAAAAACGCTAAAAAGATTTTCGTGGGTGTGAAAAAACGTGTAATTTTGTAACTTGTTAGAAGCCGAAAACGTCTTAGAGGGCAAAAAAACGGCCTTAGAGGCGATTCGGAGTTAGGAGTTAGGAGTTAGGAATGAAATTGTAAAATTGTGAAATAGTGAAATTGTAAAATATAGAAATGGACGAAATTCAGAATTCGGTCGGCGAACTGACCGCCGACAACGACAGAATCATTAGAATCAACATCGAGGAGGAAATGAAATCCTCGTACATCGACTACAGTATGTCGGTGATTGTGGCCCGTGCGTTGCCCGATGTGCGCGACGGATTCAAGCCCGTTCATCGCCGCATACTCTACGGTATGGCCGGCATCGGCAACACCAGCGACAAGCCCTACAAGAAGTGCGCCCGCGTGGTGGGCGAGGTGCTGGGTAAGTATCACCCCCACGGCGACAGCTCGGTCTATGGCGCTCTGGTGCGCATGGCTCAGGACTGGAACATGCGCTACACGCTCGTTGACGGGCAGGGCAACTTTGGTAGTGTTGACGGCGACTCGGCAGCTGCCATGCGTTACACCGAGTGCCGCCTCTCGAAGATGGGCGAGCACATCATGGACGACCTGGAGAAAGACACCGTGGATATGGCTCCCAACTTCGACGACTCGCTTCAGGAGCCTACGGTTATGCCCACCAAGGTGCCCAACCTGCTGGTGAACGGCGGCAACGGTATTGCCGTGGGTATGGCTACCAACATTCCTACCCACAACCTGGGTGAGGTGATTGACGGCTGCTGTGCCTACATCGACAATCCTGACATCGACACCGAGGGGCTGATGCAGTACATCAAGGCGCCCGACTTCCCCACGGGAGCATATATATATGGTATTCAGGGCGTGAAAGACGCCTATGAGACGGGTCGTGGACGTATTGTGATGCGTGCCAAGGCCGAAATTGAGAGCCACGACACCCACGACAAGATTGTGGTGACCGAGATTCCCTATGGCGTGAACAAGGCGCAGCTCATCGAGTATATTGCCGACCTGGTGAAGGAAGGCAAACTGGAGGGCATCTCGAATGCCAACGACGAGAGCGGCCGTCAGGGCATGCGCATCGTCATCGACGTGAAACGTGATGCCAACGCCAACGTGATACTGAACAAACTCTTTAAGATGACGGCTCTACAGAGCTCGTTCTCTGTGAATTGCATCGCATTGGTTAAAGGCCGCCCGCGTCTGCTCACCTTGAAAGATTGTGTGAAATATTTTGTGGAGCATCGTCACGACGTGACCATTCGCCGCACCCGGTTCGACCAGCGCAAAGCCAAAGAGAGAGCCCACATTCTGGAAGGACTCATCATCGCTGTGAACAACATCGACGAGGTGGTGCGCATCATTCGCAACTCTAAAACTCCCACCGATGCCCAGCGCAACCTGGAGAGCCGGTTCAATCTTGACGAGCTTCAGTCGAAGGCCATCGTTGACATGCGCCTGAGCCAGCTCACCGGACTCAGAGTGGATCAGTTGCACCAGGAGTACGACGACCTGCAGAAACTCATTGCCGACCTTCAGGAGATTCTCGACAATCCCGAGCGTTGCAAGCAGGTGATGAAAGACGAGCTTCAGGAAGTAAAAGAAAAATACGGCGACGAGCGCCGTACGGAAATCAAATACTCGAGCGAGGAGTTCAACCCCGAGGACTTCTATCCCAACGATCCGGTGGTGATCACCGTGAGCCACTTGGGCTACATCAAGCGTACGCCGCTCTCGGAGTTCCGCGAGCAGGCACGAGGTGGAGTAGGGGCGAAGGCCGCCAAGACCCGCGACCAGGACTTCACGGAGTTCATCTATCCCGCCACAATGCACCAGACCATGCTCTTCTTTACCCGCAAGGGCCGCTGCTACTGGCTGAAGTGCTACGAGATTCCCGAGGGCGACAAAAACTCGAAGGGACGCGCCATTCAGAACATGCTCAACATTGATAGCGACGACTCGGTGAACAACATTCTCAGACTGAGAGGTCAGGGACTGAACGACGACGAGTTCATCAACTCGCACTACGTGGTGTTTGCCACCAAGAACGGCATTGTGAAGAAAACATCGCTCAAGGCTTATAGCCGCCCCCGTGCCAACGGCGTGAATGCCATCAACATTCTGGAGGGCGACGAGGTGGTTGATGTTCGACTCACCAATGGCGAGAACGAACTCATCATGGCCAACCGCAACGGACGTGCCGTGCGCTTCAACGAGCACACTGTTCGTGCTATGGGCCGTGTGGCCACGGGTGTGCGCGGCATGCAGCTCGACGGCGGTGACGATGCCGTTGTGGGCATGGTGGTGGTGAACCGTCCCGACGAGGAAACCATCATGGTGGTGAGCGAAGAGGGCTACGGCAAGCGCTCGGAGGTGGAAGACTACCGTAAGACCAACCGTGGCGGCAAGGGCGTGAAGACGCTCAACATTACCGAGAAGACCGGCCGACTGGTGGCCATCAAGGTGGTGACCGACCAAAACGACCTGATGATTATCAACAAGAGCGGCATTGCCATCAGGCTGAGTGTGGCCGACTGCCGTGTGATGGGACGAGCCACGCAAGGCGTGAGACTCATCAATCTGGCCAAGAAGAACGACGTGATAGCCAGCGTTTGCAAGGTGATGAGCTCTGAGCTCGAGGCCACCGTTGAGGAGGAAAGCCGCGCCCAATGGCAGAAGAAAAACGGCGAGCCGGCTTCCGACAATGCGAACGCCGACAACGCCGAAGAACCTCTGACCGACGAGCCTCTGGCCGACGAGACCGACGCCAACGAACTCGAAGAGCTGGATATTGTGGAGTAAAAAAAGCAAGTCTATTTTATATAGAAACAAAGAAACAATAACTAATAACCTTTAATGAATTTTTGAAAGTATGAAAAAAATGACATTGATGGCCTTGCTGGTACTGGGTGCCACAAGTGCGTTCGCAGGCGACAGCCCTGCACTGAAGAACATTCTGAAAGCCAAGACTTATGCCGAGGCTGAATCTCTGGTGAACAGCTCGCTTGGCGAACTGACCGACAATGGCGAAAGAGCAAAGGCATACAACAAACTGGTGGAGCTGGCCATGGAGAAATATCTCAAGGAAAGCACTACCAAGACCGAGAACGAGGTGCTCAAGCAGAACAAGGAGTTCGACGAGGCTGGCATGAACGAGGCTGCTTATCATGCCGTATTAGCCGCCATGGAGTGCGACAAGTACGACCAGCTGCCCAACGAAAAGGGCAAGGTTTCGCCTAAGTTTGCCGACAAGAACGGCCAGCGTGTGTGGCCCGCTCGTCTGTTGCTGGTCAACGCCGGACAAGACGCTCTCACCAACAAAGACCACGCTACCGCCAAGAAATACTGGGGTGCTTTCGTAGATTCTGACTCTGCTCCGCTCTTTGCCAAGTGCGACCGTAGCGTGCAGCAGCCGTT
Organism: uncultured Prevotellaceae bacterium; assembly: GCA_900315565.1. GTDB lineage: Bacteria > Bacteroidota > Bacteroidia > Bacteroidales > Bacteroidaceae > Prevotella. Next base: position 25,036 of record OMZS01000006.1, on the reverse strand, counting down.
CTTCGCCCAGGTGGCACGCTTCGTGGGTGTGTTCCACTATCAGGACAAGGAGCTCGACAAGGCCCTGAAGTATAGCGAAATAGCTATGAAGGATACCGCTGAGTACGACAACGCCCTCAACCTGAAGCTCACCGTGCTGAGCGACGACCTGAAGAACAGAGCCGACTCGCTGAAGTTCCTTGATAGCGTGAAAGCCATGTACGAGGAGAACCCCCAGAACTCATCGCTTCTGGAGCGTGTTTACAACCTCAACAACGCCCTGGGCAACAAAGATGCTGCCATCAAGGTGCTCGACGACGCTCTGGCCGCTAATCCCAACAACTTCGTGGCATTGGCCGACAAGGGTATTGCCCTGCTCAACGAGAAACCCGCCGAGGCCGTGTCGATGCTCAAGAAAGCTTTCGAGCTGAAACCCGACAACGCCCTCATCGTTACCTATCTGGCAACTGGACTCAGCATTCAGGCTCAGGACATTACCGATAAGGCCAAGCGCAACGAGCTTTACGGCGAGGCCGTGAAATACTTCGACAAGGCCAAGGAACTCGACCCCGACAAGAACATGAGCAACTGGGGCTACAACCGTTACAACGCCTACTATAACCTCTACGGCGAGAACGACCCGAGAACCAAAGCTGCCGAAGCAGAGAAATAATCCAACAACCACATGAAAAGGGATGCGGAGCGTAAAAATGAAACCTACTCCGCATCCCCCTTTTTTGTGATTTTTCAATAACTACCGGTAAATATGCACAACGCACGACTTTCTTCACTTGTCGCTTTCCTCATGCTGGCTCTGTGGCAGGTGGCACCAATCCAGGCGCAGACCGACGAGACGCAGGTATATAAAATAAAATATACCAGCACCAACGAGGACATTCTGCACTTTAAGGGCATTGGCGAGCTCAGCGACAAGGAGAAAGCCGGATTCTACAATCTTGTGGTCGATTCGGCACTCTCCGAGCATGCCAACGATGCCGCCGTGCTGGCCGTCAAGGCGGGCATTCTTTGCGACATGTACGACTTGCTGGCCTGCAAGGGTATAGAAGAAAGACTTCGCTACCGGCGCACCAACCTGGAGCGTCTGCTCGTGGCACGCCCCCGAGTCATAGATGCCGGCCTCGATGCCTACCATAAAGGCTACTATGGCCGGGCCATGGATTGTTTCGACCTCTATCTGAGCTGTCCCCAAACCACTCTTTTCGAGCATCTCAACACGGCCAACGACAGCTACTACGGCCAATGTGCCTTCTATGCCTCGCAAGCTTCTTATCAAGCCAAGGACTACGATGCCGCCAATAGGTTTCTGGCCGTGGCTCTTTCCGACCCCGAGTATGCCCAGGAGGCAGCCGAGCTGAAAATAGCCATCATCAAAGAGAGCTGCACCACCAAGGAAGACACGCTTCAGTATATTGAGGCGCTCGACGAGTTGCACGTCAAGTTTCCCACCAACAGTTACTTTTTCGGCCAGCTCATGGAGTACTACACCCAGCCTGGGCACGAGCAGGAGCTGAAACGCTTTGTGCGCGAGGAAATCAAGCTCGACACTCAGGATAAGCAGAAGTGGGCTCTTTATGGCGAGGTGGAAATGAGCGACCGCAAATGGGACAAGGCCATAGAAGGATTCAAAAAAGCCTTGGCGTTCGACCCCGATTTTGTGCAGGTGATGTATAATTGCGGCATCTGCTACGTGTCGAAGGGGCAGGAAACCAAAGAGCGGAAATGGTACGAGGAAGGAAGAAACCTCCTGGAACAATGCCGCACGAAAGACCCCGGACGCGACATTGTAGATTGGTCAAAGCCCCTCTATCAGGCCTACGTGCGCCTGGGTGAAAAATCGAAAGCAAAAGACTTAGCTAAGCATTTTAAATTGAAATAATTCTATGAAGCGAACCATTATCGCTGCGATATTTTTGATAGCCTTCTTACCGTGCATGAACGCTCAGAAAAAAGAGATGGATCAGGCACGGACTTTTATTAAGAGCGGAAAGAACCTCGACAAGGCCGAGAAAATGATGAGCCAGTTGCTCAACGACTCGGCCAACAGGAAGAACGAGAAAATCTGGCTCGTTCTCTTCGATGCTATCCGCGCTCAATATGAGCAAGGCAACGAGCGGCTCTATCTGCATCAGAAGTACGACACGCTAAGCCTTTTCAACTCCGTGCGCAAAATGTTTCGCACGCTCGAAACGCTCGACACTCTCGATGCCACACCCGACAAGAAAGGGCGCGTCAGGCTGAAATACCGCAAGAAACACGCCGCCCTGCTCATGGCTCATCGCAACAACCTCTACAACGGAGGGGTGTTTCAGATGCTCAAACACCAGTATGCCGACGCCTACGACTATTTTGACACTTACATCGATTGTGCCCGCCAGCCTTTGTTTGCCGAGGAAAACATCGACTCGGCCGACCACCGGCAGCCTCTGGCCGCTTATCGGGCGTTGTTTTGCGGCTATCAGCTCCAGGACACGGCAAAAACCCTGAAATACCACCATCTGGCACTTCGTGACACGGCCAACCGAAGTTACGTGTTGCAATATCTGGCCGAAACCTATCGCCAGGCAGGTCAGGAAAAAAAATATCTCTGCGCCTTGCAACAGGGATTCAACGCTGATCCCGAGTTCCCCTATTTCTTCCCGCGCCTGCTCGAAGCCTACTCTGCCAGCCATCAGCCCGACTCGGCCCTGGCCGTTGCCAACCGTCTGCTCGAGGCCAACGACACAAGCGAGATTTATCTGTTTGCCAAGAGCAATGTGTTGCTCGACATCGGGCGCTATGCCGAGTGCATCACCATTTGCGACACCCTTATCGCTCGCAACGACTCGCTGGCCGATGCCTATCTCAATGCCGGACTGGCCTACACCAACCTGGCCGTAGAGATGGACAAGGTGTCGAAATCGCGCACCAAGCGCACCCAGATAAAAGACTTTTACCGCAAGGCCAAGCCCTATCTGGAACGCTATCGTGCCCTGGCGCCCGACCAGAAGGAGAAGTGGGCCCATGCCCTCTACAATGTTTATTTGAATCTGAACATGGGTAAGCAGTTCGCAGAAGTGGACCGCCTGCTCAACAAGAAATAATGCTTTTCTCACACAGAGGGTTTTCTCACACAGAGGGTTTTCTCACACAGAAAGTTTTCTCACACAGAAAGTTTTCTCACACAGAAAGTTTTCTCACACAGAGGGTTTTCTTTCATGCCGATTCATTTCTCACGCAGAGGCGCAGAGGAATTTAGAGGGTAGGGAGGATTATTCTTGAGAAAAGGAGTTTTTTTGAGAAAAGGAGAGTTTTTTGAGAAAAGGAGTTTTTTGAGAAAAGGAGTTTTTTGAGTTTTGAGAGGTACTTTGAGTAAAGGAGTCAAGCGACCGCAGGTCGCTATTCTCTGTTTACTCTGTTTCCTCTGTGTGAGAAATATACTCTCTGCGTGCTCAAAAAACCTCTGCGCCTCTGCGTGAAATTATCGCCTCTGCGTGAAAACTATCCCCTCTGGGTGAAATTATTGCCTCTGCGTGAGAGAAATCTTTGCCGGTACTCCCTGAGGGGCCTCAGAACAGAAAGGAGTTTCTCGGGCGTGGCAGAACAACCTGTCCAATAAGCTTGGCGCGACAAGAATGTGCTAATGACGAACAGACAATACACATTGTTCATCAGGTTGTAGTCGGGCATTTGGCCAGTGTTGAAACAATTACTCCAGCTCAGATAATCAGCCGGTGAGGTGCACACGCCCAGCTTCTTTTCCAACTTTCCACCCCGGGGAGAATTCGAGTCCGTCACCTTCTCACCCCGCTCCAGCCGGGGAATGTAGGCCAGCAACTCGTCCCAGAAATCATCTGGCAGGGTGTCGATTTTTTCCTTGTACCCCATGACGGCCTCGTGGTCGCCCAACAAAGTGAGCGACTCCTCCCAGAAGCACCTCTCGTAGTAGCGCGCGTCGTGCTCGTCGAAGCAACAGATGACCACCTGCCCCTCGTAGCTGTCCCTGATATGGGCGAAGATGGTGTGAAGGGCGATGCGGGCAGCCTGGTCCTTGGGAAACCCGTACACACCTGTGCTGATGCATGGGAAGGCAAGGCTCGAAAGCTCGTTCTCTTCGGCCAGCTTCAGGGCAGAGTCATAGCACGAGGCAAGCAGTTCGCGCTCCCCTTGGCCGCCTCCGTGCCACACGGGCCCAACCGTATGAATCACCTTCATGCACGGAAGATTGTAGGCGCCAGTCATCTTGCTCTGGCCCGTCTCGCAACCTCCAAGCCCCATGCACTCTTCGAGCAGTCCTCTGCCCGCGGCGCGATGGATAGCCCCATCCACGCCCCCTCCGCCAAGCAGGCTCTTGTTGGCCGCGTTGACGATGGCGTCGGTAGGCAGACGTGTGATGTCGCCTACAACGATTCTGATTCTGTCGCTATATGTTTCCATGATTCCTTTAGATGATGCGCCCTCCCTGCTCGTTGCCTGGAGGACAAGTGAACAATTATTGGTTATGTCCACAAAGTTACAAATTATTCTTCGTCAGGCCAAGAAATAGGGAATAATTCTCATTTTTATGCTCACTTTCTTGTTTGCTATGGTGTGAGGGAAACAACAATGTCTGTGCATTACAATCGCAGAAATCTGATTCACGACTTTAATCGCGAAAATGACTCCTGCCCACAGCCATAACCATTGCGGCAGTTCGAGTATCGGCAGAAGCAAAGGGTACAAACACGCTACGAAGCAGAAGTCTGCCAGACTATCCAGCAAAGCCCCAGCACTGGTAACGCACTTCAGTTTCCGAGCCAGCCACCCATCGGCTATGTCGCTGATGCCACAAACGATGTAAAGCACCCAAAACGGACTGAGCAGCGAGAATCAGTATCTGCATATTACTCTCCTCCCAGATTCTCCTTCGCTTCGGCACTGTTCTCCCAGATAGCACCAACTTTTTTGCAGGTGTTCTTGTCGGGGCAGTCGCCACAGGTTTCGTAGCCTTTGGTGGCTACACATTTATGCACCTCGCACAGATGGCTGCAGAAGTAGAACTTCGGGCCTTCCACGCGACAGCCTGCACAATTAATGCTCTCAGGTGTAATCTGATCCGTATGATTCATCTCGCACCACTTCTTTGCTACCTCGACGCGCATTATGTCGTCATTCTTAATCGTGGCAAGGCGAGCCTCGCAGGTCTCACAGTTAATGCCACAACATGCTATCAATTTATTCATCTTTCTTCTATTTCCAATCTCAACACTCTGATTGGCCTGTTCTCACCTTGGTACTGATTAGCGTCTATGCAGGTTTCACCTGTAGGAACGAAGCCACACTTCTCCATCACCCGGCCTGAAGCAGGATTATCTACAAAGTGGCCGCTGATGAGCGATTTGATGTCCGTCGTTTGCCGGATATGGTCTAGCATCAGGCGCAGAGCCTCCGTACAGATACCTTTGTTCCAATAGGGCTTCGCCACCCAATAGCCTATGAGTGGTTCCCCCTCGCGGGCCGGCAAGTCACACTCGCACGATGGGCCATAGCCCATAGCACCAATCGCCTCACCAGTTTCTTTCAACTCGATAGCCCAAGTATTGGTTGCATCATGAAAAACGGTGCGGATAATCTCCAGACTTTCCTCCATACTCTTATGCGGTGCCCAGCCTGCACGAGGCCCGACATCTGGATCGGAAGCCCATTTGAACAATGACTCCGCATCCGATTCGCGCCATGGGCGTAGTATGATACGATTTGTTTCCATCACTTTCTCCATCTTTTCAGCATTGGGAAGAAGCCGCGCATCATTTGTTTGTACTCTTCCTTGGTCATGGGCTTTGGCATCTGCTTGTTGACCTCATCGACGAATTGTGCACAATGTTCTATCATCTCGTCCATGGTGCACTCCTGAAGGAAGCGCCCGTCCTTGTAGCAAAATTGGCAATAGTCGAAGTTTGTGGTTCCGTCGGCGTTTGTGCCACAATCCTCAATGCGAGTCAAGGGCATGCCACAACTCTGACAGAACTGAGGCAATTGGCCCTCTTGGAATGCTTTTTCTTTCTCCGGAAAAGTGGCTTCGTAAGCCTCGAAAGCCTCAGGATGCTCATCGGCCACGAAATAGCCCTTGGGGGGACAATAGGTGCCTTCGCGATGGCCCCAATAGCCTGGAATCAGCTCTTGAGCGAGGAAATAAGGCACTTCGGCATCGCGAGGCTCGGCATGATAGTGGATGTTCAGCTTGCTGGCCAAGTCGAACCCTGCATGACGGTAGAATTCGATATTACCTTCCATCTGTAGCAGGCCGATGCCCATTTCCTTGGCCTTCTCTAAGGCATGATTTAGTAGCTTCAGGCCATAGCCTTTGCGCTTATAGTCGGGGTGGATGCTGATGGGGCCAAATGTCCAAGAAGGGAAGCGGGTTCCATCATCAAGGATAATTTCGGCCTTCGAAAACATCACATGGCCGATGATACGCCCATCCTCCATTCCCGACGTGCCGTCGCCCATTCCCGACGTGCCGTCGCCTACCCGTAGCCTTTCCCGTAGCCTTTCCATCACAAAGTCAAGCTCCGGGATGAAATCGGGATTGGTTCTATACTGATTAAGTACAAAGTGTTCCGTGCATCCAGGGCGGTAAACATTCCAGAATGCTTCGCGCGTAAGGTTCTCAACCTCACGCCAGTCTTGCGGCTTTTCCAATCTGATATTCATGGTTGTTTCTTTTTCTATTATACGATGCAAAGATACAAAACTTTCCACAGATTAATTCCGTTCCCATCTAGAAAAAACAAATCAATTTTGAAGTAATCTTCATTCTTACTTCCGTCGGCATTGGCTTTGCCTTCGTCCGTCACGACTCGTCCGTTGGCTTCGTCCGTCAGTTCTTGATGTCCACTCCACCGAGGAAATTGCTGGCTATGATGTGGAGGGTAGGGGCCGTGTCGTCGGCATTGTCTATTGCGTGATTGCCTACGCCGCCGATGAAGCTATGGCTTTTCACCTCCACATTGACCGTTGTGGGCACCAGGAGCTCGATGCCTCCGCAAAAGGTGTGGATGTCAATCTCCTCGTCCTCGGTAATCACGGCCTCGCGCAAGTTCATTCGGATGCCTCCGCAAAAAGCGTCGAGCCGGGCTCCGTGGAACGTCTCGCCGTGATAGACGTATTCGTCGCCGCCATAGTGAACAGAGCAACGGATGCGCTTGCCGTCCTCGCCGATGGGGAGCGGGCGTTGTAGCCATTGGTCGGGATCGCGCCGGTAGCTATCAATAATAAGATGAACACCCACGTAGAGCAATACAAAGATGCAGAAATACATGGCCCACTTGCCTTCGGACATCGTTTCGAACCAGCTCCAATGGAGGATGCCCCACAACGTAGCCAGTTTCAGCAGGCTGGCTACAATGAAAATAATTCCGATAATTGTTCTTGGTTTCATGATTGTATTCATTCCTCAATTCAGTTAAAAAATCAAAGATTTCTGAGTGCAAAGGTAGGGCTCATGACTTATCCCTCCAAATATTTGGGATAAACGGCAAGGAAATGTGACGGACGGCGTTGCAATGGGAGAAAAATGTGATGAATGGTTTGGCTATACAACAAAAATGCACTACTTTTGTAGTCTGATATGAACCAGGGACAAAAAGAAACGATATCGACAAGGATTCTCAGCACCACGTTTGTGACCATGGCGCTGGCCGTGTTCAAGCCTTTCGGGCTCGACGCATGGCAATGGCAGGTATATGTTCATTTGGCTGCACTTTGGGTGATAGGCATCCTGATATGCATGCTGACCGACATCATTTTGAAGCGTTTGGTCAAGATGCCGCGGTCGTTTGATAAAGGCGCCGAATACATCATCCGCCGCAACCTCTGGTTCCAGTGCATCAACACTCCACTCGTAGCCCTTGGCATTTGCCTCTATCGCCATTTCGCCATGAGCGGCCGCGTAGAGAGCAATCAGCTCTCTGTGGTCAATTTTCTCGAAACCTTGGCCATCATTGCCTTCTGCTCATTCGCCATCGGACTCTATTGGCGCTTCAAGTTCCGGAGCAAGTATCTGGCGATGGAGTTGGAAGAGATGAGGCTGCTCAACGACGAGTTGAAGGCCATGCAACTAAAAGCCTCCCCAAGCCCCTCCCAAAGAGGGGATGTTCAGATACATAATCCCGCAGCAGGTAACCAAACATCCCCTCCTTTGGAGGGGCTTGGGGAGGCTCTCACCCTTACGGGCACCACCAACGAGTCGGTGACCCTCCAAATGGCCGACCTGTTGTATGTTGAGGCCGTAGGCAACTATGTCAAGGTATGCCATCTGCGTGAAGGGAAAGTGCATACCGACATGCTCCGCGCCACGATGAAACAAACCGAGGAAACCCTGCGCCACTACCCAATGATAGTGCGTTGCCATAGGGCCTTTCTCGTCAATCTGGGCCAGGTGGAGCAGATTGTCTCCCGTTCGGGCTCCACCCAGCTGCTCATCAAGCATTGCCTCGAGTCGCTCCCCGTTTCGCGAAGCAACATGTCACAAGTCAAGGCCGCCATTAACTTTGAACATTGAACTTTGAACTTTGAACTTTGAACTCCTTGTAACTCCTTGAACTCCTTGAACTCCTTGTAACTCCTTGAACTCCTTGAACTCTTTGAACTCCTTGAACTCCTTGTAACTCCTTGAACTCCTTGAACTCCTTGAACTCCTTGAACTCCTTGTAACTCCTTGATATATGGTACAACAAATAGAAATAACGCTGAAGCCGAAGCGCAGAGGTTTCCACCTGGTGACGAGCGAGATTTTGAGTCAGATGCCCAAACTTCCGAAAACCGGCATCGTGAACATCTTCACCAAGCACACCAGTTGCGGACTGAGCCTCAATGAGAATGCCGACCCAGACGTGCGCCACGACATGGAAACCATCTTCAACCGTCTGGTGCCCGAAATGACGAACGAGCAAGACGAGAGAGATGCTTGCATCTACTCTTCAGAGCGAGGAGAAATCAGACGAAGTCAAAACCGTCCGAAGTATGAGCATACTCTGGAAGGTGCCGACGATATGCCTGCCCACGCCAAATCGACGCTGAGCGGTGTGAGCATCACCATACCCATTACCAACGGGCGCCTGAATCTGGGCACCTGGCAGGGCATCTACCTCTGCGAGTATCGCAATTATGGCGGTTCAAGACAATTGGTAGTGACAATCATTGGAGAGTAGCAATCTGCGAAGATGAAATGGACAGTACTATCAGATAACCGGAGCTCTGGCGGATGGTTAGAGACAGAGCATGGCTTGTCTGTGCTCTTAGAGACGGGACTTCATCAGATTTTGCTTGACACGGGAGCCAGCGATGCCTTTATCCGAAACGCCGAGCGACTAGGTAAAGACCTCAGCAAGGTTGACTATGTGTTTATCTCTCACGGGCATAGCGACCATGCCGGAGGCTTGAAGCATTTCATGTCCGTCAACAAGAAGGCAAAAATCATCGTCTCGCCCGATGCCCTGAGTGGCAAGTTCTTCTCCAAGCGAGGTCATCTGCATAGCATTACTACGGAGTGGCCGGAGATAAGCGACCAAAGGCGCATCTTGATAGAGCATACCGGTGAAATAGCCGACGGCATCTATGCGATAGCCCATATTCTTTGGCAAGCCGGGCGGCAGAGCCGGTTGCCTCAGATTCACCCGATGCCCAGGGGAAATCGGAATCTCTACGTGCAAGATGCCCACGGAGATTACGTCCCCGACGATTTCCGTCATGAGCTGGCTCTTTATGTAGGCGGACTCCTGTTTACGGGCTGTGCTCATAGTGGTCTGGAGAATATGTTGGAAGCTTGTCCTTGGCCAGTTCATACCGTTGTCGGTGGTTTCCACTTGCTCGACGGACAAGAGACCCCGGAAGAAATAAATGCATTGGCTCAAAGGCTGAAAGCCAATTTTCCCCATACCCAGTTCTATACAAGCCATTGCACAGGCGACCAAGTGTTTCACTTGATGAAACACGTGATGGGTGAGCAATTACACGCTTTCAGATGTGGAACCATATTTCTACGCTGAGCGAAAATCTTCTCTACCTCCCTCCGCGCCTCTGCGTGAAGAATCCCCCCAACCGCTCCCCTTCGGGAGGGGCCGGGGGTGGGTTCCTAATTACTCAGCTTTCCGTCGTAGTCGTCCAATTCCTTGATGGTGGCCACCTGCTTCAGGGCTGCCTTGCGATAGCTGCCGGTGGGGCGTGCGCGGAGCTTGTAGCCGGTGATGTTCTCCTGTGCGCTGAACTGCTCGGCGCTCTCGGCTCCGGTGCTTTTGATGCCCACGGAGAAGATGGCCAGGTCGGGGATTTTGACGGCAATGCCATCGAGGGTGAGCTCCTGGATGCAATCGACCATGTCGCGCAGGATGCCGGCGATGACGCCTCGGGTGTAGGGCGTTCCGTGCTTGGCCATGTGGCGTGCGAGCCCGTCGAGGTCGATGGTCTGGTTCACTACGGCCTTGGCATACACCTTGCCGTTCATCAGCTCGTTGTTCGAGTTTACTTTGTACTTACGATACTTCAACATAGCAGTTTAATTTTTTAATGGTTAACGGTTTGATTTTTAAATGGTTAGCGGTTTCGGTTAGCGGTTTCGGTTAGCGGTTTCGGTTAGCGGTTTCGGTTAGCGGATTTCGGTTAGCGGATTTCGGATTTCGGTTTATGGTTATTGTTTCTTGTTTATAGCAAAGGTAAATATTTCATTTTTCTTTTTTTCTTCTTTCATTTGCAAAGTTACGCTTAGTTTTTGTAAACACCAAATTTAGGCGCTCGTAACCTGTAAAAATCTGTTAAGAAATCAGCCACTTTTTGTTAATAATCACTAACGCCTTTATAAAGGACAAACCCGATGAAGCGTAAACAATATCCGTACGAAGTCAACATATTTGGGAAAAGAGTCAACCGTCTCAGAAAACGTCGTCAACCGTCTCAGAAAACATCGTCAACTATTCCCAGCAGAGCGAGTCAACCTTTTTCCGTATAGATAGCCCAAACGTCCCATTGTCCCATTGTCCCATCGTCCCATTAAGGAGGTTGCAAAGTGGGGAAATTTTCAAGATTATATGGTTACTATATATAATATAATATTAAATATTATATTATATATAGTAAAATTCTACTCTCCCTTTTTTTCCCTTATGTGGAACCACCTTAATGGGACGATGGGACAATGGGACGATGGGACAAATTCATGTCGTCTATTAATAATGTGTTAAATCCCCAAAATGTTTGCGGTGGTCTCGGATTTTCTTTGTAATTTTGCATATTGAATTCGGCTTGCCGTAAATTCGAGAGATCTTTTCTTATGATATATGCGTTTGCTATCGTTCTATCCACATTAGAACCTAGGAAATTCTGACAAGCAATAGACGAGAAGTAGTAGACAAGAAGCCAGCGCACTCGCAATGAGTGGGCTTACTTGTCTATTTCTCTGGTTTCCTAGGACCATAATGTGGGGCAGGTATTGTCCCACTCTTTGTGTTCCTACGAGTTGACCACGCTATTCAAGGATGAGGAATGTAGCGGCGCCTGAATAGCAAACAATAATGGCAATAAATTATTGGGAGGAAGACAGATTTGTGAATGCTGTCATAGAGGGCGATTGCATCAATGTGATGCGTCAGCTCCCTAATGGCTGTATTGATATGGTATTGTGTGATTTGCCGTATGGCACAACACAGAACAAGTGGGATAGTATTGTTCCGCTTGATGAGTTGTGGGCTGAATATAAGCGAATCGTTAAGCCTAATGGCGCGATTGTTTTAACCTCGCAAGGGTTGTTTACCGCTTTACTTATTATGAGCCAGCCGAAGCTGTTTAAGTATAAATGGGTGTGGGAAAAATCAAAGCCAACCAACTTTCTGAACGCAAAGAAACAGCCGCTAAGAAAGCACGAGGATGTTTGTGTGTTCTATAGGAAGCAACCTGTTTACAATCCTCAGATGACTGAAGGGGAGCCATACGACAAAGGTGTGCGTAAAAACCAACTAAGTGGTAGCTATGGTGACTTTCAGCCCGTTCATGTGCATAGTGACGGCAAAAGATATCCTATTGATGTGGTTTATTTCAAAACAGCAGAAAGCGAGGGCGAGGTGTTTCATGCCACACAAAAGCCCGTGGAGATGGGGCGATATTTTGTGCGGACATATTCCAATCCGGGTGACATCGTCCTTGACAATACCAGTGGTAGTGGTTCGTTTCTTGTTGCAGCCTTAATGGAGGGTAGGAACTTTCTGGGTATTGAGAAGAATGCCGATACGGAACTGTTCAAAGGCGAAAAAATCAACTATATCGAGCGGACAAGAGAACGGCTTCGTGCTGTTTGGAATGAACTTGATGATGAGAAACGAAATTATCTGAAAGCATTCAATCTAATCAGTGAATTCTAATAACAAATCATTATGGCAACTACTATCCGTAAAAATGAACGTAGTTGGGGAATAGAGCTCATATCGCAGATTAACCAGTTTGCTAGTGCCAATGACCTAATCATTAAACATGCAGGTGGTGAGTCTACCGTGAGTGAACGTCGTGGACAGAACATGTTCCCTGATGTGGTGCTATATGGTGACCACGACCTTTCGAGCATCCTTCAAGGCTGGGAATTGAAGATGCCCGACGTGCCTATTAATGATGCTGACTTCGTGCATGATGCCCAACGAAAGGCAACGGCTCTGAATCTGAATAGTTGTGTCATTTGGAACTTCACTCATGTTCGTTTGTATGTATATGATGATCTGAACAATGAGTTCTCTGTGAAGAAAGCATGGAAAAATGAGGAAATCAAGACACGCGATGATGTTCAGCGTTACAAATCGAAGTGGGAAAGAACTTTGCAAAGCGTACTTACCACCGTTAACGACTATCTAATTTCAGGTCAAGTAAAGAAGGCTTTTATAGGTGATGTGCTGACCACAACATCTATCTCACGACTTGTCTGCGAGAACAAATTCAGTGTGGCTGCGTATTTGAGAGAATGTGTAAATCGTGATGCTATCATGGGCGCACGTCTTGAAACGTGGTGGAAGGACATCAAGTCGGAATATGAAGGTGACGAAGACGATAAGTTTCCTGCTTATGCCAAAAGTGTTATCATCAATTGGGCTAATCGCATTATATTTGCTCACCTGATTAAGACTCGTCAGATGAGTGCTTATGCTATTGATGAACTTGATTATGATAGCACACCAGGTGAAGCTAATGAAATCTTCCAAACGATAACCGAGAAGAGCGATTTCTACAATATCTTCTCATCTATGCCTTATGATGAATGCTTGCCAGAGAAGGCATGGAACTCCCTGGTTGAACTTTCGTTATTCTTGAAAAGTACCCCAATCATAAACATCAGCCAAAGAATCCTCCAACAGGTGCTCGAAGGCTCAATCAATATCTCAAAACGACTTGTTAACGGACAATACCCAACTCCACCCGTCCTAGCCTCTTTACTTTCACGCATGACTATCCACGATATAACGGGCGAATGTTTTGATGGCTGTTGTGGAACAGGTACCATTCCCAATTTCATTATAAACTACAAAAAGAGCAAACATATTGGTGCGGAGCAGGCAATGACAACCACATGGGCAAGCGACAAGTTCAAGTTGCCCTTGCAAATTGCAAATCTAGCAATGACCAGCTATGACTGTATTAATATACCTTGCCGCTTGTTTCAACGTGATATTCTGACTCTGCATCCTGGTGATGATGTGGAAATCATAAACCCGCAGACAGGCAAGAAGGAATCATATACGCTACCACTGTTTGATGCTTTTATTTCCAATCTACCATTTGTTAAATCGAGAGAAATTTCAGGCGATGATATTCCTTATGTAACCGACATCAAACGGGCACACCAGCTGTCGGGCAGGTCTGATTTCAGTTATTATATTGCCCTCCATCTGCGTAATCTTGTTAGAGTGGGTGGCTATGTGGGCATCATTTTGTCAAACTCATTCCTCGGTACTGAAGCTGGAAGCATTTTCCTCAATGCAATCAGAAATTATTTTGATGATATAAGGATTCACATCAGCGGTAGCGGAAGGTGGTTTCAGAATGCAGAAATTGTTACGGCTTTGCTGGTAATGCGACGGAAAGAATTTGCTACGGAGAGCAACAATAGTATTTCTTTCTTCACATGGAAACGAAATCTGGAAATTATTTCTTCTTCCAGCGAATTTCAAGAAACCATTGTCAATTCTTCGTTGCTCGACCAAGAACTTAACCCCGAAGTTATCATCAGGGTGAATTATTGCAACGATGAACTTGAATCGCTTAAACGGCTCAACGTTTCGTATAACTCGCTTTTTAGCAATCTGAAATGGTTGTTAGAAATAGAGGGCAATATGGTTCCCGTTAGTCGCTACTTTAAGGTATTCAGAGGCAGCCGAAGAGGTTGGGACCCGATGTTCTTCCCATCGTCGGATGCAAATATTGAACCACAGTTCCTAAAAGACGTGCTTATGAATGCCAGAGCTACAGATTGCTATATTGCTCAACCTACAACAGATAGAAAAGCATTTTGTTGTGACATGGAACTTGATGAACTGGAAGAACAAAGATTTCTTGGCGCTTTGAAATGGATTCAAAGTTTTGCTCGTGAAACCAATGAGACAGGCAGACCACTACCAGAAGTGTTAGCACGTACAAACATGAAATGGTATGAGCTGACCACTGACGAAGAAGCTGAAATCTTTACGATGATGAATCCAGATGACCGTATGTTTTATGCAAAATTCCGTCAACCAACATTCATTAACCAGCGACTTATTGGCTTGAGGCGAAAATGGAGAACTGATAATCTTGACCTGCTGCATGCATTACTTAATTCCATCCTGTCCCTATTCTATATCGAGGCTGTTGGATTTGGTAGAGGTCTTGGAGTGCTCGATATCAACAAGGACTCCATCTCAAAATGCTACATGCTAAATCCGGCTTTACTAACGGAAGAGCAAACATCGGCTATTATGGAGAAGTTCTCAGCTTTATCAGTAAGAGGAATAGTGGACATCAATCAAGACTTGTCAAACCCCATTCGACAAGAATTTGATAGGACAGTACTGAACGCCTTTGGAATTGGGAATTATCATGACAGTATAATAGATAGTCTGAAAGCAATGAGACGCATCAGAAAGGCTGTCAAGCTGCATACCGCAGAACTGAGGCCACTCAGGGGGAGAGAGACATATGGCCCATTGATAGAGCAATTGTTCGAACATGCTGCCGATGGTGATTTGCCTAGTTGAAAGATATTTACGTATAAATTACAACAACTCTGAGACTTGACAAATATTAACACAAACTATTTCCCGCTCTTTGCAAAGAAGTGCGGGATTTTTATTACTTTTGCGTTTCGAATAATCAAAACATAGATAATTAGAAGTAAGGCGATGTCAAGATTCGCACAATACTATATCAAATACAAGCACGACGCGGGCTGCTATGACTGGGAAAAGCGGCAACAGCATCTGGGTGCTCTCTTCGAAAACGATGAGAGCATCGAGTTTTATTTGGGAGAAGGTACAGAGCGTAAGGTGTATAAGCATAGGGTGTATCATCTCGCTACGGCTCCCAACGTTTTCGTCATGCGATTTGCCAACAACATAGACATTCCGGTGGAGCGTGATTTTGAGCCTACGACGGCAAAGGATGAGCCTTCTTGCTTTGTTATTATTGACAATCGCGACCGTCTTCGCACGGTTGCCATTCAGAAACGTAAGAAGGCTTTTGGCAATACACATCAGGTGGCAAAGATACTGAGTACGGTCATCGACCAGAAGTTGTTCCGCGACCATTGCTACGGCTTTGAAATAACGCCTGACTATTATCCCGTTGACCTGTTCAAGGTGTGGGAGCAGAAGCAGCAGTTCACGCTGGCCATGCGCTTTGGTGTTCCCCAGATGGAGAAGGAGGAGATTTTGAAGCTGGTGGAGGGGCTGAAAGCGAAGGACCGCGACTATTACGACGACTCGCTGATAGGATCGTTCTTGGATTTTCTATTAGCCCAGAAGCAGGCAAAGTATAAGGGGCACTACACCGTGATGCCTGAAGAAAAGAAAACGGCTCTTTATGTTGACAAGGCCTCGGTTTTCATGCGCAACCTTCTCACGATGGCAGATGCTATCGACGAGCCTGTGGAGTTGGTGACGAGCGACGGAGGCACCTTCCGTTGCTTCATCGACAAGGGAGAAGATAATACGGATAAGATTGTCAGTCATGAGTTTAATTCGGCTTATCTGGAATGGCTTTTCAAGAAGCACAAGAAAGACGGTAGCAAGATTGAACCCGAAGACCGTCTGAAAGCTGAGAAGGAGGTTGTGGCGTTGATGAACAGCATGAAGCACGAAGCTGATGATGCCGAGGAGGAGCAGGCAGCATGATAGTACGAATGGACAAAAAACAACAGGCATCGGCCCGCCGGCAATTGCTGTCCGATATTGTATGGGTTATTAGTAACGATACGCTCAGAAGGTGGCAGCATGAAGGCAAGACTACGCTCGCCCCGGTGGAAGTGTTTATGACCGCTCAATGTTTTTGTGATGTCATATCTGGCCTTTCAGATATTGACGAGGGGATTGATTATGAATTGGATGACCTTGAAGATGAGGCTGAGGGTGAGAACGATGCCATGCTCATTGCCGTTCTTGCCGCACTCCAAATGACGGCTTTAAGTAAAAGGCACGTTGGTACGGATTTCAAAGGGGCTATCACCCACATCTTTGAGCGTTATGGCGACCACGAACTGTTTCTCCCACTTGTAGGACAATGGGCGAAGAAGGAGGAGAAACAATGGGTGAAAGGTAAGAAAACCGACCTGCTCAACTATGAGTTACAGGAGATAAGGCTTGAAGGCGGCGGGTCGGAAGAAATCAGGCAGTTGTTTGCGGATATGGTTGATTGTTCCGACAAAATGGATAAAGAAACCATTAAGGGGAACCTGCTATTTCTTAACCGTTATAATATTGACCATAACCATATCTATGATAAAGAAGTTATAGCTCTTTTCGATAAGTTTGGTATTAAGAGTACCACTATCATTAAGCCAAAGGAATATGTGGCAGCAAAATATGTGGAGAACGAGATTCAGAATGTGGAATCAGGTGGAACAGGTGTAATAAAAGAAAAATAGAAAGACTTATGGATATTGACATCAAAGAGCTCATCAAGGCAGCTGCCGAGGGCATTGACCTGAAAGACTTCAAAGGCGACGTGGTCGGTGTGAAGGTTGTGGAGAACGAAATCGGCAACGTGGAGGCTGGCGGCATCGGCGTTCAGATTTATCATGAAAAGTGCTCTCCGATGGTTACGAACACGGAGGAGGACGTCAAGTCGGCCATTGAAAAACTTATGGAGGCACGCGATGAGAATGGTACGTACATCATGCGCGACCAAGACCAGTGGTATGCCGTGTTCCGAGTGTTGTCGGCGAAGTGTGGCTTTCCTCAGAAGCCTAAGAACTTTGTGGTTACGATGGCGAACCTGGGGTTGGACAATCTGCGCGTGCCGTGCAAATATGAAAGTTTTCGCAAGGTATCGCTCCACAATCTTCCTCAGAACGTGGATTTGTGGCACCAGTATCAGAACACGGCTGACCAGTACTCGATGAAACAGGTTACGGTGGCGGTGAGATTGATGGAGCTGATGGGGTGATTCCCAAAATCGTACCCATTTTCCCAAAGTTATTCCCAATCAGGATTTTTCCTCGATTGGGATTTTTTTGTGTTATAACTTTGTGCTCAGAAACCAATCGGGGAGAAAAAGGACGTCCCTCCTTCCGTGCGGTAAAAATCTTTAAAATACATTATTATCATGTTACAAGAAATCAAGATTTTCAAGCACGAGCAGTTCGGAGAAATCCGGACAATGGTAGACGAGAAGGGCGAGCCCTGGTTCGTCGGTAAGGATGTGGCAAGACGCTTGGGCTACATCAATCCCGAAAAGGCTTTACGTGTACATGTAGATGATGAAGACAAAGGGGTGAACGAAATGGGCACCCCCGGTGGAAATCAGAAAGTTACATTCATCAACGAGAGCGGGCTCTACTCTCTGATTCTCTCCTCGAAGCTGCCACAGGCACGAGCCTTCAAGCGATGGGTGACCTCGGAGGTTCTTCCACAAATCAGGAAGACGGGCGGCTATATCCCCACGAAGGACAATGAGGGTCACGAGCTCTCGGCGGAAGAGATTCTGGAGCGGGCTAACGCCATCGTTGGGCGTACGCTGCTGATGCTCAACGCACCCAACGACAATTGCCTGACGGCGACGCAGGTGGCTACCGACTGGGGGATGAACGTGAGGAGTTTCAATGCCCTGCTCAGGATGATAGGCATTCAGTACCGGCGCGGCGGTCGCTGGCATCTGTCACAGGAGTTGCAGGGGCTTGGATATGCTGAAGACCGCCATTACTTCAGTTATAGCTTGAAGGGCAGTCCGCGACAAACTACTTACTTGGTATGGACGCCCAAAGGTGTGAGATTTCTCAACAGCTATGTACATAGTCTGCCGCTGCTGATGCAACCGAAAAGCATTCAATTGAGTATCGAATTTTAGCAGGTGATATTTTCATGGAAACAAAGATTTTGAAAGTGGTGCGCCAGGGCGAGGCCTTCAGCGTACAATCAACCAAACAGGAGTCGGGACAGATTCAGAAGTGCAACATCGTGCTTCGTGAGCTGGGCGGCTCGAAGTATGAAAACGAGTATGCTTGCTCCATGTTGGGCAATCTGGCGGGGTGCAGGTTCTACGAGGGCGATGTGGTCGTGGCCACACTCCGTTTCTCTACGCACGAGTATCAGGGACAGACGTTTCAGGAGATTCTGGCTACTGACATCGTGAAATTGAGCAAATAATTCTTTTAATCTGAGTTGAAGCGGATGAAGTTTTTCGCGAATAGATGGCCATCGGATTTCTGAAACTTCTCTCGTAAACAACTTAAGATTATGAACATCAATTTACAGATTTCGGATAGTGTTTACAAAGCCCTGTTGGCTGGTGGCAACCGCATTCAGGGGAGTATCGGACTGGTGAGCCCAACGGAGGGTAATTTCAACGCCCATCGGCGCACGCCGGGCGAGCGTCCCGACACGAGGTATATCAAGCTGGCTCATGGACGGGCAAGCGTGACGGAAGAGCGGGTGTCGTTGACATTGAGAATCGACCGGAGGGAGACCGACGTGGTGCCGTGCGAGGTGATCGACGTGGAGTCGCAGGAGGCTTCAGACTTCGTGTATGCTAACTCGTGAGACTTTGAACTTTGAACATTGAACTTTGAACATTGAACTTTGAACATTGAACATTGAACATTGAACATTGAACTTTGAATTTTGAGATTTATGGCATTTGGAATAGCATTATCAGTTAGGAGCAGGGTGCGCCAGTGCACACCCGCTCTTTTCAACCAGGTGGTTGATAGCGAGCAGACGGCGCGCGTGTGCGCGGAGATTGAGGACGCGCTGGAACGTGTGAGGCGGGGCGAGCTGAGCCGTGAGGATTTTGAGACGTTCAAGGCTGAGCAGAAGAAGCGGCTGGCCATCTTCACGCCGCACGCGATGTTTCCCAAGGGCAGGAGGGTGAACGAGGATGCCGTGCCGAGCGGATTGTCGATGTATGATGTGGACCATATTCCCGACCCGCGCGGATATTTCCAGTCGATGATTGGCGATAGGGCAGGCGAACTGGGCATTGTGTTGGCTCATGTCACTCCCTCTACGGAAGGCCTCAGGTTGTTCTTCGTGATGCCCGATGGCATGAACTTGGAGGAGGCTCAGCGGTGGATGTCGCGCCAGCTGGGCGATGCCGACTACGATGGTTGTGTGAAGGACTTGGCGCGTTGCTCGTTTGTGGTGCCGAGGGAGTATATTCTCTATTTGGATGAGGAGGAGTTGTTTAAGGAAAGAAAGACAGCTGTTGGAGGGGATTTGAAAAGCGTTGGAGGGGATTTGAAATCCCCGACTCATCGCATCGGGATTGCAAATCCCGATGAACAAGTAGCTGTGTCTGAAGAATTGTTCAAGGAAAGAAAGACAGCTGTTGGAGGGGATTTGAAATCCCCGATTCAACGCATCGGGATTGCAAATCCCGATGAACAAGTAGCTGTGTCTGAGATTGCAAATCCCGATGAACAAGTAGCTGTGTCTGAGATTGCAAATCCCGATGAACAAGTAGCTGTGTCTGAAGATGACAAGAATGGAAATGACGGGCTTTGCTTCAAAGGCATCCCTTACTCTTCCATCATCCGCGAATGGTGGCTCCGCACGGGTGGCGAACCTGCTGAGGGTGAGCGCAACGTGAAGTTGCACAAGCTGGCGGTGAATCTCCGCGCCATCTGCGACAATAAGCGCGAGGTGCTCATGGCGGTGATGCCTCGCTTCGGACTCTCAGAGACGGAGCTCAGGAGCATCGTGGATTCGGCCTGCAAGGAGGAGCCCAAGGGCGTGTCGAAGGTGATGCAGCAGATAGTGAGAGAAGCGGCCCTCTCTTCGTCCCCCGAGGGCGACACGATAGACGAGGAGCTTCAAGACAACAGTAGCCCCCTCGGGGGCTTGAAAGGGGGGCTTCGGTCTCTGCCTATCGGCCTGAAGGAGTCGCTGGTGGGTGTGCCCGTGTCGATGCACATGCCGGTGCTCTGCTCGGTGCTGCCCATTGCGGCGGCCTACGCCGACGGGGTAAGGGTGGAATATTGCGACGGCAACCAGCACCACCTGGGACTGATGTCGATTGTCCGTGGCGAGCAGGCTTCGAACAAGAGCGTGTGTAAGAATGCGGTGGATGTGTGGAAGCGTCAGCTGGACGAGGAGGACGCCTTGGCCCGTAAGCGCGAGGAGGAGTGGAAGGAGCGCAAGAAGGGGCGCAAGGCCAACGAGAAGGCTCCCGAAGACCCGAAGGTGCTCATCCGTATGATGCCCGTCACGGTGTCGTGCTCCACGCTCCTGAAGCGCTTCAAGAACTCTGGCGGGCATACGCTCTACTCGTTTGGCGAGGAGCTTGACACGCTCCGCAAGACCAACGGAGCGGGCTCGTGGTCGTCTAAGTACGACATCTATCGTTTGAGCTTCGACCGGGGCGAGTGGGGTCAGGACTACAACTCCGACCAGGCTGAGTCGGGCGTGGTGAAGGTGGCGTATAACTGGACCATGCTGGGCACCGACGGAGCCCTCCGCAAGTGTTTCAAGCAGGACAACATCGAGAACGGTCTTTCCTCGCGCATCCTTGTGGCCGAGATGCCCGACTCCAGCTTTCAGAAGATGCCGAAGTTCGGCAAGCGCTCTGCCGAAGATGAAGCGCGCATTCAGGAGGCCGTCACGCGCCTCAGGTCGTATTCGGGATTGATAGACGTGCCTCGTCTGAGAAAGGCCATCGAGGCGTGGGTGGAAGAAAAGCGCGTGGAGGCTGCCAAGGACATCGACCACGTGAAGGACGTCTATCGCAAGCGTGCCGCCGTCATAGGCTTCCGTTGTGGGGTGATTCATCATTTGTTGAGGACCTCCCCTTCGGGGGGAGGTAAGGAGGGGGCTTCTTCTATCGACTTCGCCCTGCTGATGGCAGAGTACTGCCTGTCCCAACAAATCAAGACCTTTGGCGAGGCGTTGCAGAACCAGTATGTCGAAGCGCGCAACGAGTGCCAGCGATATGGTGCCAACCACACGGTGTTCGACCAGCTGCCTCCGTCGTTCTCACGCGAAGACCTTCGGGCGTTGAAGCACGATTGCACGGAGAGCGGACTTCGCAACGTCATCATGCGGTGGAAACGCGACGGATGGATTGAGTCCATTGACCGCCAACACTGGCGCAAGGTTGCGATTGAGCAAGAGCAGAGCCAAGCTCGCTTGAACTCTGCCGAGCGTGAGCAAGCTCGACTGAAAGTCAAGGTTGAATCAGTCAAGGTTGCGTCCCAATGTCCCAACGTCCCATCGTCCCATTAAGGTGGTTTCAATTATCAAACATCAATTTCGTTTTCGATATGGAAATAGTATTGACACGTATAGCAAAGCGCAAGGAATACACCATAGGCAGGCTGAAAATAGAGGAGGCTTACTTCTGCGACACCTTGGAACCCACTTGGTGCGACTATGCGCACGGAGGCCGCAAGAAAAAAGGCCAGTCGGCCATTCCCGAAGGGCGCTACGCCGTGGTCATCTCATGGTCGCCGAAGATGAAGCAGTGGCTCCCCATCTTGCTCGGAGTGCCGATGTTCAGCGGCATCCGCATCCATGCCGGTAACACCGCCAAGGACACCGAGGGCTGCATCCTCGTTGGCCAGAACCTGAAGCCGGGCATGGTGCTCAACTCCAACATCTGGCTCCGTCGGCTAAAGCAGAAAATCGTAGAGGCCAAGGACCGTGGCGAGCCCGTGTGGATCACCATCCGATAACCAACAATCATGACAAAGAGAGGGCTCTTCTTATGTTAAAAATGCCTTGAATAACCCTATTTATTGTTAGATTATATCATATAATAAGGAAATTGTTGTATCTTTGCAAATTACAGGATTTTGCACTGAAGCGTCGTCAACGGACGAAGCAACGGGAGCCATCGAGCTCGCTTGCGCTCGACCTCAGGTCGCTTGCTACCAACGGAACGCAAGAATGGCCGAGCCGCGACGGACGTGGACGACGCCAACGTGCATCTAAAAAAACGATGAAATGACTATACAAGAAGCCATAGAAGCTCTCCTGTTGCATCTGGTCAAAATAGCACACGAGCATCATTGCGGGCGCATGGAATGGACTTGCCTGAACTGGAACCAGCCCAGCATCGACTTCTATCTCTCACTCGGAGCCGTGCCCATGAATGAATGGACCATTTACCGACTTGACGCTACGGCACTGGAGCGATTATGTAAATAATAGAACGGAATGAACATAGAAGACTATCGTAAGTATTGCCTTTCCTTGGGCGATGACGTGGAAGAGAAGCTTCCTTTCACGGCTTTTCATCATGCCAGTGGCGTGTTGGTGTTCTATGTTCATGGCCACATGTTCTCATTCTTTGATTGTGATAACTTTGGTGTCATCACGCTCAAATGCCAGCCAGAACGCATCGAGGAATTGAAGGCAAGGTATGATTGTATCGGTAAGCCGTACAATGAATCACCGAAGTATTGGATCGGCATTGATGTAAACACCGCCCCTGATGCCATTCTTCTGGAATTGACACGAAATTCATACGAGATAGTAAAGGAAAAATACAAGAAGAAATCATGGAAGCCATCCGGATAACAGCAGCCAATGCTGATCAAAAGATAAAACAGCTCTATGAAACGGCATTCCCTGAAGACGAGCAAATCCCATGGGATGATTTGATGCGACTCGTTGGGGAAATGCCTCTGGACTTTACTGCATATTACGATGGAGAAGCGTTCATCGGCTTCACCGTCGTCTATCCACGTAACTCATTCAACCGACGAACGAAGCAAGGGCAGAGCGGAACTTGTTCTAGCTATGCCTTGCAAGGAGGAGGAAGACCGAAGGTCAACTGGTTTTGGTACTTTGCCGTGCGTGAGGAACTACGAGGCAAAGGCTATGGCCAGCAGATACTGACTCAGCTGATTGAACGATATAAAGGTCAGCCTTTCGTTCTTGACATGGAGAGTACCACCCAAATTTGTGATAACCTGAAGCAACGAAAACGACGCCAAGCGTTCTACTTGCGTAACGGGTTTAGGGACACGAATGTCTATCGTACCTACAACGACATCACCATGACCATCATGATGAGAGGCGAAGGTATGTTGGCTTCGCCTTCCTCGGACGCGACTCAGCCGTCTTCGAGCGAGCTCGGACGGCCTTCGCTGCTCCCTCGGTTCACCATGCAGGATTGGGATGACATCATCCACGAACTACAGAAGTTCTGGTGGCCTGACGACATCAAGGAAGATTAATTATTTACTTCCCCACGCAGAATGTGACAAAGACATTCTAAATAGTGTTGATTATCAAGCAGTTAGCGTTAAATATCGAGGGGCAAACTTTGAGTTGGGGTACAGAATAGGGCCAAAAAAATGATAAAAAACGACACTTTTTGCCACACAAAAAACAAAGAATGATAACAAAAGAAAATACGATTTTTCGTTTCTTATCATTTTTGCATTCGTTAACATGGATTTTATCATTTGTTGTACCATTTTCGTGATGGATTTTTTTCGACCGACATTCCTGTTTTCTGATCTCTTTTTTGAACCTCAAATCGCTATAATTAATAACGCAGATTTTATGCTTTTATTATCATCGCTATTTATTAGTTGTCCCAGTCATAACTGTTCAAATCACCAACAATCGTCATTTAGAGTCCATCGCTTCATCTTTATGTTGATGCCCTCAATGTCTTCATGTGTGGCTCATTTGCAGTTGCAAAAGTAATAAAAAATAATATATAGGTTTAGTTTAGGTTATGGATATTTAATATAAGATTAAACTAAACCATGATGCGTACTATCGTGCAAGACTTTCCATCTTTCTCTTTTGGACGGCAAAGATCCTTATATAATATTGATTTGTGGAGCCAATGTTTTTCTTCTACACTCGTATGATTTTTTTATAGATTTAGAGTATTTATAATTAACATGATGTCTTTCTTTTATTTTGTTGTATATTCAAACCAATCAAAATCTGCAGATCCGGCTTCACCATAGGCAAACAAGCCGAGCATAACGCCCGTGAAACCACCTATCACCTCGGTTGAAAGATAGCGGAAGTCCATCTTGGCGAGTGTAGCGAACGATTTGCCATCGGTAGAAATTTTCATATAGTAATAGTCCTTGTCGGAACTGATGCGTATGTAAGCCTGAGCGTCTTTCAGTTCAACGGGTTGGCCGGCATGACTGAGTGCTCCCACACGGATATTTGACTTAGCCAAAAGCTTTCCGTCCTTTCGTTCTATTATCACATCATAATGGTTCAGGGGTGCTGCATAGGCCGTGATTCCTGCCTGAGAGCCTTCTGCCAGATGGGATGCGTCAATGAGTGCGGTGGCGCTGAAACGTAACTCAGTCTGACGTCTTGCCACGAAAGTGGGCGAAGTAGCTGCATCGAGAGGCGTAGAAGTGGTATGCAGACGTAACCAACCT
>OMZS01000003.1 GCA_900315565.1 uncultured Prevotellaceae bacterium | reverse complement strand
AGTGAGAACACCCAATTTCTTCAGTTTGGCAATATCCCTTTCGATGGTTCTCTCATTGACACCTTCCTTTTCCGACATCTTTTCCGACATCTTTTCCGAAATTGTCTTTGCAGATAAGAAAGGATTAGCAATTATCATTTCAACTATCACTTTCTGTCTGTCAGTTAGTTCTTTTAGGTCACCTTTTGGGTCATCTTTTGGGTCACGATTGTCCTTATTAGCTATGTCAGCAATAATATTGCCTGCAGCCTCGTGGCAAGGGATAGTGATGCGGAAGAAGGTGCGCTCTTCATCTGTAACAACGATGGCGCGAGGCGAACCATTAGCCTTCAATACATTCTGAATAGTCGGAATACCAGTGCTTCGTCCTTCTGTCAACTCCAATTCTTTCAGATACTCTCCTAAACGACGGTTGCGATAACGCTTGGAGATAAGCAACTCTCCCCGATTGATGTCAGCAGCAGGGATGCTACGGTCTGGTCCACCAACGTTCTGAATGGTAATACCCTTTGGTTCTACCGTTATTACTACAGGTTCCCACTCCCGATAATCGCGATGATAAAGTGAGTTTGTCCGATTCAGATACTCCAGAGTCCGCTCGATAATCTGTGTGACGGAGCCAGTGATAATAGGTGCCTCGTACATATTATTAGGATTCACCAACCGTCCTTCTTGAAGGACTGCACCGGGGAGAGAAAGAAGGGGAAATGGTGTATAGCTTCATAGCCTGCAGCGGCTATCCCCTGGAGACGCAGCCTGATGGTGGCATGACGGTGAACTACAAACTCTATCTCATCAACGAGGATAACAGTGAGACGGAACTCGACGCAAAATCTGTATTCTATACCGAACATGAACTCAACCAATGTGCGTCGATGCAGGCTTCTGATTTCGACCGGTTTGAGGAAAAGATCAGCTACACGAATGCCGCACTGTCGAAGCCTGGCACCTACAAGCTGAAGGTGTCGTTCACATGGTCCGCCCTGAACCCAGCCGAGTTCGTGTTTACGGTAAGTGGCAGCACCGCCATAGACGAAATAGATGCCCCCACCCCAGCCCACGGCAGCAAGACCTACGACCTGCAAGGACGGGTGGTGACGGCCCCGCGCAAGGGCGTCTATATTCGAGGCGGCAGGAAAATTGTAGTGAGGTAGAGGGGGACAAACTCCCAACGGACCCTCCCCCTGCCCCTCAGTTCGGGCGAATTTGAAATTCGACCGCAATGAGTATCCGGATTTGCAATCCGAGAAACGGCAGCTGATTCAATCGCATTATAAATGCTTATACTCACAGAGAGGTCGTGTCAAAAGTAACAGACACGACCTCTTTTTTGTGAGAAGTCCCACCTGGCACCCAACAACCAGAATCGTAGGCACATTGTACTTACTTAAAAAGCACTTATAACACTGCGGTAACACAACAAAATGAGGGTTACCGCAATAAAATAAAAAAAATCCTTTTGTTATTTAGGTCTGTCTACCCCATTATCGACTTAAAACTTCATATAGATATGGTAAATCATCAATCTCAACTAACTGACCATCAGAGGTTCTAATAATCAACTTCTTTCTTCCTTTACTATCAACACGACTTCTAACAATTTCTCCCTTAAGTTGAGAGGGATACAACCTAACAGTACACCCTATTCTTTTGTCATCAGTATTCTCAAATAAATGGACATTGTTTATATTGGAGTCTTTTGAATTCCTCTGAGAATCTGAGCTATCGGAACCCTTTTCGCCAACATACACTTTTTCAACTTTCAAACCTAAATGAAGTTCTTGATTTATTCTTTCAATCTGCTTATACTTGACTTCTGTTGAAGAATAAGAACAAACATATAATCCTCTGCCTATATCTTTTTGGGCAGACCTATATATAATATTATTATTTAGGTGTGAAGACACCAAATTATCCCCCATGCAAATAATGTTAAGCTGTTTTACTCTTTCCGCTCCAGCATACATAACAACATCTACTAACGTCTCCCATACAAGATTGCTACAAAACTCACTTCCATTAGGATATTTTACACGAATAATGTAACGAGAAGAAGACCTTTTTTGAGATTCTTCATTATTCTTTTCTTCCCAACTGTCCACAACAGATAAATCCCCATCAATATATGCCTGAATTCTCTCCCGTTTTGTTTGGGGGAATATCCAAGCTGGCCCCCACTGTGAACGAACCATAAAATAGCCTCCCATTGCCCTTAAAAAGTTTTTATGGGGGGGTGTTTCTCCGATGACCGCAACTGAGCGCTGTCCATATTCAACAATTCTCAATTCATTTGATGCCTTGAATGGTTGCTTTTCTATTGTAATATCATTTCTTGAAATATCCGCGTCCTTTTCTTGTCCAAAATCTGCATAGAATCCAGAATTATTATACCACTTATTTCCAGATTTAATAAAGTAATTGTTTGTTTTACTATCATTTTTAATAGCATTTATTTTATCATAGTAATTCTTTTTATCAAGACTATCATGAAGAGGAGTCCTATATCGTGCATAGATTATCCTTTCACATATTCTAAACCTTTCTTTATCCTTATCTTTTTGAATAATATTTAAAGAAATGGAAGAATAAGTATAATAAACTCTAAACAAAGCCCCATTTAACACAATTAGTTTTCCACTTGAAGAATATACCCTTTTGCCAAGTTTATTGATTAGAAAGCATTGATTTGTGTAATTTTCGATTCTATATTCAGAATTATCAAATTGCACCTTTACAACATCATTTTTATCTACAATATGATCTAAAGATGTTTTGTCATTTTGTTTAGGTAGTTCGGATTGAATTGGCGTTTCATTTTCCTTAGAATCTTCAATGGCAACACTATCTTCTGAATAATCCTCCATTTTCTCTTTTACAGCATACTCAAGAATAGGACTCAAAGGGAGATTATATTTTTGGATAAGTTTCAGTATAAGTTCAAGTTCTTCTCTCTCTCTCATAATATCTCCATTTATCTTAAATAGGTTTCTACTAATGTGTTGGCTAACGTTGAGCATACTTGTTTGTTCTGTAACAACACAAACAATTGTTCATCTACATAAGCATACTTTATTACATTACGCATTTGACCAACAGTTGGATGTCCTGCAAAACTCAACAGATTTTGCAATTCGTTTTCGTCTGAAGATGCTTTAAAATGCCAGAAAGGCTCGCTCTTCATATACCAAAAGGGAATCCAGACAGATGGTATTTTAGCACCCGATAGATATGAATCCCAAGTAGTCGCAAAACAATTTGCAATGGTTTTGCTCAACTCGAATCTATTTTCTTTGATCGTTCCGCTACCCACTAATTCCAGAATACTCAGAAGTAGAACAGCTTTGTGCGGTAATTTCCTTCCGTTCTTAATTCCTGTAGACAAATTACTAAACAACTCAATATAGGAGATGTCTGCTTTGCCATTATTATTCATGACAGGCATTTCATTCTTTGAAGATATACTGCAATCATCTGTATAACACTTATATTTCTCATTGATGGCATATTCGAGAATAGGACTCATAGGCAAATCATGCTTCTGCATAATCTGCAACAACAGTTCGAGTTCTTCCATCTTTGTCATATTATCAATGCTGTTTAATTGTATAGGCTGGCATCGGTTTTGAGAACGAGGTTTCTGCGTCTATATTACTACATTGTTGACGAACGATATCGCGTCGACGAATAGCAGGCTGTAGGCAGAGAGCGTTAAACTCGTCTAAATCCAGTTGTTCTATCAATGTGACATGAGGGAATAATAATTTCAGATATGCTGTAGCGACTTTCTTCACCGCTTTTGTATGACGCATATCGGCCCCATTGGGAATTTCAATAGCAGCATCCACAATATGAGAATATATCGACTCAGTTCGCATTTGGTGAAGCACTTCAGAAAAGAATTCCACATTTAACGTCCAATCATGTAAGGCCATATCTACGTTTACTCGTGGCAATAGCCAGCCTTCAATCATACCATGAAAACGGTCAAGCAGAGCTGACTCCTTAAATACTTCAGGCAGAGCAGAAAAATAATTATAATTCAAAGGCTCGTTGTTTTCTGATAAAAGGATATTACCCAAAAGCATCAATCCACATTCAGACATGAACTCATAGTTATCAATCGTAGCTTTTCCAAATTCCAGATAATTCTTCAGGAACGACTGCATTTCTGTGTTGTCTGAGAACGTGATGGTTTGTATCTCATCAAAAGCAACCATATCGTAAAAGCGCATAATGCCTGGCGACTTCGTTGATTTGTCGTAAACCAATTTTGCACGAGACACTTTTCCACCACTTACAAGCCAGACGAATTTTGATAGATTACCAAACACATAGCTCTTGCCTGTTCCTTTTGGTGCCAGTTCAATAAGGTTTAATCGTGGCTCTATAAAAGGTAAAAGGCGAGTAAGGAACTCAAGTTTCTGTGTCATATTCTTAAATGCTGAAGGCGTATACTCCATAGCAGAAATCAAGACATCCACCCATTCTTCCAATGTAAATTGAGCACGACATTGGCGTATATAGTTCATGTCAAGTTTCTGCATAGGACGGAAAGGCTTGAACTTAACCATCTCCACATGTCCTGCCTCATGATCCTGTGGCATGATATAAACGATTTTCATGATGCCCCATTTCTCGCCATCTATCAAGTCGTCAGGGTACTCTTCAATTAGATAATCAGGTATCAGTGTATCTGATGCCTTAATCCCCATATCAGGTATTTGAAAACTTGTTTTATTCTGAGCCAAACTCGTTGACACAACAAATCGAGTTAGTAGCGTTAGTGTTTCACCTCTACGTAATCTTGCTCGAATAGCACTGTTATCACTTGGGATATGTGCATCCAAGAACCTTGCCAGTTCTGCCCGCTTGAAAGAGCCATCTGGCGCTATGTGTGTAGATATCAAATAGTCCTTTACAAATGAAGGAAGATTCCTACCACTGAAAATATCATAGTTGGCAGGGTTCTTATAAACGGCTGCAGAACCAAAGACTTGCCTTATTTTTTCACCTATTTCACTCATATTTATATTTCAAACATTTCGTTAATATCTGAATTTCCACTCAAGCCTATAACCTTAATAGTAAATTGATGGCTTGGCGCGCCATCGGGTTTGATGTCTATTACATGGTTTCCTTCTGTCATATCTTGTAACAAAGCAGACCATTGAGTACCAACCCTGTCCATCTTATAATTCTTGCCTTCACATGTAAGAGTTACTCCCGTTGGTTCAGGAATGACAGTCAATCTGACTGCTGGGTTAGACAGCATAATGTCCTCGTTTGACATCTTTACCTCAAACTTAATTTGTGTAGGCACTTTTTTGTTGGAGATCAGGAGGAAAGGAACCAACACTTCTTCAGGCGTACATCCTCCATGAACTTGATGAGTAGGAGCTTTAGACAAAGATGAATGTGTAAGAGCTACTTTGTAGTATTCTCCATCCGTCTCGTTTTGGTGAACTAAATAATCTGGGTCTGATAACGCCTCCTGAGTCGTTTTAATGTAGCGACCTTCATGCTCAAATTTGCCATCATACTTTTTAGAAGGTGCTTTTCTTGACAAACAACTTAAGCCGTGATCAGAAACGATGGCTACAGTACAAGGTCGTTTCTTGCTACTTCCAACAATCTCATGGATAATCTCTTTAAGTACAGACAATTCCTCTTTCAGCGTATACAAATAATTGTAAAGATGGGAATCGTGGCCCAATTCATCCAAAGCGCCAAACCTGGTTACCGTCTCGCCTTCAAACCTGTTATGGAAGGTAGATGATGGTATGTCAGAACGTACTATTTGAGAACGTACTATTTTCATATTACTCTGCTCCTTTTCAAGCAGGTACAGTAAATAAGACAAGAACTCTGCCCCTAAACCATCTATCCAATACACTTTATCAGGCTCATATACAGGAGTCGAGCTGACCTCGCCTAAAAGGCTATGAGAATTTTCAAACTCGTAATACCACTTATAGAACGTTTTGGCAGAATCATTCTTTTCTTTGATAAAACGAACAATATCTTCTGTATATTTGTCTGCCAGCTTTGCCTGCTTATATGCAGCGATATAGTCTATACTCCATTGATTTTCTGTTCTGAAGTGCGAAGGCTTTACAGAGGTGATGTAAGCAAGGAATTCTGGGTAGAATGCTCTTATAGTTTCTCTTAGCTTTGAATTGCTTGGATAATGTGCATACCAACCCATCAGGAGTATCTTTTCATAGTCGAATACACCTGTACAAACATTCAAGGCTGCACTTAAATCTTCCGATTGCTGGAACAATTCCTTTGTTCGTTCAAATAGCCAGTTCTGCTCATCAAGACTTATTGCTTCTAAGAAGGTCTTGGCATTGTCAACGATAATTGTTCTTCGCTCAGAAGCAAACGTTTCTCTATCTTTAATTGGAAGCTCATATAGAATTCTCGTTGCAATGAACGAAGCCAGCTGATGTCCATCATACAAGTCGGAAATTCCATCTACACACATCGCCAAATAAGGGAATGAATCCTTAAATTGGGTGTACAAAACGTACTTCTTCAAAAGCCAGCGATGATAGGCTGTATTTTTGACATCAAACCATTCTGATATTACATCAGAAGCCGTAAGTGATACTTTATTGAAATAAGCACGAACATAAGAATCGAAGAAAAAAGACGAGGATTCTTTCTTATCAAGACTATCCATCAATTGATCCCAATATTCTCTCTCGTCATCAACATACTCAAAAGGAAATGTAAGTTCCAAGAACTGAGTCATAAATTCATATGCACTTCCTATCTTGGTGAAATTAAAGATATTGTCAGGCTTTGAGTACTTGAATTTCGCTGCGATTGGGACAGATGTACAAACTATGCGCTCTTGTGGGGCTTGCACCTTCCAAAATTTAAGCCAATCTCTCAGAGAGTCCAGCTGGCACTGAATTTCACCACTCGGCAGCTTGAAGTCTCTGTATTTAGCAAAGAAAACCTCTACCGACTGGGGGGCTGCATCATATCGCCAAATAGGGGCACTTTCCTGAATACGTGCAAAATGATTTAAGAAGTCAGAAAAACGATTCTGTAGCCCAATAAGCGGTACATAGATGCGTTTCTTTGGATGGTGTATGTCTTCAAGCAGCATGATCTCATTGAAGAACCCGCGAAAATCGTCATCGTTATAAAATCGTACAAGTTCAGAGAAAGGAGATACAAAGGTTGATTCCTTACATTCCTTCATAGCTGCTTTTAATGTGTCCTTAGTTATCCAAGTATCATCTTCACCATCATCTATAAGTGTTTCCAAATCCAATGCTTCAACTCCGATGTTGGCCATAAACTTCGCTAAGTTTTTAAACTCATTGAAGTTATTGAGCATGATAAAACGAATGGCGTATCGCTGTGCCAACATATCTCCATTATCCTTATCACGGATAATTTCATGAGTTAAATCCTCAAAGGACTTAAAAACGATTATTTTCTCTGCAGAATCCATGGTCTATCGTATTTAGCTTCCAAGATATGATATCAGGAATTGAGAAACTTCTGGGTGTTCCTCTATCAAGTCAAGTATAACCTTCTGCCACATCATGCTTGGCATGGTTTGTTCGCGAACCAATGTCTTTGCCATCTTAATATCATCAGGCTTTGCTTGCATAGGAGTAGGTGTTGGGGCTGGTTCTGCTGTCGTACCCCCAAGTATGGGCATTGGTTCAGGTTTCTTAATCTTATTGATATAGAAAGACATCACTGCAGAACGTACATCTTCCTCTCTACGGAAAGCAATCTCTGATTGCAAATGTCCAAGTTCTTCTTCAAGTTCCTCCCACCATTCAGGTTGAAGTTCAACATCTTTGATGTTGTTGATGAAATTCTTAAAGCCTTCCTGATAGTTGGCAGAATTGGTACATAACTTGTATAAATCAACCTGGCCAACCTCTTTTATCTCATGATATAGAGATTTGATTTTATCGAGTGAATAACTATCCTGATTAAAGAGTGTGATCAAATCCTTAATGGCTTCAGCACAAGTCTCTTTCTCCTCAATCCTGCTGCAATAAAGCAAAGACCACAATGGGTATTTGGCTATCTGCTTACAAAACTCCGTAATACTCCATTTCGCATAGTTCAGACTCTTGAGGTCACTTAGGCTTACACCCTTTACAACGCTCAGATTAAAGATTTCCCCGAGAATACTTGTTAGATTTCGCTCTTCAGCTGAACCAAAACGAAGAAGCAACTTATTATTGGTCTCGCTGCTGCCATTATCCCACATCTTGAGAAGAATCTCAATCATATCATTCAGTTTCTCGTCTCCAACAGGCTGAGAAGTACTGGGATTAAACAAGTCTTCTTTATGCTTTCGAAGTGCATACGAGAGTGCGACGTAGTTTGCCTGATTTGCGAACAGACCAAATGGTTCACGAATGAGAGGCTCTAATATGTCGCTCAACGAGAAGCGATCTGCATATCGTTTCTTAGCTGCAGCAATCAAACTGTCAACCTCTTTGCAAATAGCAACAAGCCACGAATCTCCTGCTAACGCTGCATCAGTTAATTCACAAGCATCATTAACAAGGTTGTTTTCGCTATCTAAAAATATTTTCTTAGCAGGTCTGCTTGATCCTCCAAAATTCAACAACTCGTCGCGTGTGCGTTTTTGAAGCATTTGCAAAGAAAGGGCCTTGTAGTTCTTGTTGGCAAAGAAGGTGACAGGCTCGTTTTGCAAAGCCTTTACACTTTCCATGCCCCTTGGGAACACCTGAGCGCTGAATTTCTTATTGATAATGATATAGATGTTATTGAATATGCCTTCAGAACTACGTTTGCCATTAAAGTATAAGGTGTACGTTCCGTTCATCATTCGTGTCTTCCATTTAGCAATGTATTCTTTTGCAGCATTCTCAAACTGGCTGGCATCGTCTGTGTTAAAGTGGGAACGGCTTACATTCGCCTGAGTAACAGCATCGATAAAATGATTCTGGGCAGTCATCGTAAATACTTCTGAAGGGATGATGAAAATAGTGTTTTCAAATTCTTCAGAGAAATCCTTCACTCTGTTTTCCATCATGTCTCTCGATTCGTCTGTAATAGAGTAGAAAACACATACATGAAGGAAATTGGGTTTCTCTCGTGTGTATTTGTTCAACTTACTACGTAGAATTGCTTCTTGGTCTTCACATGAGTAGAACTGAGGTTCGCATTTACGGAACAGGCGATCACCTACCAAGAAGTTAACACCAATTTCTTCCATACTGCGACCATTGTATTTCAAGTAGTCTACCGCCATTTTGTATTGGGTAGCAACTTTCGCTTTTTCCTGATTTATTTCAACTGGGTTATAAGATGAAACCGATATTTTGAACTCACCAAAGATGTCGCGTGCAACAATCTTGCTTTCATCCAACCAATTGAGGATTTTTTCCATCTTATCTTCACAACGGTCTCCTGAGAAGATAAAGAGAAGATTTCTCTCATTTGGAGCATACTTCTCTGGTGATTGCTTTTTGTCAAATCGTACTCCAAGAGCATTTAAGAGGAGTATGGCTTTGAAAACGCGTACATAATCGTCACCCATTTTCTCCACACGAGCCAAATTGCTCATATAGACATTAGTAAATGCAGAACAACGTGCATCGCTATTAAATTCAGAATAGAAGAAATCCCACAACCAGTCAGCCGTTAGCATCATCTTCTGTTCGTAGTAGTTTTCGTCACTAATGAATCCCTTGAATCCGTTCTGTTCATCATTCATAAACTTCAATACGCTTCGATTGGCCGATCCCATAATGTTCGACATTTTGGAGCAGAGGAATGCAGTATAGGGATGAAGTGGGAATAGGTTGTGGATATGCTCTTTCTCTTCCGAAGAATTGCTCTCACAAAGATAGTCGTAGAGACCTGTGTCTAATTTCTTTGCGACTTCCCATGCAGTCATTGCCAATTTGGATGTATCTGGTATGGTGAAAGTATGACGAAGAATAAGGTACGTTGATATTTCGTCCATCTGATAGTCAACGCTGTCATAGCGGTCACTCATCTTCGTAATATCCTTACCCTTAGTGTCAAGACTGGAAGTCTCTGTTCTATGTGAAATCAGATAAAGGAACACGTTGTTCTTCTGCGACTTCTCTGCAATGTTTTGCAATACGTTGATACGGTCGCTCTTTAGCGTATCCATCACGCTGGTAAACTCATCCCAGAATATAATCAGACCATTAGCAATACCGGCAGACTCTACTTTCTTTTCTACTTCTACAAGCCAATCGCTGATACTGTCGCTTGTTAGATAGGTGTCATCCGCAGCCAAGACTTCTTCCAAATGCAGGAATACATCGATGTCGTTAGCCTGGAGTTTAGCTAAGAGTTTCTCATATGTGGGAGCCTCTGATGCCAACTCATCACTCAATTCTAATAGTTCTGGAACACGTGCTCTATGCCCCTCAACCCAGCGAATAGCCTTGTCAAAGTCAGATTGAACTACAATCTCTTGATGGCCAGCTGTCGCTAATGCCAATTTGGTTTGCTTCTGTATAGACAAGGAGAAACGAGGGATGTTGTAGGCTCCCTCAACACCCTTCAGAACTACAGGAAAAAAGGTTTTCTTTTTACGGATTGCAGAAAGATTTGCCCTCAGCGATTCGTTGGGGAGGTTCCGGATATAGTCCTCCACTTCTGCAGACGGGTCGCATAGCAGGTGGCGAACAACGCTACTTGCATGACTCTTACCAGTACCAAAAGTGCCACGAACCCACATAGAGCGCCGTTTGCTAATCTCTGATGAAGTGATAGCTGTTATACTTCTGCTTAGCAAATCGCAGAATTGTTTAGTAGGAATGAAGGTTCGCCACATCTCTGGCGTTTCATCAGTCATATCATAGACTGGCAGGAAATCCTGCATTTTAATGTAGTCTGAATATTTAGCAGCCATATATCTGTTTTTTAGTATCTTTATTTGTTATTAGAGCATCAATCTTAATATGTCCACAGAAGTAAGATCTTCGCGCAAAATAATGTTGTCAAGTCCCATATTCAACTCTGCTCGCAACACATGGTTCCCTTCCTCTTGCAGAGATAGCAACAGGCTTTCAAACGTTTCTTTGCTGATGCCAAATTGGCGATAAACACCTTCTGTTTGATTCTCGTCATAGAACTCAGAGACGTTTAGGGAATAACGTTTCTTGCGTTCTGCGTAACGATAGAGAGAATAAGCTAATGCGGCAAGTGAAATTCCGTCATGCGGTTGACGAACCAACGTAACTTTATTATGCTCTTTATCCAACAAACCAATTGGGATAGACGAACCAAGCGGACTCTCCTTGAATGTATTCAATAGAGAGTTAAAAGGATTGCGTAAAGTTCTGTCTTTAAGGTCTGGATATGAATCCTGTAATATTATATCCATTTCCTCTCGAGTATAGTTTCGATTGAAATCAATTGCACTGTGAAACCATGTACAGATTTCAGAGTTCTCGCATAAACCTATATATATTAGTTCCCATACAATTTGGGGCTTTGAATGGAATGCTTTCGCCATATACAAGCCTACTTCACTTATATTCTTGTCTTCTGTGTTAAGAATATATGCTTCACGAAGCCAATTGATGAATGGAGGAATTTGATATTTTGGATTTAGTCCGTGTTCATTATTGTCAAAGAACGTTTCATACGTATCAAAATATTTTTCAACCCAAGTTCTTCGCATTCCCATTCCATCGTTATATCGATTAATTCCTGATTTTGAACCTTGGGCTAAATTCTTTATCTGATTTGTCATTATACTGGTGTCAGAAGTGCTTATTGAACTTGCTGCGTGACAGCCTTTGCCATCAAAATCAATACATTTCATACAATGGACACATCTATCCTTGTTGATAAATGCTCTAGGAACTACAGATAATGCACCTGTAGGACACTCTACTTCACACACTTCACAATGAACACAATAAGTCGCCTTATAGCAGATCTTTTTCAGATGGCTTATGAAAAATACATCTTTAGGGTCTATTCCATAAACCTCAAATACTTGACTATCACCTTTCTCTTCTAGCCTGCACTTGAATATCTGTTTGTGATGATTCAAGTCTATCTCTGTGAAATTTTCCTCTTGATGAATATTCATATCACCTAACACCCTCATCCACATTAGAAGATCTTCTTTGGGTGCAGTAATGATAGCCTTGAAGTCTGGAGCGACACTCATGAAACTAACATTTGCATTTGTATGCAGATATCGCCCTCCTGCCCTCATTTTCCACCTACCAGTACGGATGTAATTATCTATTCCAGCTGTTTTGTTCCTTTCAAGACCTTCTCGTATTTTGTTGATGAATGGAGCCAACGTTTCAGGATACAGTTGACCGCATAAGTCTTCACTCCAACTTGAAGAGTATGGACATATAACACAGCCAACTCGTGAAAGCCCCTTTCTATAAGCTTCATTAACAGGAAGGCCATTAAGTAGTATGTAGATATATATTTCTGTTGCATTCCATTCAAGAATTGGACTGACATTGATAATTTTATTGTGCTTTACATTTTTTCCAATTCTAGAACGAGATGCTCGACTTGGGCTTTCTTCTGCTCGGACACCATCAAATAATATGGCATTTGGCTGTTTTCCATTACCCACAATCTCCTTAAGCAACCTACTTAAAGGAGCTGATTTCATTATGCTACAACACCACCTGTGAATTCTACTGGGTGTTCCTATTTCATC
Source organism: uncultured Prevotellaceae bacterium (assembly GCA_900315565.1). GTDB lineage: Bacteria > Bacteroidota > Bacteroidia > Bacteroidales > Bacteroidaceae > Prevotella. The sequence continues at coordinate 154,348 of OMZS01000003.1, read as the reverse complement.
CCAATAATGCAGAACAGACTGATGGTTTTTAGCCGTATAGAATCTCAAGTTTGGATATTTCTGCTTATAATGGATTCTTACCTCATTGTATAGCTTTAGTGAAGGAGGTAGCTCATAACCTGTATCAGAGTAAATGACAACAAAGTCCTCTGCAGGAACAACTCTTGACACTAAATCAAGAACGACTTGGGAATCCTTACCACCACTAAATGAAGTCACGAAAATGTCTGTATTGATAGAAAGGATTGGCGCTTTGCCCTGTTCTTCAGCTTTACTCAATGGCATGACATCAAAACTATCACAGTCTTCTTTAATTACAACATGTTCTTCTTTTGTCTTCTTTCTAAGTGAAGAAGCAAGCTGCTGGAAATCTAAATCTGGATTCTTTTTTGATGCCTCACGAATATTCTTATAACGACGATAAGTTTGGTTGATAAAATCCATTGCCTCATGCTCGATTATGAACATTGTGTCCTCATTGCGAGAACGCAAACGTTCCATATCAACAGGTTCTAGTGTCAGAATTTCAAAGCCCTCTTGCTGAATCACCTCAGGTGCATCAAAGACATTACCACCTTTCACTTCTAGCACAAAATGGCCCTTATAAAAATACCTACGATCACATGCCCACAAAAGAGGTTCATCAACATGAGGGTATATCCAACCACGTTTGTTTAATCCCAACAGATCTATTTCTTCCCAAAACACAGGCCGTGGCGACACATTGAGTGCATCACCTTTACTCGACATTGTCAGTCGCACACCATTATAAGCAGGGTCCCATATTACTTTAAACATCACTTCATTTACCTAAAATCTATGATTCACTTATCGAGTAAACGAGGCCTTAATGTAGAAAAAGAGAAAAGCGCACCCTCCCTCCTTGTATACTTGTACTCAAGCCGTCGCCAAACAGGCCTCACTACGATACACAAGGAAAGGGTACGCCTATAAAGGCGTATCCCAATCCCGCGAGGTCGTAGTGTTCACTTAGTTGGCGACTATTTGAGTACAAACCTCGTCAGAATCATCGATACTGATTTATTACCCGCGAAAAACCTGCACTACAGCCCTCACTCATAATAGAGCAAAGTTATTGCCATAATGCATTTGCAAAGATACGAAATAATTCTTTATCAAATACAAACAAGGTGTTATTTAATATAAATTAAACCGTCAGAGGCATTAAATCTCGCATAAACAAGCTCTTCTTACCAAATTATCCATGGACAGCCTGACGTATTCAACTTTTCATGACTTGTTTTACCTCTCAATAATATTGTCTAAGATGAGAGAAGAAGGAGACCTCATATACAAAAGGAAAGATAATGTGTCAATTAAGTATCCTAAAGAAAGATTTAAACGAGATGAGACGGCATTTTAGAGGAAAACGAGGTAGGCCTATCATTAGGTCCACCTCATCATATAATAGCGGTTTTTAAATTCCATATCCAATGGCGCAATACTTGAAAATACCTCATTTTTAGGTATTGCGCACTCCTTTTTTCTATAGTACCTCAGTTCGGGCGAATTTGAAATTCGACCGCAATGAGTATCAGGATTTGCAATCCGAGAAACGGCAGCTGGTTTAATCGCATTATAAATGCTTATACTCAAAGCAGCCGAATTCGGAAATTCGGCTGAACTGGGAGCCCAGCAAAACATACATACTGATTGTTATTTATTGAAACAATGTTTGGCGACATTCCATTTTTTTTATATTTTTGCAGGCAGATTAAAAGGAATAGGAATATGCATAAGGCTATTGTACGTACATTATTATTTTATATAGTAGCAGTATTGCTTTTTACCTCATGCTCTGAGAGGAAGGAGTATAGGATTGGCGTGTCGCAGTGTGCAGAGGGGCGGTGGCGCGAGAAGGTGAACAACGAGATGCTGGCAGCCCAACACTTATACGAACAGGATGTGAAGGTGACGATAGCCAGTGCTCACGATGATACGCAGCTGCAGGTAAAACAGATAGACAGTCTGGCGAACACGGGCATCGACCTGCTGGTGGTGGCTCCAAATGAGGCGGAGCCCATTGCGGCAGCCATTGAGCGCGTCAGGCAGAAGGGCATCCCCGTTATATGCTTCGACCGCAAGGTGAAAGGCGACAACTATACAGCCTTCATCGGTGGCAGCAACGTGGAGGCCGGTCATGCTATCGGCGTGAATGTGGTTGACGTGGTTAAAGGGATAACAGCCTCGGGCCACAGGCCGCTGGTGATGGAGGTGACGGCACTGATGAGCAGTTCGCCAGCCCAAGAGCGCCATGAAGGTTTTGCGAAGGCGCTTGAGGGTCACAACGAGCTGGACTATGTGTGCCGCGAAGGCGATTGGAGTTCGGAAACTACTTACAGGATTGTGAAAGAACAGATTGACACAGGACGGCTGCCCGACATTGTGTTCTGTCATAACGACGGCATGGCAACTGGTGCCTACAAGGCCGTGGTGGAAACGGGAACTGAAGGTAAGATTAACATATACGGAATAGACGGAATGCCCGACGAAGGGCTTGACTATGTGCAGTTTGGCCACCAGCTGGCCAGTTACGTGTACCCTACTGGAGGCGGGGAAATAATCAGGCTGGCGCTCGACATCCTTACGGGTAAGTCGTATAAGCGGGAAAACAAGCTGGAGGGCATTCTGGTGGTGAGGGAGAACGCATGGTCGGTGGCTACTACTACCAAAGAGCTGATGAGGCAGAACGGGAACCTGGTGACCATCCAGGACAAGCTGGAGGATTATCTGGGTCTGTATAACACACAGCACAAGGCGCTCATTGCCAGCATTGTGCTCATCGTACTGCTGATTGTAGCCGTAGTTGCCATTTGGCGTGCATACGTGCTTTCGCAGCGTGCCATCAAGAAACGCCAGGCCCTGAACGAAGAGGAAACGCTGTTTTACACCAACCCTGACAGCCGAAAGATGCGACAGGTGTTTGAGACACCTGCAGAAGAACTGCCCGCCCCGAAGTCGCAAACCACCATTTTTGCCGAGACGCTGAATGAGGCAATCCGCCAGAACATGTCGAATCCGTCGCTAAAAATGGAGGATTTGGGCGAAACGGTGGGATTGAGCCGCGTACAGCTGTACCGTAAGGTTAAATCCATCACAGGGCTTTCGCCCGTAGAACTGCTTCGGCAGATGCGCCTGCAGCAGGGGTATGTGCTGCTGAGTACTACTAACAAGACGGTTCAGGAGATAGCCCATGAGGTGGGATTCAGTACACCGGGCTACTTTTCGAAATGCTTCCGTCAGCAATACGGCAAGTACCCGATGGAATTAAGGAATTCAACAAATGTGACTTAATAGTCAACAATTGTTCCATGTAACATTTTTCTGAGTCTGCGAACGATAATTGAAAGTCTTTTTTCGTTCGCAGACTTAATTTTGCGGCAGTTATTCTAACTACTAACCCCAAAATTTCAAGAAATGGAACAAATGAAAAGATTCATTCTGAGTTTCCTTTCGCTGCTATGCGTTAATTTTATGTACGCGCAAAGCGGCGAAATCTCCGGCTGCGTAGTCGATGCTACGGGAGAACCCGTCATCGGCGTAACTGTCATGGAGAAGGAAACGTCGAACGGCACAGTGACCGACTTCGACGGAAATTTCAAAATCAAGGTGGAGGCCAACAAGACGCTGGTTTTCACTTACATTGGTTTTCAGACCCTGGAACTGCCGGCCCAAGACGGCATGAAAGTCGTGATGCAGGAAGATGCCCTGGCACTGAACGAAGTTGTAGTAACGGGCTACACTACACAACGTAAAGCCGACCTGACAGGAGCCATCTCAACAGTCAGCGTCGACGAAATTGCCAAGCAGAACGAAAACAATCCGATGAAGGCCCTGCAAGGCCGTGTGCCTGGTATGAACATCACTGCCGACGGTAATCCCTCGGGTGCTGCTACAGTGCGCATTCGTGGTATTGGTACGTTGAACGACAACGACCCTCTCTACATCATCGACGGCGTGCCCACGAAAGCTGGTATGCACGAACTGAACGGTAACGACATTGAGAGCATTCAGGTGCTGAAGGATGCCGCATCGGCATCTATCTACGGTTCGCGCGCTGCCAATGGTGTTATCATCGTTACCACAAAGAAAGGTAAGGACGGTAAGATAAAAGTGAACTTCGACGGAAGCGTGGCCACCTCGTTCTATACCAACAAAATTGAGACGATGAATGCCAGCGAATGGGGCCGTGCTTACTGGCAGGCATCGGTGAACGACGGACTGAACCCCAACAACAACAATCTGGGCTACAACTACGACTGGGGGTACGACAAGATGGGTAACCCTGTGCTGAACCGCATGGCCATGGACATGTTTCTCGACGAGAACGCCACGGTTCGTACGGGCGACACCGACTGGTTCAAGGAGATTACCCGTACGGGCGTAGTGCAGCAGTACAACCTTTCGGTGAGTAACGGCTCGGAGAAGGGCAACGCCTTCTTTTCAATGGGTTACTACGACAATCAGGGCACCATCAAAGAAAGTTACTTCAACCGCCTGTCTGGTCGTGCCAATGCCGACTATAAACTGTTCGACGGCAATGTAGTATTAGGTGAGAACTTTACCATCAACCGCACGAAGGGTGTAGATGCTCCCGGCGGCGTGCTGGAGCATGCCCTGGAGTTTAACCCCAACTTCCCCATTTATGCTGAGAACGGCAAGTATGCCCAAGCCCTCGGTGCCTACTCTGAGCGCGAGAATCCACTGAGCATGATTGATAATGCCAAAGACAATGAGTACACACAGTGGCGTATGTTCGGCGATGTGCATCTGAGTGTCACACCATTCAAGAATTTCATGGTCCGCACCACCCTGGGTATGGACTACACCCAGAAGGAGCAGCGTTTCTTCACCTATCCTATTGCCAACGGTAAGGTGATGCGTACCGAATCGGCCGTAGAGAGCAAGCAGGAGCACACTATGCGGTGGATGTGGAATGCCATTGCCACCTATAATATAGAAAAAGGCAAGCACCGTGCCGACCTGATGGTGGGTACCGAGGTCAACCGCATGGACTACAAGATGAGCAGTGCCAAGCGCTACGAACTGGCCATTCTGAATACCGACTACATGTGGCCCAGCGCAGGTGCAGGCCGTCAGCTGGCCGATGGTTTCGGCGAAGGTTTCTCGTTGGTTTCCTTCTTCGGAAAGGCCAACTACACATACGACGACAAGTATCTGGCTTCGTTCACCATACGTCGTGACGGTTCGAGCCGTTTCGGTTCGCACAACCAGTATGGTACCTTCCCATCGTTTAGTGCCGGTTGGCGCATCAGCGAAGAGAAATTTATGAAGAACACCAAGGGCTGGCTGGACAACCTGAAGCTGCGCTATTCGTGGGGACAGACCGGTAACCAGGAGATTTCGAACACCGCCCGCTACACGCTCTACAAGTCAATGGTGTCAACAGGTCTTTGGAATAGCGACCAGGCAGGCTCCTCATACGACATTGCCGGCCGCAACGGCGGCTACGACCTGGCCAACGGCTACGTGCGCAACCAGCGCGGTAACGACAACATCAAATGGGAGACCAGCACCCAGCACAACATTGGTTTGGACTTCGCCCTTCTGAGCGGCGACATCTACGGCAGCTTCGACTGGTTTAACAAGAAGACCACCGACATTCTGCTCTTCATGGACGGTATTGCTGCCATGGGTGAGGGCAATGGCCAGTGGATTAATGCCGGCGAGGTGAAAAACAACGGTTGGGAGTTCTCGCTGGGCTATCGCCACCATTTGGCCAACGACTTCTCGTGGGACATCAACGGTAACATCAGCCGCTACGTGAACGAGGTTTCCAAACTGCCTGAGACGGTGGCTGCCAGCGGACGCTACGGTGGCAACAGCAAAAAGACCGTCATCGGCCACCCCATGTATTCACAAGTGGGTTTCATCTACGACGGCATCTTCAAAAGCCAGGAGGAGATTGACAACCATGCCATTCAGGACGGTGCCGGCCTGGGCCGCATACGCTTTAAGGACCTGAACGGTGACGGAGTCATCACCGAGGACGACCAGGACTGGATTTACGACCCGACCCCCGACTTTACATGGGGTCTGAACATCTACCTGCAGTACAAGAACTTCGATCTGACCATGTTCTGGCAGGGCGTGCAGGGTGTTGACGTGGACTGCCGCGGCTATAAGTCGCAGACCGACTTCTGGGCCAACTCGCTGATTAACGTGCCCTACCTGAACAAGGGCATACGCGCACTCGACGCATGGAGTCCGCTGAACCCCAACAGCGAGATTCCCGCCCTGACCACATCGGACACCAACCGCGAGGGACGCATCTCGACCTACTACATTGAAAACGGATCGTATGTGAAGCTGCGCACCATACAGTTGGGCTACAACCTGCCCAAGAGCCTTACCGACAAACTTCGTATGGACCGCATCCGTATCTACGCTTCGGCTCAGAACCTGCTGACCATCAAGAGCAACAAGTTTACCGGTGCCGACCCCGAGAACCCCGGATTCAACTATCCCATCCCTCTCAACCTCACTTTCGGACTCAATGTCTCATTCTAATGAAGAGTGAAGAATGAAGAATGAAGAATTGAAGAAAAAAACAAAACGAAACAAACAATATGAAACACTATATAAATAATAAGGAAAGAAGCATGAAAATGATGATGAAGTTGCTCGGCGCAGCATTCTTCGTTCTTCATTCTTCATTCTTCGTTTCCTGCAGCAACTTTCTGGACGAGCAGGTGCCCCAAGCTACGCTGACTCAGGACGAGGTAAAAAAACCTGAGTACATCGACAATGTACTGATTTCAGCCTACGCCGGACTGCTCAGCATTGAGGACATGAACTCCTCGTTCTCACTCTGGAACTACGACACCCGCTCTGACGACGCCTACGTGGGTGGTTCGAACCCCTCCGACGGTGAGCCCTTCCACATTCTGGAGAAGCATACCACTGTGATGACCACCGACTGGCCCTACAACGACATCTGGAACCGTTTCTACAAATACCTGTCGCGCATCAGCCTTTCGCTCGACATACTGGCCGTTGCCGACCAGGAGAACCCCACCATACAGCAGCGAACTGCCGAGATGAAGTTCTTGCGTGCCTACGGACATTTTCAGCTGAAGCGCCTGTTCAAGAAAATTCCATTCGTCAACAAACTCGACATGCAGGAAGACGACTACAACAACCTGACAAATACCGAATACAGCAACGACGAGGGCTGGCAGCAAATCATCAACGACTTGGAAGACGCCTACGCTGTATTGCCCACCACGCAGGCCGACAAGGGGCGTCCCACCAAAGCTGCCTGTGCCGCCTTCCTGGCTAAGGTCTATCTCTATAAGGCGTATCGCCAGGACGATGCCGGCTCGAACCAGGTAACCGGCATCAACGATGCCGACCTGCAGAAGGTGGTGGAATACACCGCCCCCAGCCTCTACGCCGGCTACGGACTGGAGAACGACCTGCACAACAACTTCCGCCCTGAGGAGCAGTACGAGAACGGCAAGGAGAGCATCTGGGCCATTCAGTACTCTAAGAACGACGGTACCGTGTATGGCAACCTGAATTTCTCCTACCGACTGATTGTACCCTGTATTCCGAAGGTTCACGACGCTGGTTGCGATTTCTACAAACCGTCTATCAACCTAGTCAATGCCTATCGTACCAATAGCGACGGACTGCCCCTCTTCGACGCTCCTGCCACCGCAGCCGACTATGAGGTAGGCTCAGCACAGACCGTTGACCCGCGTCTCTTCGTCACCGTTGGCGTTCCCGGCACTCCTTATATGTTCAACCCCAACTTCATGATTAGCAAAACCAACACATGGAGCCGCTCGGGTGGTATGTATGGCTACTTCGTTTCGTTGAAGCAGAACGTTGACCCGTCGCTCACCGACAACTACCTCTTTGTTTGCGACAACCAGTGGGCAAGTTCCATGAACCGCATCGTGTTCCGCTATGCCGACGTGCTGCTGATGCGTGCCGAGGCTCTGGCTCAACTTGGCAACACCACCGAAGCCATTTCGCTGGTCAACCAGTTGCGTACCCGCGCTATGGGCATGACCTCAGGCAGCGTGGTGGCCAACTATCCTAACAAATATGGCGTACACTATGCCATCGGCAAGTACAGCGGTTCTTACTCGAAAGAAGAAACCATGAAGATTGTGAAGATGGAGCGCCGCCTGGAGCTGGCCATGGAGAGTGAGCGTTTCTTCGACCTCGTGCGCTGGGGCGATGCCGCTAGCGTCATCAACCGCTTCTACACCACCGAAGGTGAGAAGATGAACTTCCTGAGTGGTTCGCTGTTCACTGCCAACAAGAACGAGTACCTGCCTATTCCCGACGACCAGATGAAGGCCGCCAACGGGCACTACACGCAGAACTGCGGACAATGGTAATTGTAAGAGTGAAGAAATTAGAATCATTAAAACGAAACAAGCTATATGAAACACAATAATAACGATAAGGAAAGAAGCATGAAAATGATGATGATGAAGTTGCTTTGTGCAGCATTCTTCATTCTTCATACTTCATTCTTCACTTCCTGCAGCAACGACCACACGGGCAGTATTGACGTGAGCGGTTCATGTCTCGTTGAGAAATTCGTGCTCAACGGACAATACGAAGGCATCATCAACACCGAGAAACGGCTCATCAAGATCAAGGTGCCTGCCAACTTCAACCAGAAGGGCAATATGGAAATCACGAGTCTGGACGTATCATCTGGTGCAAAGGCCAATCTGAAGGTGGGCGACCACGTGAACTTCGACGCCGACCGTACGCTCCACATCACCAATGGCGACCTTGAGATGGACTATCAGATCAGCGTGCGCAATGACGAGGCGCTGCTCTCGCTCTTCATCCTTGAAGGTGTAAAGGGTGCCATCAACCAGAACGACAAGACCATCACCGTATCGGTAATGGGCAACAGCGGCATCGACCTTGAAAATGCCACCTTCGAAGTGGCATGCAGCGAGGATGCCACGTGCAGTCCTGCCAGTGGCACAAAGGCTAATTTCAAGGAGCCTGTTCAGATAACGCTGACCGACAACACGGCCACCAACACCTATACCGTCTATGTGACGCTCATCGAGAATCCCGTGGCAATCTTCGTTGGCGACGCAGAGAATGTTGAGTTGCTCAACGATGAGGAGAAGGCCGCAGCCAAGTGGCTCACCGGCAACATCGAGGGTGCCGCCTACGCTTCGTGGGATATGGTGGCCAGCGGCAGCATCTCGCTCGACGAGTGCAAGTTCATCTTCTTCCACCGTCATAGTCCCGCCTACGGCAACTACAACGGCTTTGCCGAGGCAGCAACAGGTGCCATGACGGCTCTGCCCAAGATGAAGGAATTCTGGAAACGCGGCGGCGCGTTCGTTCTGAGCCGCTCGGCTGTGAACTACGCCATTGCCCTGGGAGCTATGCCCGAGGACGCCTATCCCAACAACTGCTGGGGCGGCGGTGGTGGCGAAGGCTCCGACCTGATGGGCGACGATCCCTGGCACTTCTTTGCCTACGACGTCAGCCATCCGCTGTGGAAGAACCTGAAGACATATCCCGGTGCTGCGCCCGATGCCGTCTATACCCTCGACAACGGCTACACCATCTGCAACACCACGTCGCAGTTTGCCCTTTGGAATCCCTACACGGGCCAGGAAGCCTTCGAAACCATCACGGGTGCCCGTGCCCTTAGTCATGGTGGCGACGGTGCCGTAGTGGCATGGGAGTTGAAAGCCGCCGACGGCAACTTCGGCAAGGGAGGCATCATCTGCTTCGGCTCAGGACTCTTCGACTGGAACTCGCCTACACCCTACACATCGGTCTATCACGACAATATGGGAGGCATCATGCTCAACGCTTTCGATTATCTAACCAAATAAGACAACGAATTTAACGAATTTGAAAATTATGAAGACAATGATATATTCAGTATTCGCACTCATGCTGTCAGCCTCTGCGCTGACAGCATGCAGCGACGACGAGTTCAGCGGCGACCCCGCCAAGGACTGGAACGGTACGACCACCTTCTTTGCTCCTACCGATGACCAGGGCTTTGGCACTTACTACACCCCCGCCATCGGACGTGTGGGCGACCCCATGCCCTTCTTCGACCAGAAGGCCGGCGACTTCAAGGTGCTCTACCTGCAGGAGTTCATCAATAATCTCACCTACCGCTTCCATCCCATCTGGGCCGTTTCCACCGCCGACGGAGCCAACTACCAGTCGCTCGGCGAACTGGTGCCCTACGGAGCCAACGACTACCAGCAGGATGCAGCCCTCGGTACGGGATGCGCCTACGAGAAAGACGGCACGTACTATATCTACTATACCGGCCACAACGGCAACTGCAAGAACCGTGAGGTGGTAATGCGCGCCACATCCAGCGATTTCAAGACGTGGACCAAAGACGAGCTCTGGACGCTCAACGGTCCCGACTTCGGCTACTCGGGCAACGACTTCCGCGACCCACAAATCTTCGTTTCCGACGACGGTCTCTACCGCATGATCATCGCCACCTATCCAGTGAATGGCGGCGACCCCGTCTTCGCCGAGTTCAAATCCAGCGACCTGAAAAACTGGGAGCACGTTGGCCGCATCCGCATGATTTGGGACCGTATGCTAGAGTGCCCCGATGTGTTCAAGATGGGCGACTACTGGTATCTGGTCTATAGCGAGAGCTTCCGCGCCTCATGGAGCCGCAAGGTGAAGTACATGATGGCCCGCACCTACGACGAGCTGAAGAGCTGCCTCAACGACGGCCCCAAATGGCCTGCCGACGGTCACGAGGGTGTGCTCGACAGCCGTGCCTTCTATGCCGCTAAGACAGCCTCCAACGGCACCGACCGCTACATCTGGGGCTGGTGTCCCTTCCGCGCAGGTGGCGACATCCACGAGAAGAATACCAACGTTGGCGCTGGCGACGGCAACGAGCCAGCATGGAGCGGCTCCCTCGTCTGCCACAAAATCATCCAGCACGCCGACGGCACCCTGACGCTCGGCGCCGTACCCGCCATGGCCGCCAAGTACAGCAAACCCGCCGATGCCACCGTTGTGGCTTCCAGCGGCTACAGCAATGGCACACTCAGTGGCGACGGAGCCTATGTGCTCTACAACCGCCTGGGCACGTGCAACCACATCTCCTTCACCGTGAAGACCTCCAACAACTGGGACAAGTTCGGCGTGTCCTTTGCCCGCGGCACCGACTCCAAGAAGTACTACACCATGGTTGTCAATCCCGAATGGGAAGACGGCCGCAAAGTAAACTTCGAGCAGGAGGGTGAGGAAGGCAAGGGCTTCATCGAGGCTGCCGACGGCTACAACTTCGCCCGCCCGGCCGACAACACCTACAACATCGACATCTATACCGACAACTCCGTCCTTACGCTCTACATCAACGATGTCTGCGCCTACACCCAGCGCATCTACGGCATCCAGAAAAACTGCTGGAGCATCAACAACTATGGAGGCTCCATCACCGTCAGCAATGTAAAAGTAACACAGCAATTGTGATTTACGTTTCAGTTAGTAGTTAGTTTTTTCTTAGGAAAGAGATTGTTTCTCAGGATAACGCTTTTATTTCGATACAAACACATCTATCAATAACCTGCGTCCAGCGGACATCCCGTTGGAACAAAAAAAGAGAGAACAATGAAAAAACAATTCCTTCTGATGGTCATGACAGTGGCCGCAATGACAGCCTCGGCACAAGTGGTGCTGTGGGATGGCGAAGACAAAAACCCTGGTGACGAAAGCGGATTCTGGAATCGCGCCGACCCCACCGTAGTAGAAGAAGACGACGGCAACAAATGCCTCCAGGTGACGCTGCGCAAGAACCCCGAAGGCTGGGACAAAGAACACTGTAATGCCGCCCTGCCCTTAGGCGAGGTTGACTTCAAGGCCCTGCGCCGCTTGACGATGAGAGTCAAGATGAGTCTCAACCACAACGTGCTCGTCCGTCTGGTCAAGGATGGCGATGGAGGCTACTCCACGGGCCGCCTGTTCTGGTGCGGCGACGCCGACCAGTGGAACATTCTTACCTTCGAGTTTGCTGCCGGTCCCGACTGCGATAAGATTACCGACACGGGCAACACCGTGCTGGAGATATGGCCGTTCGAAGATGGTGGCGACGCCCTCAACAATGCAGGTCAGACCATCTTTATCGACGACATCAAGATGGAGGGCCCCATGGTCGATGACAAGGGCCTCCTTGCTTACGACGACAACTCGCTCACAGGCGAGGTAGTAGTAACAGGAGTCATTGGCAAAGGCAACTACCAGTGCACCTGGGATGGCGACTGGCATCCTGAAGCCTACGACGACTATGCCCTGCTGGCTGCCAAGCTGGCCCCCGAGGCAACGAAGCTCGACGTGAGTGGTGCAGGCCTCTGGGATGAGGATTGGGAGGCCATCAAGGACAAGTGCCCTGGCATCGAGATTGTCACCGAACAGACCACGGCCATCAAGGACATTAAAAATGAAAGAGTAAAGATGAAAGACTCGTCCGTGTACAATCTGAACGGTCAGCGGGTCATTTCCTCTCCTTCGGGAAGACCAGGAGGGGTTCCCGCCAAGGGCGTTTACATCATTGGTGGAAAGAAGATGGTGGTCAAATAGGGACAGAAACTGTGTCAGCCTAGTAGTCCCTTAGGGGTAATAAGACTCAAGAAAAATGCTGCCGTGGAGCAACAACACGCTCTGCGGCAGCATTCTTTTTTGGGGGCGCGCTTATCTCGATAGAAACGTCCGGCCGTACTATCTACTAATGCCCCGACTACGACTTCCCAAGGCGCAATACTTGAAAATACCTCATTTTTAGGTATTGCGCACTCCTTTTTTCTATAGTACCTTTGCACCCATGAAAACAAAATCGACAATTCCCGCAGAGATGAAGGTGCTGATGAACCACATCTACGAGTTGCATAAAGGCGTACGGCAGATGGTGCTGTTCACCTGTAACAAGAAGTATAGCGAGCAGACCGTGTCGCGTCTGGAAAGCCAGGGCATTCCTTATCTGCTTCAGCCGGCAGGGCAGCAGAACCTGAACGTGTATTTCGGACGTAAAGAATGTCTGGAGGCTATCCGACTGATTATTACCCGGCCCCTGTACGAACTGACGCCCGAAGAGGATTTCATCCTTGGAGCCATGCTCGGCTACGACATTTGTGCGCAATGCGAGCGCTTCTGCCAAAGGAAACAAAAAACAGCTAAAATGAAGAATTGAATTATTAACTGTAAACTAAGAAGAACAAAATGAACGCAACAATTGTTATCTATGGTTCCTCGACGGGAACCTGTGAGGCCATCGCAGAGAAGATTGCCTCGAAACTGGGCTGCGAGGCCGTGAACGTACAGAACCTGACAGCCGACGTCATCAACAACCACCAGAATCTGATTCTCGGCACTTCGACGTGGGGCGCTGGCGAATTGCAGGATGACTGGTACGACGGTCTGAAAATGCTCCAGAGTGCCGACCTCAGCGGCAAGACCATAGCCCTCTTCGGCTGCGGCGACTGTTCGACTTATAGCGACACTTTCGTTGGCGGCATGGGCGAACTCTATCATGGCATCAAGGACTGTGGCGCACGTTTCTTCGGCTGTGTGGAGACCGGTGAATACACCTTCGATGACTCAGAGGCGGTTATCGACGGTAAGTTTATCGGTTTGCCCTTAGATGATATCAACGAGGACGACAAGACCGACTCCCGCATCGAAGCGTGGATTGCCCAGATTTCTCCAGACTTGTAGTAACAGATACTTTGCTTGCTGGGAGTTATTTGGAGTTTAGGGGAGTTCATCCGGCTTCGTCGGCTGAAGTTAGCGGATTTTAGTTTGGCAGGTGGTTGGTCGGTAACGATTAGCCACCTTTTTTAAGAATAATATCAATGAAGTATTAAATATGTGAAGGAGGACTGAGCTATGGGACTATTAAAAAAGTTTTTCACCAACTGTGCCTGTCCGCAAGGACGAATGGGACGCGCAATGCTGAAGTTTATGAATCTCTGTCATGCACCGCTGACGAACTGGGGACTGAAACTGGTCGATATTCAGGACGGATGGACGATGCTTGATATCGGCTGTGGTGGTGGTGCAACCTTGCAACGGCTGCTGAAGCGGAGCGAGGGTTCGAGGGTCTATGGCATCGACATCTCTGAGGAAAGTGTAGCGAAAGCCAAGAGGGTGAATGCCAAAGTGCTCGACAAGCGGGTGTTCGTTACTCAGGGGTCTGCCGAGAAGCTGCCTTACGAAGACGGAATGTTCGACCTTGTGACGGCAGTAGAAACGGTATATTTCTGGCCCAATCTGCCTGACTGTCTAAAGGAGGTTAGCCGTGTGCTGAAGTCAGGCGGAAAATTCGCCATTCTGGTTGAAGTGGTTGATGGTGACTCTATGTGGACGAATGTTGTAGAGGGCATGACAGCCTATTCGCCAGAGGAGCTGAAGACGCTGCTCGACGATGCAGGCTTCGTGCAGACCGAGATTCATCGTATGAAGCCATCGAATGCAACTATCATTGGCGTGAAGGCATAGTTTGCAACCGAGTTGCGGGCTCTTTGCCGTAACTTTGCAAACTGTAAAACAGTTAGCGATTCTGGCGGCGCCTCGGCATAGCTCATGCAAGCATGACTCTGCCCTCAGCTTGCACAGAATTGCATTGTAAAACGTAAAGATTATGGCAGACAAAATTAAGAGTTCCTACAAGTTTAGCAAGAGTTTCTACGATGATGCCATCACGCAGGGCAAGTGGTGGAGTCGGCTGTATTTCAAGTTGTTGTGGGGAGGTGTTGACGACAAAGAGATTGCCCGCAGGCTGTTGGGTTGGATACCCGACGACTTCTCTGGCAAATTGCTCGACGTGCCCGTGGGGACGGCCGTCTTCACAGCGGAGAAGTACAGTAGAATGAAACAAGCCGACATCACCTGTCTTGACTACAGCCGCGACATGCTCGAGCAGGCTGCGTGTAGGTTCCACAACGCTGGCATTGGCAATGCGCGAACCATGCAAGGCGATGTAGGCTCGCTGCCCTTCGGCGATGAAACGTTCGACGGTGTGCTCTGCATGAACGGGCTCCATGTATTCCCCAATAAAGAAAAGGCCTACGCCGAGATACTTCGCACCTTAAAACCTGGCGGCGAGCTGTTGGCTTGCTTCTACATTGCCGGTGAACAGAAGATTGCCGACTGGCTCGCCAAGACGGTCATGTCGCGAGTAGGATGGTTTACCCCACCCTTCGACACGGCTGCCGATGTGCGCCATCGGCTGGAATCATCCTATGACATCCTCGACTTCTGCGTTGAGGGAGCCATGCTCTATTTTAGGGCAAGAAAGCTATAGGTTTCGGGGGGCTACAATAGTGTTTGGCGGAGTACGGAGGTGCTCTCGCCGAGCATTCTGATGAACTCCTGCGCCGACTTCTTCTGATAAACATTGCGCAAGAGATGTACGCAACCGTACATGCGGCTCTCCTCTGTGTCCATGCCGATGATGGGTATGGCGCGCAGCCCCTGCTCGCCCGTCACCGTGCTCTCGCTGAGAATGGTAACATAGTTTGACTCGCGCAGCAGACGGAAGAGCAGATAAACATAATTCATCTCCACCTTCACCTTATAATGATAGCCTTTGCCGGCTATGATGCGCTCAAAGGCGTTGCGCGCACGGGTGCCACGAAGTGGCAAGGCAAGGTCGTAACGCTGCAGCTCGTCAAGGGTGAGCGAGGGGCGCGAAGCCAACGCGTGGTGCTCGTTGACTACCGCCGTGAGCTGATGGCTGAACAGCACGCGGCTCTCAAGGCGAGGGTTGCTCTCCAGCGGACGGAAGGCCAGCACAAAGTCGAACTCATGGTTCTCTAGCCGCCTGAGGAGGTCGGCCATGGTAGATTGGCTGACGTTCACCTTCACATTGGGATAGCGCCGCAAGAAGGTTGTGAGCGTCTCGGCCATGATACAGGCAAAGGAGAATGTGACGCCGATGTTCAGCTCGCCACTCATCAGGTTTTTAAGCTCGTCGAGCCTCTGCAGGCAGCTGTCGGCGTCGAGTAGTGTCTGCATGGCCAGAGGCAGCAGCGTCTGCCCAGCCTCGGTTAGCATCACCTCATGGCTGTTGCGGTGGAACAGGGGCTGTCCCAGCTCGTTCTCGAGTTGCAGAATCTGATGAGACAGCGTGCTCTGCGTTATAAACAGTTCTTTTGCAGCGGTGGAGAAATTCAAAGTCTTAGACAATTGAACGAAATACTTAAGTTGTCGTAGCTCCATAATACTTAAGTTGCATTGGTTACCTTATTCAGGCACAAAGGTACACAATTTCTATCAAACACATGAAAAGAAAGCAAGAAAAAGCTGTTGGCTATCGATTTTGTCGATAGCAGCAATTCGATTTTGTTGAGGTGTAAGCTGCTTTACTATTCATAGCCGATTGTTGGGTGCCTGACATTTTCGCCTTACCTTTGCATCGTGAAATGACAACAGTATTAACTATAAAAAAAGATTGTAATATGGAAACATTAATTTCTTTGGCAGGTATGCTTCTTGTTGGTGCTATTTTCAGCATTTGGATGGCTAAGCACGATCATCTGGAAGTAATGTAAGGAAGCCGCCCCGGGGGCGTGACTTCATCGGAGAACCCTATGCAAGGTTCCTTTTTGGAATATAGTCTAAAACAGAAGCTTTAGACGTCCACCCTTTAAGAGACAAACACCATTTTGTCTCTTATTTTTTGTCTTGCTGGCTTGCAGGGAGTTAACAGGAGTTAGCGGCAGTTAACGAGCCTTGGCTCGTGAAGTTAACTGACAATAGCGTCCCTTAAGAGAACTAATGTCCGTTAACTCCAGATAACTTCCAATAACTTCCAATAACTTCCGATAACTACTAACATGCGATAATTTCCGGAATCCTTACAATCCGAATCATTCATCATCATTTAATAAGCTTGCTCATGTACGCCTTTGACGGCTCGCCCGCTGGGGTCGTTCATGTTGCGGAAGGCGGCATCCCACTGTAGGGCGATGGCTGTTGAGCAGGCCACGCTGGCCTCTGAGGGAACGCTACGGGCAGCAGAGTCGGAGGGGAAATGCTCGGCGAAGATGCTGCGGTAGTAGTATTCCTCCTTGTTTTTGGGCGGGTTGATGGGGAAGCGCTCTGCGGCGTGGGCCATCTGCTCGTCGGTGACGGCACGCGAGGTGATGTCCTTCAAGGTGTCAATCCACGAATAGCCGACGCCATCGGAGAACTGTTCTTTCTGTCGCCAGGCCACCTCGGCGGGCAGCAGGTGGGCAAAGGCCTCGCGCACGATTTTCTTTTCGATGGTAGAGCCGGGGCACATCTTGGCTTCGGGATTGGTGCGCATGGCCACATCGAGAAACTCTTTGTCGAGGAAGGGTACTCGTCCCTCAACGCCCCATGCCGACAGGCTCTTGTTGGCGCGCAGACAGTCGTAGAGGTGGAGCTTGGAGAGCTTGCGGACTGTTTCCTCGTGGAAGTCGCGGGCTGAGGGGGCTTTGTGGAAATAGAGGTAGCCTCCGAAGATTTCGTCGGCGCCCTCGCCCGAGAGAACCATCTTGATGCCCATGGACTTGATGACGCGGGCGAGCAGGTACATGGGGGTGGAGGCACGGACGGTGGTGACATCGTAGGTCTCAATGTAGTAAATGACATCGCGGATGGCGTCGAGGCCCTCCTGAATGGTGTAGTTGATTTCGTGGTGTACGGTGCCGATGTGGTCGGCCACGAGCCGGGCCTTGGCCAAGTCGGGTGCGCCCTTCAGTCCCACGGCGAAGGAATGGAGGCGGGGCCAGTAGGCGCGTGTACGGCTGTTGTCCTCTATGCGGTGCTCGCTGAATTTCTGGGCTATGGCAGAGATGACCGAAGAATCGAGTCCGCCGGATAGCAACACGCCGTAGGGCACATCGGACATCAGTTGGCGCTTCACGGCGTCGGTGAGGGCATCGTGGATGGCCTCAACGCTGGAGGGGTTGTCTTTCACGGCCTCGTAGTCGAACCAGTCGCGGCGGTAATAGCGCTGCATGCCTGGCTCGCGGCTCCAATAATAATGACCGGGGAGGAAGGGCTCGTAGCGCTCGCACTGGCCTTCGAGGGCTTTCAGCTCGGAGGCCACATAAACGGTTCCGTCGCTGTCGTAGCCAATGTAGAGGGGAATGACTCCGATGGGGTCGCGGGCAATGAGATATTCATCCAGTTCCTCGTCGTAGAGCACAAAGGCGAAGATGCCGCTGAGCTGCTCAAGCAGGGAACCTACCTCACTAAGGGAGGAGGACTGCTTGCGCCATTGACGATAGAGGGCGAGGATGACCTCGCAGTCGGAACCCGTCTGAAACTCGTATTGTCCGGCATAGCGGCGACGGATTTCCTGATGGTTGTAAATCTCGCCATTGACGGCCAACACCTGTTTCCTGTCTGGCGAGAACAACGGTTGGCCGCCCGACTCCGGGTCAACGATGCTCAGCCGCTCATGGGCGAGGATGGCAGTGCCGCCACAATAGATACCACTCCAGTCAGGTCCGCGATGACGGATTTTCTGACTCATTTTTAATGCTTTCTGACGAAGAGCCTGTGTCTGCTCTTTGACATGTAATATTGCTACTATTCCACACATAGTTTTAATTGATAATTGACAATTGATAATTTTGTTCGCAAGCTTCGCTTGCAGGGAGTTAACAGGAGTTAGTGGCAGTTAACGAGCCGTTGGCTCGTGAAGTTAACGGACAATAGCGTCCCTTAAGAGAACTAATGTCCGATAACTTCCGATAACTTCCAATAACTCCAGATAACTTCCGATAACTCCAGATAACTTCCGATAACTACTAACATGCGATAACTTCTGATAATTACAGGTACGAAAAATACAGGTAATTGGTTTGGGCAGGATATTCGGCCGCGAGGGTGTCGATTTGGTTGACCGTGGGCAAGAGGCCCAGCTCTTTGCGCCACTGGCGGATGGTGAGGCCTGCCTGCTCTGGCTTCATGCGGCTCTCCAAACCTATTGCCCTGCCCATCTGGAAGTCGGAGAAACCATAGACCTTGGCATCGTGTAACAGAGGGAGAATCTCGGGGGCCTTCAGATATTCCATGAACTCGCTGGGCTCCATCCACTCTGAGGCCTCCGAAAGGAGCCACTGTTCTCTCAGTTGCTGGTCGATATCGACAATGTGCCTGAGCTTTTGCAGAAACCAGCGGTCTATCTTCGTCAGCTGGTGAATCTGACGGACGCTATAGCCAATCTTCATGGCTTTGGACACTACGAAAATACGCATGTCTGTAGGTTCATGCAGCGCCCTGGTAATATCGTTGATCTTGATTTCGTGGTTCTCCACAAATCCGTGCATGCCCTGACCTATCATGCGCAGCCCTTTCTGCAACGCCTCCTCGAAGGTGCGACCAATGGCCATCACCTCGCCGACGCTCTTCATCGAAGAACCAAGCTCACGCTTCACACCGTGGAATTTGGTCAGGTCCCAACGGGGTATCTTCACCACTACATAGTCGAGTGCTGGTTCGAAGAAAGCAGAAGTGGTTTTGGTAACCGAGTTGCTGAGGTCGAAGAGCCCGTAGCCCATACCCAGCTTGGCAGCGACAAAGGCCAGCGGATAGCCCGTGGCCTTGCTGGCCAAGGCCGACGAGCGGCTAAGCCGGGCATTGACTTCGATGACGCGATAGTCCTCGCTGTTGGGGTCGAGCGCATACTGCACATTACACTCACCCACGATGCCGATATGGCGTATAATCTTAATGGCCAGGGCGCGCAGCTTGTGATATTCTGAGTTGGAGAGTGTCTGACTGGGAGCCACCACAATACTCTCGCCAGTATGGATGCCCAGAGGGTCGAAGTTCTCCATGTTGCACACGGTGATGCAGTTGTCGTAACGGTCGCGTACCACCTCATACTCTATTTCCTTCCACCCGCGCAGGCTCTTCTCCACCAACACTTGCGGCGAGAACGAGAAAGCCTCCTCGGCCTGCGCCAACAGTTCGTCTTCATTGTCGCAGAAACCGCTGCCCAGACCGCCCAGCGCGTAGGCGGCACGTAGAATCACGGGGAAGCCTAACTTACGGGCTGCTTGCTGCACTTCAACGATGGTAGAACATGCCTCGCTCTTGATGGTTTTCACTCCAATCTCGTCGAGCCGTTGTACAAAACGGTCGCGGTCTTCGGTATCGATAATAGCCTGAATGGGGGTTCCCAACACCTGCACACCATATTTCTCTAACACGCCTCGCTGATAGAGTTCCACACCGCAGTTGAGTGCCGTCTGTCCACCAAACGACAACAGAATGCCGTCGGGACGTTCTTTCTCTATGACGCTCTCCACAAACTCTGGTGTGACGGGCTGGAAATACACCGTGTCGGCCACATCCTTGCTGGTCTGCACCGTAGCGATGTTCGGATTGATCAGTACCGAGTGGATGCCTTCCTCTTTCAAGGCTTTCAAGGCCTGAGCACCGCTATAGTCGAACTCACCAGCCTGGCCAATCTTCAATGCGCCAGAGCCAAGAATGAGAACTTTAGCCTCACCCCCAGAAGCCTCTCCCCCTGCCCCTCTCCCGTAGAGAGGGGAGCTCCCAGGAACCTCTCCCCCTGCCCCTCTCCCAAGGAGAGGGGAGTTTATAGCCCATCTATTTATCCCCCTCTCTTCGGAAACTCCCCTCTCTTCGGGAGAGGGGATGGGGGTGAGGCTTTTCTTAAACTCATCAAACATCCATTCTGTATCCACAGGACCAGAGCAGGCTTCGGGATGAAACTGTGCAGAGAACCAAGGATTCGTCTTATGGCGGATGCCCTCGTTCGATCCGTCGTTCATATTCACAAAGAGCGGCTCCCAGTCTGCGGGAAGTGTTGTGTCGTCCACCGCATAACCGTGGTTCTGTGAGGTGATGAAGCACTGTGTCGTGCCTACTCGCCTTACGGGTTGGTTGTGCGAACGGTGGCCGTATTTCAGTTTATAGGTCTTTGCTCCTGCTGCACGAGCCAACAACTGATTGCCAAGACAGATGCCCATGCAAGGACGAACATTTTTGTTTTGAAGAAACGTTCGGATATGCTCCACTGTTTTTTCGCAACGCTCCGGGTCACCCGGACCATTGGCCAGAAAGAGTCCGTCGAACTCCAGCTGATTGAAGTCGTAATCCCAAGGCACACGAACAACTTCAATGCCACGACGGACAAGGCAACGAATGATGTTGGCTTTCACGCCACAATCGACCAGCACCACACGTTTGTGGGTTGGGGGCTGGTTTACTGGTGACGAGGGATAAATAATTACCTCCTTGCAGCTTACCTTCTCCACCCAGTTCACACTTCCGTAATTCTCCTGTCCTGTATGCTGCGACAGTGTCGCAGCCCCTTCGGCAGCCCCCTCAACGACAATCCTTCCCATCATCACGCCATGCTCCCTAAGCACCTTTGTCAGCCGTCGGGTGTCAATACCCGTAATGGCGGGAATCTTCTCGCGCTTGAGCCATGCTGCCAAACTCTCAACTGCATTCCAATGGGAATAATGCTCACTATAGTCGGCCACAACCAACGCTTTCACGTGAATCCGCTCGCTCTCCATGAACAGCGGCAGACCGTCGGCGCCTATACCTGCATCGGGCACTCCGTAATTGCCTATCAGCGGAAATGTTGTTACCAGTATTTGTCCGGCATAGCTGGGGTCTGTCAGACTCTCTGGATAACCTGTCATAGCGGTGTTGAACACCACCTCTCCAGCAGTGTCGGCGTCGTAACCAAACGACCGGCCGTAGAACTCTGTTCCGTCTTCGAGTATCAGTCTTGCTTCTCTCAACATATTCACTATTTTACTATTTCACGATTTCACAATTTCACAATTTCACTGTCTGATTGTAAATTGTCTAATTGTCAAATAAACCTGTTTTCTCTACATAGCTTACAAAGGCCTCGTTGCAGAGGCGGATGCCGCCGGGCGTTGGATAACGGCCTGTGAAGTACCAGTCACCAGGATGACGGGGACACGCTCTGTGCAGCCCGTCAATGCTCTGGAACACCAATTCAATGGGAGCCTGCATACCGTCAGGACGCAACATCTCAACAATTTTTCTGTTGATTTCTTCTACCGTAAAAGGCGAGTAGATGGCGCGGACATGATTGGCGGCTGTGGGGTCCGACTTACATTTACGGTAGATATCGTACAACATCCGTTGCATGCCCCGTTCGTTGATAAGGGCAATGGCGGCACGGAAAGCACAGAGCTCTTCCAGATGCGACAAGTCGATGCCATAGTAGTCGGGATAACGAATCTGTGGCGAACTGCTCACCATCACAATCTTCTTGGGATGCAGACGGTCGAGAATCTTAAAGATGCTCTCCTTCAGCGTTGTGCCTCTTACGATGCTGTCGTCGATGATGACGAGATTGTCCTCGTAGGGACGCAACGAGCCGTAGGTGATGTCATAAACATGTGCTGCAAGGTCGTTGCGTTCTGCCCCGTCACTGATGAAGGTGCGCAGTTTAATGTCTTTCCACACCACCTTCTCGATACGTACGTCGGCCACCTCCGACTTTCCTCCGCGGGGGAGGCTTTTTCGTATGCCGTCGGTCATGCCATAGAAGGCCACCTCGGCTGTGTTGGGGATATACGAAAACACGGTGTTGGCAACATCCTCGCCAATGGCTTTCATAATGGAGGGCGTGAGCTGTTCGCCCAGACGCTTGCGTTCCTGATAGATATCTCTGTCGGAACCACGACTGAAATAGATGCGCTCGAACGAGCAGGAGGCCCCTCTTTCGTCCCCCGAGGGGGGCACAATAGTATGTATGCCTATAGAATTCCTGTTTACAATCAGCGCCTGACCAGGCTGGAGCTCTTGAATGTCTTCAGCCTGCAGGTTGAAGCACGTCTGAATGACCGGGCGCTCAGAGGCCAGCACCACCACCTCGTCGTCCTGATACCAGAAAGCAGGACGGATGCCCCACGGGTCGCGCACGGCAAACATCTCGCCGCTGCCCGTCAGTCCGCACATCACATAGCCACCGTCGAAATGCGGCATCGTGGTTTTCAGAACGTTGGCCATACTGACGTGGTTGTCAATATAGTTTGTGATGTCTATTCCCGAAAGCCCCTGTTCCTTGGCTTCTAAGAAAATCCGCTCCACCTCGCGGTCCAGACGATGGCCCATCAGTTCGAGGGTGATGTAGGCGTCGCCATAGACACGCGGCGACTGCCCCTGCGAAGTTAGGAAATGGAACACCTCGTCGATATTGGTCATGTTGAAATTGCCACAGAGGCACAGATTCTTTGCCCGCCAGTTGTTGCGGCGCAGAAAGGGATGCACGTATTGCAACCCGTGCTTGCCCGTGGTGGAGTAACGCAGGTGGCCCATATACAACTGACCGGCAAAAGTATCATTTACTTGTTTGAATATCTCGGTAATGGCATCTTTGCCCTCGGCCCGCTGGCGAAACATATACTCCTCGCCGGCGGGAGCATTCAGGTTGACACAGGCAATGCCGGCACCCTCCTGACCACGGTTGTGCTGTTTCTCCATCATCAGATAGAGTTTGTTCAGTCCGTAGCGGTTCGTGCCGTACTTCTGCTCGTAGTAGCTCAGTGGCTTCAGCAGGCGAATCATGGCTACCCCGCACTCATGCTTCAGTTGTTCCATTTTCACATGCTTTAATGAATGACATAAACAGCGGATGCGGGTGTAACACGGTTGACGAATATTCGGGATGGAACTGCGTTCCGATGTACCACCGCTTTTCGGGTATCTCTACTATCTCCACCAAGTTGGAGGCGGGGTTGATGCCCACACACTTCATGCCCGCCGACTCGTATTCCTCTTTATATTGATTGTTAAACTCGTAACGGTGGCGGTGACGTTCCTTTATTAATTGACAATTGACAATTGATAATTGACAATTATAGGCCTCATAGGCCTTGCTGCCTTCCGCTAATTCACATTCGTAGGCGCCCAGTCGCATCGTGCCGCCCTTATTCGTCACGGCTTTCTGTTCTTCCATCAGGTCGATGACATAGTGGGAAACCTCTCCCGGCCTCCCACAAGGGGAGGAGGAGCTGCCGCCGTCATCATTCCGCAGGCACTCCCCTCCTTGGGAGGGGCTGGGGGAGGTTCTCATTTCGGCACTTGTGGCATCCCGATAGCCCAACACATTGCGCGCAAATTCAATCACCATCATCTGCATACCCAGACAAATGCCGAAGGTGGGCAGGTCGTGGGTGCGCCCAAATTCGGCAGCAATAATCTTGCCTTCAATACCACGCTGGCCAAATCCCGGACAGATAATGATGCCAGCCATACCGCTGAGCCTGTCAGCCACATTCTGGGCAGTTACCTCCTCGCTGTTAATGAAATGGAGCTTTGCTTTCACATCGTTGTAGATACCGGCCAGGGTGAGACTTTCGCGGATGCTCTTATACGCATCCTGCAAATCGTATTTCCCCACCAGGCCAATGTGCACCTCACGGGTGGCGTTGTGCAGTTTGTCAAGGAAATCGTGCCACGGCTTCATGGCAAAGACCTCTCCTAACCTCCCCAAAGGGGAGGAACCTTGCCCCCCTCCTTTGGAGGGGCTGGGGGAGGTCCCTGTCTTACGGAGAATGGCAGCATCGAGCCCTTGGCGTTGCATGTTCACAGGCACCTCGTAGATGCTGGGCAAGTCCTCGCTCTGCACCACACAATCTAAATCCACATTACAGAACGAAGCCACCTTCATGCGCAAAGCGTCGTCGAGGTGACGTTCTGTGCGAAGCACCAGAATGTCGGGCTGAATGCCCATGCTTTGCAATTCCTTTACCGAGTGTTGTGTCGGCTTAGTTTTCAACTCGTCAGCAGCTTTCAGATAAGGCACATACGTCAGATGCACACTCACGGCATTGCGCCCCAGTTGCCAGCGCAACTGCCTGATGGCCTCCATAAACGGTGCACTCTCTATGTCGCCAATGGTTCCGCCAATTTCGCAAATAACGAAAGCCGCCCCTACTGCCCCCGAGGGGGCTTCTATAGTTTTGCTATCAGGGGCAGCATCTGTCGTGCCCCCCTCGGGGGACGAAAGGGGGGCTAGCATTCTCCTTTTTATCTCGTCGGTAATGTGCGGCACCACCTGGATGGTCTTGCCCAGATAGTCGCCGCGGCGCTCACGCTCGATGACCGTCTTGTAGATACGGCCCGTTGTGATGCTGTTGTTGCGTGTGGTCTCAATACCCGTAAACCGCTCGTAGTGCCCCAGGTCGAGGTCTGTTTCCATGCCGTCGGCCGTCACGTAGCATTCGCCGTGCTCGTATGGATTCAGCGTACCGGGATCGACGTTGATGTAGGGGTCGAACTTCTGGATCGTCACCTTGTAGCCGCGTGACTGTAGCAGCATGCCAATGCTGGCCGAGATGATTCCCTTTCCTAACGACGAGACCACGCCGCCTGTGATAAAAATGTATTTTGTGTCCATCAACCTTTATTTGTATTTATTGCATTCTTTTTCTCGCAGTCCTCTGCATGGCAGAAACATTACCGTGAGTTATGAAATTAATACCGTGAGTTATGAAATTATTACCGTGAGTTATGAAATTAGTACCGTGAAATAAAAAAATATCTCTCGACGTTACCTCCAAATTCTCTAGATAATTTTTGCATGTCGCCGTAAACTGTAAACCGTAAACCATAAGCTGTAAACCGTAAACCGTTCTATTTCATACCTATTTCTTTTCTTTTTCCCTGATGTGCTCCTCGTATTCCGCCAGTTCACGCTCACCAATGTGCGCCAGGCCATAGTGTTCGTCGTGCTGCGAGAAATCGAGCCCCACCTTTTCGCTAAAGGCCGAGACGCGCATGGGGATGAGACAGTCGATGAGTTTATAACCCAACCAACTCATAGCGAAGGTATAGATGAAGACGATGATGATGGCGAGCAGATGGTAAAGGAAGATGACAAATCCTTCCCATGTGCCTGCAATGAGACCCTCCTGGATGAAAATGCCAGTGAGCACGGTGCCAAAGATACCGCCAGTGCCGTGGGTGGGGAACACATCGAGTGCATCGTCGATGCTGCTGCGCGAACGCCAATACACGGCGACGTTGCAGATGAGGGTGATGACAAAGGCAATAAAGATGCTCTGGCCTACAGTGACATAACCTGCAGAGGGCGTAATGGCCACCAGACCCACTACGCAGCCGACGGCTGCTCCCACGGCCGACGGCTTTCGACCGCGCAGACAGTCGAAGAATATCCACGTCATCATGGCTGTTGCCGAAGCGGTGTTGGTGTTCAGAAACGCCTTGATGGCCTGTCCGTCAGCATGCAGCGACGACCCTGCATTGAAACCAAACCAACCCAACCACAACATGGCAGCGCCTAATAGCACAAATGGGATGTTGGCTGGCTCACTTTTGCGCGTGTCGGCTTTTCTGCGCCCTAAGTAGATGGCACCGGCCAAGGCTGCCACACCACTTGAGGCGTGTACCACAATACCGCCGGCAAAGTCGATGACTCCCCAGCGCATGAAGAGCCCTTCGGGGTGCCACGTCATGTGTGCCAATGGACAGTAGATGACGAAAAAGAAGAACATCATGAAGAACATGTAGGCAGAGAAACGCACACGCTCGGCAAACGAACCCGTGATGAGCGAAGGTGTGATGATGGCAAACTTCATCTGAAACAGGGCGAAAAGCGCCAGCGGAATTGTCGCACCGCCCAGCACGCTGCCCGCAGGCGTGGTATAAACCTCTGCTCCCACGTTCTGGAACATCAAGAATGTGAGAGGATTGCCAATGACTCCGCCAACGTCGTCGCCAAAACAGAGCGAAAAACCAACAACCACCCATAGCACAGAAATCAGTCCCATGGCAATAAACGACTGCAGCATCGTGGAAATCACATTCTTGGCTCCCACCATGCCTCCGTAAAAGAACGAAAGACCCGGCGTCATCATCAGTACAAAGATGGTGGCTGTTATTAACCATGCCACATCGGCGGCAGAAATAACCTTCCAGTTGCAATCGAATGTAGGCTCTCCTACAAAAAGACCTGCTACGGCTATTACTATCATTGCCGCCATCAGGATTATCCAACGTTTTTTTATCATCCCTTTTTACCTTTTTATTAATACTATGTTTCACCTTAATTTGGCGGCAAAGGTACAGCGATAGTTGGAAAAAAAACGCATTAACTTGCAACTTTGCACCAACAAAAACGACCAAAGTAACAAAATGTAAACAGACAAGCAATCCAATAGCATGTTTTCTTTTCACTTTGTCGGATAATTGCCAATAATTATATCAAAATGATATTTGAATTTGTTTTTAAGTTTAAATATTGTCGCAAAAATTCTTGTTTTTCTATCTTTTTGCATTACCTTTGCAGCGGAATTAGAACAAATAGAAAGGTAAAAACAAGGGATAATATGACAAAACGAACTCTTCAAGACCAAAATAAGGGACTCTACCAGCCGGAATACGAGCACGATGCGTGCGGCGTGGGCATGGTGGTGAACATACACGGAGGCAAAAGCCACGAACTGGTGGACCAGGCGCTGCATGTGCTGGAGAACATGGAGCACCGGGGAGCCGAGACACGCGACAAGACTGGCGACGGCGCGGGCATCATGCTGCAGATTCCTCATGAGTTTATCCTATTGCAAGGCATCCCCGTGCCCGAAAAGGGAAGATATGGCACAGGACTGGTGTTCCTTCCAAAGGAGGAGAACGAACAGCAGCAGATTCTCAGCGTAATGATTGAGGAAATAGAACGCGAGGGCCTCCAGCTGATGCATCTGCGCTCGGTGCCTACCTGTCCGGAGGTGCTGGGTGAAGCGGCACGGCGTGTGGAACCTGCCATCAAGCAGATATTTGTTACCCACCCACAGCCCTTACCCAAGGGAGGGGAGTTTTACAGCCAGCAAGACGATGATGTGGCTTTGAAGCGCACCTTGTATATTATAAGGAAAAAGATAGAGCGGCGCATCACGCACCCCGACTTCTACATCTGTTCACTGAGCAACACAAACATTATTTATAAGGGGATGCTGACCAGCGGACAGCTGCGCCGGTATTTCCCCGATTTGTCGAATCCTTATCTGACAAGCGGACTGGCGCTGGTACACTCACGGTTCAGCACAAACACATTCCCTACGTGGTCACTGGCCCAGCC
Source organism: uncultured Prevotellaceae bacterium (assembly GCA_900315565.1). Classification (GTDB taxonomy): domain Bacteria; phylum Bacteroidota; class Bacteroidia; order Bacteroidales; family Bacteroidaceae; genus Prevotella. The sequence continues at coordinate 126,222 of OMZS01000003.1, read as the reverse complement.
CTTCCGCTTGTTGGCGCACAACGGCGAGATAAACACCATCCGCGGCAACCGAGGCTGGATGAAAGCCCGCGAGAGTGTGCTCAGCAGCAAGGCCCTGGGTGACATCCGCCAGATATCGCCCATCGTTCAGGAGGGCATGAGCGACTCGGCTTCGCTCGACAATGTGTTTGAGTTTCTCACCATGAGCGGACTGTCGCTACCCCAGGCCATGGCCATTCTTGTGCCAGAGAGTTTCAACGACAAAAACCCTATCAGCGAGGACCTGAAGGCGTTCTACGAGTATCATTCCATATTGATGGAACCATGGGACGGGCCTGCTGCCCTGCTGTTCTCCGACGGACGGTATGCGGGCGGAATGCTCGACCGCAACGGTCTGCGTCCCAGCCGCTACACCATAACGAAACAAGGGCTGATGGTGGTGGCATCAGAGGTGGGCGTGATGGACTTTGAGCCAGCCAACGTGGTGAGCAAAGGACGTCTGCAGCCAGGCAAAATACTGCTCATCGACACACAGGAAGGCAAAATATACTACGACGGCGATATCAAGGAACAGCTGGCCAAGGCGCATCCCTACCGCGAGTGGCTCAGCGAGAACCGCGTACAGCTGGAGAAACTGAAGAGCGGCCGCCACGTGGAGAACGGCGTGAGCGACTTGCAGCGCAAGCTGATGCTGTTTGGCTTCGGTCAGGAGGACATCGACCGAACCATCATCCCCATGGCCACCAACGGGCAGGAACCCGTGGCAGCAATGGGCAACGACACGCCGCTGGCCGTGGTGAGCGACCGTCCGCAGGTACTGTTCAACTACTTCCGCCAGCAGTTCGCCCAAGTGACGAACCCTGCCATCGACCCTATCCGTGAGGAACTGGTGATGAGTCTGACGGAGTACATCGGGGCCGTGGGAACCAACATCCTCACGCCCGACGCATCGAATTGCAAAATGGTGCGCCTGCCACAGCCAGTACTGACCAACACACAACTCGATATTCTTTGTAATATAAGGTATAAGGGATTCAAGACGATAAAGCTGAATTTAGCAACCTCCCCCGGCCCCTCCCAAGGAGGGGAGCGGCTGCGCATTGCCCTTGACAAACTGTGTAAAGATGCAGAGCAGGCAGTGGACGAAGGCTTTAACTATATCATCTTGACTGACAAGGTAGAAATCACCCCTCCTTCGGAGGGGCAGGGGGAAGGTTTCTTTATCCCCTCTCTCTTGGCCGTATCGGCCGTACACCACTATCTTATCAGTGTGGGCAAGCGCGTACAGACGGCACTAATTGTTGAGAGCGGCGAGATTCGCGAAACGATGCACGCTGCCTTGTTGCTGGGCTATGGTGCCAGCGCACTCTGTCCGTATATGACATTTGCCGTCCTCGACGACCTAGTGAAGCGAGGCATGATACAGGAGGACTATGCCACGGCTGAAGCTCACTACATCAAGGCCGTTGACAAGGGATTGAAGAAGATTATGTCGAAGATGGGCATCTCCACCATCCGAAGCTACCGTGGTGCTAAGATTTTCGAAAGCATCGGATTGAGCGAAGACTTGCTGCGCCGCTATTTCGGCACGGAGGTGAGCACCATTGGCGGCATCGGACTGAAAGAGATTGCCCGCGACCAGATACGACTGCAATCCGCCTCCAACGAGCACGGGACAGGGCTGTTGCAGAACCAAGGACAGTTCTCTTGGCGACGGGACGGCATCAAGCACGCATGGAATCCGGAAACAATTGCCCACCTGCAGTTGGCCACCCGACAGGGCAACTACGAGAAGTTCAAACAATGGGCAGCGCTGGTGGATAAAAAGGATAGTCCCATCTTCATCCGCGACTTTTTCGGGTGGAAAAAGTCGGCAACGCCCACGCCTATTGACGAGGTGGAGCCGGTGGAAAGCATCGTGAAGCACTTTGTGACAGGTGCCATGAGCTTTGGCGCATTGAGTATCGAAGCCCACGAGGCTCTGGCTCTGGCCATGAACAAGCTCGGAACACGCTCTAACACGGGTGAGGGCGGAGAGGACAACGCCCGCTATCACACGGAAGTGGACGGCGTATCGTTGTCGAGCAAGACCAAGCAGATTGCCTCCGGACGTTTTGGCGTAACGGCAGAATATCTGGTGAACGCCGAGGAAATACAGATTAAGGTGGCACAGGGAGCCAAGCCTGGCGAGGGCGGACAGCTGCCTGGCTTCAAGGTGAACGACATCATCGCCAAGACCCGAAATGCCATTCCGGGCATCTCACTCATCTCGCCTCCACCACATCACGACATCTATAGCATTGAAGACCTGGCACAACTCATCTTCGACCTGAAGAACATCAACCCCACGGCTGCCGTCAGCGTGAAGCTCGTGGCAGAAAGTGGCGTGGGCACCATTGCTGCCGGTGTGGCTAAGGCCAAGGCCGACCTCATCGTCATCAGCGGTGCCGAGGGCGGCACAGGGGCAAGCCCAGCCAGCTCGATGCGCTTTGCAGGTATCTCACCCGAAATAGGTCTGGCCGAGACACAGCAGACGCTGGTGCGCAACGGCCTGCGCAATCAGGTGCGCCTGCAAACCGACGGTCAGCTGAAGACGGCCAAGGACGTTGTCATCATGGCCATGCTCGGTGCCGACGAGTTTTCGTTTGGCACGCTGCCCCTCATCGTCCTGGGTTGCGTAATGATGCGCAAGTGCAACACGAACACATGCCCAATGGGTGTGGCCACGCAAAACCCCGAGCTGCGTAAGCACTTCGAGGGGCGCGCCGAGTATGTGGTGAACTTCTTCACGTTCCTGGCCCAACAGGTGCGCGAATACCTGAGCGAAATGGGTTTGCACAGCCTGAAAGAAATCATCGGCCACACAGAACTCATCGAGCTAAACATGCCCGACGCTTCTCCGTCGGGGAAATGGCAGACCATCGACTTCGCCCGTTTGCTGCACAAGCCTCTCACGGACAAGGCCCTTTATTGGGACCGTGGGGCTTATACTAAAGTGACGGGAGTGAAGGACGAAGAGATGATACGTGCTGCCGAGACAGCCATTAATATGAAAGAACAAGTAACGCTTGACTACACCATCAAGAATACTGACCGAGCCGTGACGACGATGCTCAGTGGTGTCATCGCCAAAAAATATGGAGAAGCAGGTCTGCCCGATGGCACCATCAACATTAAGTTCAAAGGCTCTGCAGGCCAGTCGTTTGGTGCTTTTGCCGTTCACGGACTCAACATCAGACTCGAGGGCGAATGCAACGACTATTTCGGCAAAGGGCTGTCGGGAGGCCGCATCAGCATATTGCCGCCCTCGCGCAGCAATGAGGATTTCCGTGCCGAAGACAACATCATTGCTGGCAACACGGGACTTTATGGTGCCACCTCCGGCGAATTGTACGTGAATGGCAAGGTGGGTGAGCGCTTTGGTGTGCGCAACTCAGGTGCTACGGCCGTCATTGAGGGCGCCGGCGACCATTGTTGTGAATACATGACAGGCGGCCGAGTGGTGGTACTGGGTGAGACGGGACGTAACTTCGCCGCTGGTATGAGTGGCGGCGTGGCCTACGTTTACGACCCGCATCACACGTTCGACTATTTCTGCAACATGGACATGGTGGAAATCGACCTCTTGGAGGACAGCGTTTCGCGCAAGGAACTGCTCGAGCTCGTCCGTCAGCACTACCTGCATACAGGTTCTGCATTGGCCGGGCGTATGCTTGACGACTGGCATCACTACATTGAGGACTTTATCCAGGTCGTTCCCATCGAGTACAAACGTGTGCTCGAAGAGGAGAAGATGGCCCGTCTGCACGAAAAGATTGCCGACATTCAGCGAGACTATTAATTATCAATTGTCAATTATCAATTATCAATTGTTATCATGGGAAATCCGAAAGCATTTTTAGAGATACACCGTCAGGAAGCGGGCTATCGTCCGATTCATGACCGAATACATGACTTTGGCGAAGTGGAACAGACCCTCAGCACCCGCGAACGCAAGCTGCAGGCATCGCGCTGCATGGACTGTGGTGTGCCCTTCTGCCACTGGGCCTGTCCGCTGGGCAACAAAGCACCCGAATGGAACGACGCGCTGTATAAAGGTGACTGGGAACGAGCCTACAGGCTGTTGAGCAGCACCAACCCTTTCCCTGAGTTCACTGGGCGCATCTGTCCTGCCCTTTGCGAGAAAGCCTGTGTGCTGAACCGGTTCAACCATGAGCCAACCACCAACCGCGAGGACGAGTGTGCCATCATCGAGGCTGCCTTCCGCGAGGGATATATTCAACCGATAATACCTAAAAGAAATGGCAAGAAGGTGGCCGTCATAGGTGCAGGTCCTGCCGGACTGGCTGCCGCCAATGCCCTCAATCAGATGGGTTATACGGTTACTGTTTTCGAGAAGAACGAGTCGGCAGGTGGTTTGCTCCGCTATGGCATTCCCAATTTTAAACTCAACAAGGCCATCATCGACCGCCGTATCAAGTTGCTGGAGCAGGAAGGCATAGAGTTTCGCTTAGGAGAGAATGTAGATAGTGTTGCGACAGAGTCGCAACTTACAGAGAAACACGACGCTGTTGTGATTGCCACCGGTACTCCCGTAGCCAGAGATTTGAAAGCCCCTGGGCGTGAACTCAAAGGTGTTCACTTTGCGCTCGAACTGCTCTCACAACAAAACCGCGTGCTCGCAGGCATGGAATTTTCGAAAGACGAGCGTATCACTGCCAAAGGCAAGGACGTGCTGGTGATTGGTGGCGGAGACACAGGAAGCGACTGCATCGGCACCGCCCATCGTCAGGGATGCAAGAGCGTCACTCAGATAGAGATTATGCCCAAGCCTACGGAAGGACCTGACGACCCGCAGAACCCCTGGCCCGCCTGGCCCCGAACGCTAAAGACCACCTCGAGCCATGAGGAAGGCTGTGTTCGCCGATGGAACATCAACACACTCGAGTTTCTTGGTGAGAACGGACAGCTAACAGGCGTAAAGGTGCAGGAGATAGACTGGCAGCCAAATCCTGAAGGCGGCCGCCCGATTATGGTGGAAAAAAGTGAACCAGAAATCATCAAGGCCGAACTCTGCCTGCTTGCCATGGGATTTCTGAAGCCTGAGCATCCGCAGTATCCGGCAAATGTCTTTGTCTGCGGCGATGCGCAAAACGGAGCCTCGCTCGTGGTGCGTGCCATGGCCAGCGGCATTGAGACAGCAAAGAAAGTAGATGCCTTCCTTTCGAAATAACGATACAGCGTAAAAACAAAAATGAGTAAGATAAGATTCACCAAGATGCACGGATGTGGCAACGACTACATTTATGTGGATGTCACGCAAAACGCCATCGTCAACCCCTCTGCTGCTGCGATTGCCTGGAGTGACCGCCACAAGGGTATAGGCAGCGACGGACTGGTACTCATCGACAAAAGCCCCATACCCGAGGCCGACTTCTCCATGCGCATCTTCAATGCCGACGGCTCAGAAGCCATGATGTGCGGCAATGCATCGAGGTGTATCGGTAAATATCTTTACGAACGAGGACTGACGAGCAAGACGGAGATCCGCCTGCTGACACTGTCGGGTGTGAAGACGCTCGGACTGCATGTGAATGATGGCATCGTGGAGCGCATCACAGTAGATATGCTGGCACCTGCTTTTGAGGTGGAATCGCAATTCATCAGCGGCCGGGGGCCAGGTAAGGGAACTTTCGTCTCGATGGGCAACCCTCACTACGTGATTTTCACCGACAACGTTGACCAGGTGGGCGAGACGGGGTGCATCCTCGAGCATCACCCAGCCTTCCCTCAACGCTGCAACATCGAGTTTGTAGCCCCTCTTTCGTCCCCCGAGGGGGACACGATGGTTCCATCCGTAAAAACTATAGAAGCCCCCTCGGGGGCCGTAGGGGGGGGCTTCCGCACCCGTGTATGGGAGCGCGGCAGTGGCATCACCCAAGCCTGCGGCACAGGGGCCTGCGCCACAGCAGTGGCTGCCTGTATAACGGGACGCGCTGGCAGAACGAGCGACATCGTCATGGACGGCGGCACACTACATATTGAATGGCGAGAGTCCGACAACCACGTCCTCATGACCGGTCCTGCCGAATTCGTCTTCGACGGCGAAATAGAAATGACGCTTCGCTAAATGATAAATGAGAAATATAGGAAAGAAATTAGAACAAATAGAATAATTTCGCCATAAATTAAAAAATAATTCTTGGATAATTATAATAATTATTTTAATTTCTTTCCTAACTCTCAATGTTTAAAGTTCAAAGTTCAATGTTCAAAGTAAAATAGAGAAATATGGCATTAGTAAACATCCACTTCCTGAACCTGCAGTCGAACTACCTGTTTGCCGATATAGCCAAGAAGGTGAATGCCTTTAAGGTAATGCACCCCAAGGCCGACGTCATCTCGCTCGGCATTGGCGACGTCACCCAGCCGCTGGCTCCTGCGGTCATCGAGGCCATGCACAAGGCTGCCGACGAGATGGCAAACGGGAAAACCTTCAGAGGCTATGGCCCCGAACAGGGCTACGACTTTCTGCGCGAAGCCATTCTGAAGAACGATTTCTTGCCGCGCAGCATACGCATCAGCCCCGAAGAGGTCTTTATCAACGACGGAGCCAAGTCAGATACCGGCAACTTTCAGGAGCTGTTGCATTGGGATAATTTCATCGGAGTCACCGACCCCATCTATCCCGTCTATATCGACTCCAACGTGATGATAGGCCGTTGCGGCACGTTTCGCGATGGGCGCTGGACTAATGTGCGCTATTTCCCCACGACAGCCGAAAACGGCTTTATTCCAGAACTCCCCAAGGGACGCCCCGTGGATGTCATCTACTTGTGCTATCCCAACAATCCCACGGGCACTGTCCTCACCAAGCAGGAGTTGCGCCGTTGGGTGAACTACGCCCTGAAAAACGATGCCCTCATCCTCTTCGACGCAGCCTATCAGGCCTATATACGTGACCCAGAGATACCCCACTCCATTTATGAGATACGTGGTGCCCGCAAATGCGCCGTAGAGTTTCGCTCATTCTCCAAGACCGCCGGCTTTACAGGTGTGCGCTGTGGCTACACCATTGTGCCGAAGGACGTGAGTGTATCTACCTTCGAGGGAGAGCGCATACCTCTCAACCAGCTTTGGCTGCGCCGCCAATGCACCAAGTTCAACGGCACCAGCTACATCAGCCAGCGCGCTGCCGAGGCCATTTACTCTCCCGAGGGCAAACAGCAGGTGCAGCAGACCATCGACTATTACATGCAGAACGCCGCCCGCATGCTCACCATGCTCAAGGCTTTAGGTTTTGAATGCTACGGTGGCGAGAACGCTCCCTACATCTGGATGCGAACGCCCAATGGCATGGGCTCATGGCAGTTCTTCGAATCCTTGTTGTATGGTGCCCAGGTGGTCTGCACTCCAGGAGTAGGCTTCGGTCCCTCGGGCGAAGGCTATGTGCGCTTCACCGCCTTCGGCAGCCATGAGCGCACCGAAGAAGCCCTGCAGCGCATCAAGGATTGGAGCAAATAACAAAACAAGCCCATTATCACAAGGAGCATCCACCCACCCCCAGCCCCTCACCAAGGGATGGGAGTCTTTGGATGCTCCTTTTTTTTATTTATTTGTGTTCGATAACAGTTTGTCGCTAAACTATAATAATTCTGGACAAACCGTCAAGCTATTTGCTTTATTTTACCGCAAAACGTTTACATTTTGCTAGTTGTGTGCGTTTTTAACAATCAAAGTGACACGAAAATTTTTGATATTAAAACAAAGTGTCATACCTTTGCACTTGAGAAATGACAATAATGTCATTGTTAAGTGTTTAATTAATTATAGGTATTAAGGTATGAAAAAGATTGAAGCAATTATTCGAAAGACGAAGTTCGAAGAGGTAAAAGCAGCCCTGCTTTCATCGGACATCGACTGGTTTGAGTACCACGACGTGCATGGCATTGGTCAGAGCCGTCAGGAGAGGATATACCGCGGAGTGCAATATAGTACCGACGTAATTGAGCGTGTGGCTATCACTATCGTGTGTCGCGACATATTCCTCGACCCAACGGTAAAGGTCATTCTGAACGTAGCCCATACAGGCGAGATTGGCGATGGCCGCATCTTTGTTAGCGATGTGATTGACACATGGAGCATTCGCACAGGCGAGAACGGCGACACTGTGCTGAGAGACAAAAAGTAAGTTTAATTTTTTAAGGTAAAAAAGATTATGAACGAAATAGGATTATCACTTGATACTGTATGGATGCTATTGGCAGCCATGTTGGTTTTCTGGATGCAGCCGGGCTTTGCGCTGTGTGAGGCAGGTTTTACGCGTAGCAAGAACACGGCAAACATCCTGATGAAGAACTTTGTGGACTTTATGTTCGGCTCGCTGTTGTTCTTCTTACTCGGCTTCGGCTTTATGTTCGGCAGCGAAGGTGCTGGTTTTATAGGTGCTCCCAACTGGGGTGACCTGAGTTTCTACAAGGGCGACCTGCCCGTAGAGGGTTTCCTGATTTTCGAGACAGTGTTCTGTGCTACGAGTGCCACTATTGTGAGTGGTGCTATGGCCGAGCGCACAAAGTTCTCGATGTATCTGATTTACTCAGCGGTTATCTCGCTGTTTATCTATCCCATAGAGGGCCACTGGACATGGGGCGGCGGCTGGCTCTGCAACGATGCTGCCGACGGGTTTATGATGCAGACGTTTGGCGCGGTGTTCCACGACTTTGCCGGTTCGGCCATCGTGCATAGCGTGGGTGGCGTGCTGGCATTGATTGGTGCAATGGCCCTTGGTCCGCGCATCGGGAAATATGGTGCCGACATGAAGAGCCGTGCTATTCCTGGTCACAACCTGATGATGGCTGCCCTGGGTGTATTCATTCTTTGGCTGGGCTGGTTTGGCTTCAACCCCGGCTCACAGCTGGCCGCTTCGGGCGAGGTGAACCGCATTGCCATCTCTCATGTGTTCCTGACCACCAACCTCGCCGCTGCTTCTGGTGGTGTGGCAACGATGTTCGTCACCTATATAAAATACGGCAAGCCGTCGCTCTCGCTGACACTGAACGGTGTGCTGGCAGGATTGGTAGGCATCACCGCTGGTTGTGACCTCGTGTCACCTTTTGGTGCCATCGTCATTGGTCTCGTCTGTGGCATCGTGCTGGTCTATGCCATTGAGTTCATCGACCACAAACTGCACATCGACGACCCCGTTGGTGCCAGCAGCGTGCATGGCGTCTGTGGCATTCTGGGCACTCTGATGACGGGTCTGCTATCCACAACAAATGGTGCCTTCTATGGTCATGGCTGGGGATTTTTCGGTGCCGAGTGTTTCGGCATTCTGATCATCGACCTCTGGGCTGCCATCTGTGGTTTCGTTCTGTTCTACGGCATTAAGAAGGTTCATGGACTGCGTGTAGAAAAGCGCATTGAAGAAGAGGGCCTCGATGTTTATGAACATGGTGAGATGTGTTATAACTAATTGAGCATTTAAAAAAAAATGAGAATTATGAAAAAGATTGTTTTAATGGCGATGATGATCGCTACAGGATTGAGTGCTACGGCACAAGAAGAGAAAGAAAATACAAACATCTGCGATGGTATTGAGACAACTATTTGTGGTGATGTAGTGAGCAATTACATCTGGCGTGGCCAGAATCTGGGCAACGTGTCGCTGCAGCCTACGCTGGGCATCGGCTACAAAGGTCTGTCGCTGACGGCGTGGGGCAGCGTAGGACTTACCGATGCTGCCGATACGAAAGAGTTTGACCTGAACTTAGGCTACACCGTTGGCGGGTTCAACATTGGTATCACCGACTATTGGTTCAGCCAGATGGCCAGCGACGGCGACCCTGACGGACGCTATTTTAAGTACGGAAGCCATAGCACGAACCACGTGTTTGAGGCTAACATCGGCTACGATCTAGGCTTTGCCTCGCTACAATGGTTTACTAACTTTGCGGGCAATGATTACAAAGCCGACGGCAAGCGGGCGTACAGCAGTTATGTGGAGGCAGTTGTCCCATTCAAACTGTCTGCCATCGAATGGACTGCTACGGCTGGTGTAGTACCTTTCGCCTCTGGTCAATACGCCACAAACGGCTTTGCCGTCACCAATGTGGCACTGAAGGCGACAAAGGATATCCGTGTGACTGACACGTTTGCTATCCCCGTCTTCGCACAGATTGCTGCCAACCCATGCTCGCAGAAAGCATACCTGGTTTTCGGGTTTACGCTGCAGCCCTAATCTTTCCAGGTTTTATATCCTTCTTCCTGCCGGGATGGCAAGGAGAAGGATTTTTGTTTGATTTGGTGACAGATAACAAATAGTAACAGAATGGCACAAATTACACGCAAAATGATAGCAAATAGTAAATAAAAGCCATTCAAAAGTTTACATAATGCTAATTTCTTTTGTTTTTAACAAACAAAGAGAAAGAAAAAGTTGCGTTTTCAGAACAAATTGCCGTACCTTTGCCGCCATAAAAGAAAATGGTAAATAGATATATATAAACAAAAACAATAAACATAAACACAACACGATTATGGAAACATTAAGATTTCAGGTTGTCGGCGAAGCTTTCAAGAAGAAGCCGCTCGACGTAAAAACGCCAGCAGAAAGACCGTCGGAGTACTTTGGCAAGAAGGTCTTTTCGCGTGAGAAAATGTACAAGTACCTGCCCAAGGACACGTACGAGAAAATGATAGATGTCATGGACAACGGTGTGCCGCTCGACCGTGCCGTGGCCGACGCCGTGGCTGCTGGCATGAAACAGTGGGCAACGGAGAACGGTGTGACGCACTACACGCATTGGTTCCAGCCGCTGACCGAAGGAACAGCCGAGAAGCACGACTCATTCATCGAGCACGACGGCAAGGGCGGCATGGTGGAGGAGTTTACGGGCAAGCTGCTCGTACAGCAGGAGCCCGACGCCAGTTCGTTCCCCAGCGGTGGCATACGCAGCACCTTCGAGGCGCGTGGCTACAGCGCATGGGACCCCACCAGCCCGGTGTTCATCATCGACGACACGCTCTGCATACCCACCATCTTTATCAGCTACACCGGTGAGGCACTCGACTACAAGGCTCCGCTGCTGCGCGCCTTGCATGCCGTCAACGTGGCTGCTACCGACGTGTGCCACTACTTCGACCCCACTGTGAAGAAGGTGACCAGCAACCTGGGTTGGGAACAGGAGTATTTCCTTGTTGACGAGGGACTCTACAGTGCCCGCCCCGATCTGCTGCTCACGGGGCGCACGCTGATGGGCCACGACTCGGCCAAGAACCAGCAGATGGACGACCACTATTTTGGTTCCATCCCCGAGCGTGTGGCCGCCTTTATGCGCGAGCTGGAGATTGTAGCCCTCGAACTGGGCATCCCCTGCAAGACGCGCCACAACGAGGTGGCCCCCAACCAGTTTGAGCTGGCCCCCATCTTCGAGGAAACCAACTTGGCCGTTGACCACAACATGCTGCTCATGTCTGTGATGAAACGCGTAGCCCGCAAGCACGGATTCCGCGTGCTGCTCCACGAGAAGCCCTTCGCCGGCATCAACGGCAGCGGCAAGCACAACAACTGGAGTCTCTCTACAGACAACGGCGTGCTGCTGCATGCCCCTGGCAAGAACGCAGAGCAGAACCTGCGCTTTGCCACCTTCATCGTTGAGACGCTGATGGGCGTATGGCGCCACAACGGACTCTTGAAGGCCAGCATCATGAGTGCCACCAACGCCCACCGCCTGGGTGCCAACGAGGCACCGCCCGCCATCGTCTCGTCGTTCCTCGGCAAGCAGGTGAGCGAACTGCTCGACCATATTGAGAAAGCCGACGTCTCGGACATCCTCGCCATGGCTGGCAAGCAGGGTCTGAAGATGGACATTCCCGAGATTCCCGAACTCTTCATCGACAATACCGACCGCAACCGCACCAGCCCCTTCGCCTTCACCGGCAACCGCTTTGAGTTCCGCGCCGTAGGCTCAGAGGCCAACTGCGCCTCGGCCATGACGGCCTTGAATAGTGCGGTAGCAGAAGCCCTGGTAGATTTCAAGAAGCGCGTGGATGCCCTGATTCCATCGCTGGAGAAGAAACTCGAAGGCACAGGCCACAGCGCTGTTTACCACGCCATTATTGAGGTGCTACGCGAGGACATCAAGACCTGTAAGCCCATCCGTTTCGACGGCAACGGCTACTCAGACGAGTGGGTGGAGGAAGCCGCCAAGCGTGGTCTCGACGTAGAAAAGTCGTGCCCGATAATCTTCGAACGCTACCTTGACGCCGAAAGCATACAGATGTTTGAGAGCCTCGGCGTAATGACCCGCAAGGAACTGGAGGCCCGCAACGAAGTGAAATGGGAGACCTACACCAAGAAGATTCAGATTGAGGCCCGCGTGCTGGGCGACCTCTCGATGAACCACATCATTCCCGTAGCCACCCGCTACCAGACGCAGCTGCTGCAGAACATCAGCAACCTGGCCGTTGTCTTCCCCATTGATACTGCCGACAAACTCTCGGCCCGCAACAAGAAAATCATTGAGGAGATAGCCGAGCGCACCAGTGCCATAGAGTGCATGGTGGACGAACTGGTCAATGCCCGCCGAAAGGCCAACAAGATTGAGGATGAGCACCAGAAGGCCATCGCCTACCACGACGAGGTGGAGCCTAAACTCGACGACATTCGCTACCAGATAGACAAGCTGGAACTCATCGTCGATGACAGCCTATGGCCTCTGCCGAAGTACCGCGAACTGTTGTTCATCAGGTAAGACAACACAAATCACATCATCATGACAAAGCTCGTGCACCAGCGCTGGTGTACGAGCTTTGTTATTTCCTCTGTACTGCTCTCTTTTCCCTCCTTTTCTTTGTTCTTTTCTTTCCTCTGTGGGGCCTATCACCCATCACCCCCTCAGACTTTGCTTGATGTCCTCCAGCAGATCCGCGCCATCTTCGAGACCGATACTCAGGCGGACGGTGGTGTCGGGCACAGACATGGCAGCACACTGTGCGGGGGTAAAGAGACCGAAGATGGTGGAGGCTGGATGGATGGCCAGCGACTTGCGGTCGAAGAGATTGGTGGCACGACGGATAACCTGCAGACGGTCGATGAAGGCCCAGGCGGTTTCTTTCGATTCGAGGTCGATGGTGAAGACGGCTCCCGGCAACGGTCCGAACTGTGCATTAGAAAGCTGGTAGAAGGGATTGTCTTCGAGTCCGGTGTAGTTCACCCGCTTAATTTCAGGCAGCTGCTGGCATTGACGAGCGAGCCACAACGCAGTGGAGGCCTGGCGGCGGAAACGAATGTCGAGCGTATCGAGGCCAAGGGTTTCCATATAGGCTGCCTGTGGTGTCATCAGGGCACCAAGATTGGTGACGAGCTCTGTTTTCACCCGTGCCGTAAAGGCCAGTTTCTTACCCACCCGCTTGACACGAGCCTGTAAGGCCGGCGACGGCGACTGGCTCCAGTCGAAACGTCCGTAGTCGATGAGCAGTCCGCCAAGTCCGGTTCCGCCTCCAGAGATATATTTTGTGCTTGACACTATCTCGACATCCACGCCGAAATCTGCGGCATGGAAGGCAGAGAACGGCACAATGGTGGTATCGGAAATGAGCGGGACACCTGCCTTGTGGGCCACGTCGGCCAACTGACGGATATCGGCTACGAACAACTGCGGATTGGTGATGATTTCGAAGAACAGGGCGCAGGTTTTGTCATCGATGAGCGAAGCCACCTCATCGGGGTGGGTGAAGTCGGCGAAACGGACTTCCACACCGTAGGTGCCGAGGGTGTCGCGCAGCAGCGAGACGCTATTGCCAAACAGATGTTTGGAGGCAACGATGTTCAGACCGGCCGCGCTGACAGCTGTCAGGGCATAGTGGATGGCTGCCATACCCGTGTTGAGGGCGGTCACACTTGTGGCTCCCGTCAGCTGGCGCACGCGCTCCTCCAGATAGCTAACCGTGGGGTTGGCGATGCGGGCATACGACGGTGCCATGGAGCGACCGCAGAACGCGTCGCCCATGGCCTTGGCAGACTCAAACTCAAACGCCGCCGTATAATAGACGGGCATCGACAATGCCCCGTAGGGATCGGGTTTCTGATAACGGGTTGTCAGAATCTTCGTTTCGTACTTCACTTTCTGTTTTTTGTTATTTCGATTTACTTTTTGTGTTAGCGTTGGCCGACAATCTTACGAACCGCCACGACGAGGCGGTCAACGTCCTCGCGGGTGTTGTAAAGGGCGAAGGTGGGACGGACACTCATTTCGTAGCCGAGGGCGCGCAGGGCAGGCTGGGCACAGTGGTGACCTGCTCGCACGGCAATGCCTTCCTTGTCGAGCAGAGTGCCCACCTCGGGCACGGGGATGCCGTCGAGCACGAAGCTTACCACCGACACGCGCTGCTTGGGATTGCCGATGAGCGTAAGGCCGGGTATCTGGGCGAGCTGCTCGCGGGCATATTCCGTCAGCTGGTGCTCGTGGTGCTCAATGTTGCGGATGCCCAGATGCGACACGTAGTCGAGAGCAGCACCCAGCCCGATGGCGTCTGCCACGTTGGGCGTGCCAGCCTCGAATCGGGCGGGCGGCACATTGTACTCGGTGCGCTCGATGGTGACGTCCTTGATCATATTGCCGCCACCCTGCCAGGGCTGCATCTTGTCGAGCAGCTCCTTGCGGCCATAGACCACCCCGATGCCGTTGGGTCCGTAGATTTTATGGCCGCTGAACACAAAGAAGTCGGCACCCAGCTGCTGCACGTCTACTGGCGTGTGGGCGATGGACTGTGCTCCGTCGATGAGCACGGGAATCTGGTGCGAATGGGCAATGTTGATGATGCGCTGCACATCGTTGATGGTGCCAAAAGTATTGTTCACATGGCCCACAGAGACAAACCGCGTGCGGGGCGTGATGAGCCGCTCGAACTCAGAGAGCACCAAGTCGCCGTTTTGGTCGGTGGGGATGGCGCGCAGCGTGGCTCCCCGCTCTTTACAGACACGCTGCCAAGGCACAATGTTGGCATGGTGGTCGAGCTCTGAGACGATAACCTCGTCGCCGGGTGTCAGATACTGCCGTCCGTAGGTTTGTGCCACGAGGTTGATGCCCTCGGTGGTGCCACGCACAAAGATAATCTCCTCGCTGGTGGCTGCATTGATGAACCGCTGCACCTTTTCGCGGGCCTCCTCGTAAGCATCGGTAGCGCGGGCTGCCAGGGTGTGGGCCCCACGGTGGATGTTGGAGTTGTATGTGCGGTAGTAGTGGCTGATTTTGTCAATGACCTGGTTGGGCTTCTGCGTGGTGGCCCCATTGTCGAGCCAGACAAGGTCGTGGCCGTTCACCTTCTGCCGGAGCACGGGGAAGTCGCGCTTAATCTGCTCGGAGTTGAGTGTGTCGGTTTCCTCGTAGTGCAGGTTGCGCAGTTTCTGGGTCTCCGGGATGCCGATGCCAAAGCCGATGCCCGAATCAAGCTCGCCAGTCCGAAGTTTTTCATCCTGAGGCAAGGATGGGTGACCGGCGGGATGCGGAAATGCCGCATCATACAGGACTGCCAGCTGAGAGAGGTCGAGCACCTCGTCGGGCAGCACCGCCTTGCGCGAGGCCTGAAACTCTTCTGGGCAGTATTTCTGCGCCACTTGCTTCAGCAGGGCCAATCCGGGGTCTTCCAGTCCATAGCCGTTATTATTCTGTATATCTATCATAAAGAGATGATTCGAAGTTTAAGAGATGATTCGAAATAAAATGATTCGAAATTTATTGTTTTTTTCTCATCTTGTTATTTCTCAACTTTGTTTCGGTGCTGATAGTCGTGATAATAACCCACCTCTACATTTTCGAGCACAGCAATGGCATCGTCGGTGAGCGAGGCCAGCGAGAAGTATTTGGTAAGCAGATAGGAGGCTACGCCGAATTTGTCGAGTCCCATCAGTCGGGCAGAGAGCGAGGGTGCTATCTCGCCAGGAATACCGCTCTGGTGCAGCCCCACCACGCCCTGGTTTTTCTCGCCTACGCGCACGAGGATAATCTTTGTGGTGCCTACGCCGCGGCCCGTGAGGTACTGTCCCTCTACCTCGACCTTGTCGGATGGAATCAGAGGCACACCGCGCCACAGAATGACCTTCGTGCCAAAGAGGTCGGTGGTTACAGGAGGTACGCCGCGCCATGTGCATTCGCGCTCAAAGGCAGCAATGGCCCGAGGGTTGGCGATGAAGAAGGCCGGCTCCTTCCACACCAGCGACAGCAGCTCGTCGAGGTCGTCGGGCGTGGGCGCACCGTAGCGTGTGGTGATGCGGTAGGCGGGATTGGCGGCAGCCAGCAAGCCAAACTTCTTGTTGTTGATGAGTTCCCACTCCTGGCGCTCCTTGATGCTCTCGATGGACAACCGCAGCTGTTCCTCCAGCTGGTTGTAGGGGTTGTTGTAGAGGTCGCTCACACGAGTATGCACACGCACCACGGTCTGGAGTGTGTTGAGCGAATACTCCGTGGGGTTCTCCTCATAGTCGA
This sequence comes from uncultured Prevotellaceae bacterium, assembly GCA_900315565.1. Classification (GTDB taxonomy): domain Bacteria; phylum Bacteroidota; class Bacteroidia; order Bacteroidales; family Bacteroidaceae; genus Prevotella. The sequence goes on along the minus strand of OMZS01000003.1, from coordinate 109,759 downwards.
TGTAGGTCTCCGGAATGATGTTGTCCTCCTCATGGCCAGAGACCAGGTCGATGTGCTTCTCGCCGTTGTCGTTTACCGATGCCTTCAGGCGCAGCTGCTTGTCAACAGCCTTGTTGAATGTCTCACGGAAGTCGGGCACCTCCTTGATAAACTTAATCAGTTCTTTCAGTTTCAGTCCAAGGAATACCGTTGGCGTGATGGCACGTACAGAAACGGTGGATTCCTGCTCATCGAGCAGGTCGGCCTCGCCGAAATACTCACCGTCGCCCAGCAAGGCAATCCGTAAGTCCTCGCCATGAGGACCTTTGCTGATGACCTCTGCCTGTCCACTGGCCACGATGAAGAACCGCTGCTTGTCCTTGCCCTCCTCTACGAACAGCTCGTCCACATCCACCTCTTTTGTTTCAAACGAGCTCACCAGGCGATGCAGTATCTCGTCGTCGAACTCAGAAAAGAGCGGAATGGCCTTCAGGCTCTTGGCTGTAAACGAAGGAACACCATTAGCATACTGAATGGGCAGGCGGTCGTTTTTTCTCAGTTCAACTTTCGTGCGATTCACGCGGAAGGTACCGCCGCTGACCTGCACCCAGGGCAGGAGTTTCAGGAGCAAACGTGGGGTGATGGAGCCCATCTGCGGGGCTGTCTTGGTGGTGGTTGCCAGTCTTCTGGCGGTGGCAGTGGTCACACTGCGCTGAAGATTTGAATCTGCCATAATCGTTTAAGTTTTTAATGTTTATATTGTTTATTTACTTTTTAATAGTTACTTTATGCGTTGTGCCCTCTACATGCTCTACAGCGAGGACGTTATATCCCTGCTCTTTGGCATTGCGTGGCACGTTGTCGAGCGGTTCGCCCTCAGCAAGCAGCACTTCGAGAATGTCGCCCGGCTGGAGCTTAGAAAGCTCTATCTTGGTTTTCACGAAAGTCATCGGGCAGTGTTCCTTCGTTATGTCTAATACTTTTTTCATTGGGAAAATTGTAAATTTGAAAAAATTGTGAAATTGTAAAATTGTATAATTGTGAAATTGTGAAATTATCAAATTGTCAAATAAACAGGGTTTGTCCGCCTTCGCTAAGGTTGAGGAACGACGCCACGCCGAGCACATCCTTCACCTCGGGTATAAAGTCCTCCTTCTTCAAGCCCAGCACATGCATGGCCATTTCGCAGGCGTAGAGTTTGATGCCGAGGGCTTTGGCAGCCTCTACAAGTTCTTCGAGGGTTGCCACATTGTTCTTGCGCATCAGATAGCGGAAAATTTTGGGGCCAATGCCGAAGAAATTGAAGCGGCTCGTGGGTGTCACTTTCAGTCCGCCCATCATGTAGCCAAAGAATTTCGTCAGCCAGTTGCCGCCCACGAAGGCGCGCCCCTGCTTCTGCTTGATGGCGTCGAGGCCCCAGAAGGTGAAAAAGATGTTCACTTCGTAGCCTACTGCAGCCGCGCCCGTACCTAATGTAAATACAGCCGTCAGTTTGTCGAAATCGCCACTAAAGGCGATGATACTTAGTTTCTTTGTTTCTGCCATAATTCCATAATGTTTGAGTCTGGGTGCAAAGTTACGTCGAAATCCGCACTCCCACAATCGCCTATTTATGGCATTCTGCATACCTTTATTGTGGTATGCGATTTACCATGTCTGTGGGATTGTGCTCCCCGGAGAATCATCGTACCTTTGCAGCGTGATTCAAACTCAAAAAAAACACATTATGGCAAAGATTTATGTAAATGGCGACGTGCAGGAGGTGGAGCTTCCTCTGAACGTGAGCAAGCTGATAAAGCTGTTGCTGGTAGAAAACCCAGAGATGGTCAGCGTACAGGTGAACGAGGAGTTTGCCGAGCGCGAAGACTGGGACAGTATCGAACTGAAAGAAGGCGACAAGGTAGATTTCCTCTATTTCATGGGAGGCGGTTGTGAATGATTGATAATTGACAATTGATAATTGAGGATTCTATTATGATAGATTTTACAGAAGAACAGATACAGCGCTATTCGCGACACATCTTGTTGCAAGATGTAGGCGTGGAGGGACAAGAGAAAATAATGAACGCGCGGGTGCTCGTGGTAGGTGCTGGAGGACTGGGTGCCCCGGTTTCGCTCTATCTTGCTGCGGCTGGCATAGGCACCATTGGCATTGTTGATGCGGACGTGGTAGATCTCTCGAACCTACAACGCCAAGTGATTCACTTCACAAAAGACGTGGGGGTGCCGAAAGTGCAGAGTGCCAAGGAGAAAATACAGGCCATCAACCCTGACGTGAAGGTTGACACTTATTACGAGTTTCTCGACTCTTCGAACGCGTTGGATATCATCAAAGAGTATGACTTCATCGTGGATGGAACGGACAACTTCCCCGTGAAATTCCTTATCAACGATGCCTGTGTGATGGCGGGCAAGCCTTTCTCGCATGGAGGCATTCTGCGGTTCAACGGTCAGACCTTTACCCACTTGCCAGGAACGGCCTGCTACCGCTGCATGTTCAAGGAGCCGCCCCCCGCAGGTGCTGTGCCCACGTGTTCGCAGGCAGGTGTGCTGGGAGCCATTGCCGGTATGCTGGGCACCATTCAGGCGGCAGAGACGCTGAAATACTTCACGGGCGTGGGTGAGCTGCTCACCAACCGTCTGCTCACCTTCGAAGCCAAGACCATGCAGTTCCGCACCGTGGCTGTGAAACATCGCGACTCGTGCGCCATCTGTGGCAGCCATCCTACCATCGACCACCTGATTGACTATGCGCAGGCCGCCTGCGACCTTAAGCACAAAGCATAAATTATAATGCATAATATATTACTGCCAAAACTTGAATGATTATGCATTATGCATTCTAAATTATGAATTAAAAAAGATGAAGATACCACAGAATATCATTGACGAATTGATTAACCAGGCGCGGAACGACGCACCCAACGAATCGTGCGGCTACCTGCTGGGCATAAGCATGGACGAGGGCGACGAGGTGACGGAGCATTACCCGATGGAGAACATCGACCACTCACCAGAGCATTTCTCCTTTGCCCCCAAAGACCAGTTTGCTGCCCTCAGATACGCCCGCCAGAAAGGGCTGAAGATACTCGCCAACTGGCACAGCCATCCTGCGTCGCCCTCGCGCCCCTCGCAAGAAGACCTGCGACTGGCCAACGACCCCACCATTCGATATGCCATCCTCTCACTCCATGAGGGAGTACATCTGAATTCCTTCAAAATCAGAGGTGGCGAGGTGCTCGAAAAAGAGGTACACCTCTGATTAAGGAACACTGTGCAGGGAGTCAATAGGAGTTAACGGCAATTATGGAGCCTACGGCTCGTGAAGTTAACGGACAATAGTTAACGTTAGTGTCAACGTCAAAGAAGCTATTGTCCGCTAACTCCACAGGCTAAAAGCCTGTAAATTTCCGATAACTACAGATAACTCCTACCCGGTGAATGTTGTATTAGTTATACTGAAAAAAGTAAAGGAGTGCCAGCTGTGCCAACAGGATAAGTGGCACTCCATACTTGAACTTCAAGTGCTTGGTTTTGTGATGCCATACCCTCATACCGAGCAAAGCGCCGATGCTGCCCCCGATGACGGCAAGCAGCAGCAAGGTGAACTCAGAGATGCGCCAGCGCCCCTTCATGGCTTTCCACTTGTCGATGCCATACACCACGAAGGTAATAATATTGAGAACTATCAGACAGCAGTAAAACAGATTTGACGTCATTTCCTATTCTTTTGGTAAAAAATCTTACATAGTTCAATCGAACAGCTTTCTCCAAATCCACATGACTGTAACCGCGCCGACGACACAAAACACGAAGTTGGTAAGATAGCCCCTGCCGAGCAGCTCGATGTGCAGCAGATAGCTGATGAAGGTGCCTGCATAGCTGCCAATGATACCCATGATGAGGTTCATGCAGCATCCCTTGCCCTCTCCGCTCATGATGAGGTTGGCTATGTAGCCCACCAAGATGCCGGTGAGTATGGGCCATGCCGTGAAATTTGCAATATGTTCTAACATAACTTATGTGGGGCGAAAAAAATACTTAACAAAACCATTATCTGATATAGTGGGTTTCTACCAGCTTCTCTTGAATTTTCGGCGAGCCGAACTGCTGCAAACCGAGGCTGTGGCCACGCCCTGAATGCCCATTTCTATGGCCTTGGCCTTCATGATGGCTGTATTCATTTTACTATTTTACTATTTTCAATTATCAATTGTCAATTGTCAATTATCAATTGTCAATTATCAATTATCAAGTCGATAGTCGCCTTTGCATTGGCATTCTGAAACACGAACACCAGTTTTTCTTTGGGCAGCTGCTCTAATGAGAGATTGAATTCCTTCTTCCCGTTGAGGGTGAAGGTCTTCACGGTCTGCCCCGAGAAGCTGACCACATCCACCTTATCTACAGGTTCCGACGCCGTGACGCTCAGCGTGGTGCCCGAGCGCTTTGTATTCACGGTGAGGTTCGACGTGGCAACACTCACCTTGTCGAGTCCGGCGGCAGCCAATTGCTGGCGGCAGACTTCTGCCAACGCAGGATGGGCGGCCTCCAGATAGCGCAGGGCATAATGACGGCCCAGCTGGCGGTAGCCCTCGCTACTGAAATGCAGATTGTCGTCGCTGGGCATGCATCCTTCCGACGACACCACATAGGTGTTGGCATAATGATTGGCAATGTCGTTGATAGCAGGATTGGCATGGCCGCAGATGCCGCCATATTCGCCGCGCACCACCTCTCCCACGAGCAGGGGCACAGCCGTAGAGTCGAACTGCAATTCCTGTTGCAGGTCGCGGTAAATTTTCCTTACCGTCTTGCGCCATTCATCGTTATAGGCATCGGTCTCGCCCTGATGCAGCAGAATGCCCTTTATCACTCCGTCCTTGGCGGCAATCCGGGCCATGTCCAGCAGGCGCTGGTAAGGGTCGCGCCCGTACTGGTCGAGGATTCCGTTCATCCAGTCGCGCTCCTCCTTGGCGATGAGGGCTGCGTTCTGGTCTTTGTCGAAGAAGGTAATAGGACAGCCTTCTACAGCCACCGACACAATGCCGATGCGCACATTCTCGGGCACCACATCGACGAGCGTGCGCCCAAACCAGTCGGCAGGGCCCAGATGGGCGTCGGCGCGGCAGAGGGGCGGCACGGCCTTGCGCCAGGTGCCCAGCTTGCGGCCATCGCCGCCATCGGTGGTTGCCATGCTCAGATAGCGGTCGCCAACCGTCAGGTCTTGCTGCTCGATGGGTGCCTGCCCGGCCATGTTCGACTGTCCGAAGCAGAGGAATATCCAGAAGTTCTGGTCTTGTGCTTGCAACTGAAGTGTACTCATGATGGTCATCAGAATAAAAATTATTTTTTTCATTGGGTGTTGGGTGTTAAGTGTTGGGGTGCTTTTTCTATGTGCAAAGTTACAAAAGGATTTGCAGGCATGCAATAGTTGAAGCACGAAAAAAAGGCACTTGTGAGAAATTTATGAAAAAGTTTTACAAAGACTATTTGCATGATATTACAGACCCCATTCCAACTCACCAGCTCTCATGGGTTTACATGAGCTCTCTCCACTCAAAAAGAGACCACCCTGCACACTCTCCACTCTCCCGAAAACGAATGGATGCCTCTATTTGAGGCACAGGAAGAACCGCAGGAGGCCTCTCTCAAGGGGGAATCAGGGGAAGAACTCGCGTGCGACAACAAAAACACCACGTCTGAATATGTAAATACCAGATACGATGATATTTGTGCGTACACAAGCGAAGGGTGAATATCTAGTTTCATTGTACCTTTACCACCGGTAAGAATAAAACCTTTAAACCATTAAACCTTTAAACCAAATGGTGGGTAAAAAAACTTATTTATATATATATAAATAAAAATTATTCATCAAAAAAAGATGAAAATCAAAAATGAGAAATGGTTGTTTGGTTTAATGGTTTAATGATTTAAAACTGTCTGATTTTCGACCGAAAAAGCCGAATGGAAAACACTCAAAAAAAATCTTGAAGTGTAGAAAAGACACTTTGAAAAACGGCAAAATCGGGGTAAAATGTACTTTCTACACGTCTATATTCCGTCCACTTTTTTGATTATATACAAAATTGACAACTGTCTGTTTTTATGCGCGTTACAAGAAAATGAAACATTTTTGAATCCACTTTTTAACTATATCTACACTTCACCAGTATGTATTTAATGTATCTTTGCACCGAAAACTTTTTGACGAACATCATATCATTAATAATTCAAAAAAACCTAAAGTATGAATCAGAAAAGGTATTTATTTGTGCTATTGACATTGTTCTTGTCAGTAGCGGCCTTTGCCCAGAAACAACGTTTCACGGGTACTGTGATTGATTCAACAGGAGAGCCCATCATAGGCGCTTCTGTTGTTGAGGAAGGCACGTCGAACGGTGCAATCACCGATGTTGACGGAAAATTTGCCATCAGCGTGGAGCCCGGCACCAGGCTGACGGTGTCGTTTATCGGCTACACGTCGCAAACAGTAAAAGCAGCCGCCAACATGCGCATCGTGCTGAACGATGACACTCAGCTGCTCAACGATGTGGTGGTAATCGGCTACGGCGTTCAGAAAAAGAGCGTGGTGACGGCCTCCATCGCCAAGGTGAGTGCCGACGACCTGAACGGCAAGACGCCGGTGCGTATGGACAACGCCCTGAAGGGCTTGGCCGCCGGTGTGAACGTCACCTCGTCGTCGGGTCAGCCCGGCGCTTCGCCCAAGGTGCTTATACGTGGTACGGGTACTATTAATAATAGCGACCCGCTCTACATTGTCGATGGCATGCCTATTGAGGGCGGCCTTGACTTTGTAAACCCCAACGACATTGAGAGCATCGAGGTGCTGAAGGATGCTGCCTCGGGTGCCATCTACGGTGCCCGTGCCGCCAACGGTGTGGTGCTGGTCACCACCAAGCGCGGCAAGATTGGCAAGACCAACGTGAACTACAACTTCTCGCAGGGCTGGCAGACTGCCTGGCGCCGCCGCGACGTGACGAGTGCCACCGACTATGCCATTCTGCAGAACGAGCGCAACGTGAACGGCGGACAGGCCCCGCTCTATGCCGACCCCTACCATCTGACCGACAGCAACGGCCAGGCTATCAACGGTTTCGGCACCAACTGGCAGGACCTGGTGTTCAACGACAATGCCCCCGTGCAGAACCACGACCTGAGCATCAGCGGAGCCTCTGAGCGCCTGAACTACTACCTGTCGCTGGGCTTCTACACCCAGGAGGGTATCGTGGGCGGCAACAAGGGCCACTCCAACTATGAGCGTCTGGCGCTGCGTTCGAACAACATCTACAACGTGTTCGACGCCACCAAGGAGCGCAACTTCCTGAACAAACTGGACGTGACCGTGAACATGGCTTACACACGCGTGAAGAGCACAGGCATATCCGAAAACACCGAGTATGGCTCGTGGCTGGGCTCGGCACTCTATCTGGCTCCCACGCTGGCCCCGACGGTACTCGACGAGAAACTGGCTGCCCAGTACTACCGCAACTACGAAGACCCCAACGTGTATAACGCCGACGGCGAGGTGATTGGCACCAAGACCAGCCGCGAGCTGCGCCAGTTGACCCGCGACGAGAACGGCAACTACTACACCATTCCCGGTTTTGCCGGCACATATCAGGAAATGAACAACCCGCTGGCCCTGATGGCCCTGAACCCCACAAAGAACTGGTCGCACAAGTTTGTGCCCAAGTTCTCCATCGACCTGGGGCTGTGGGACAACCTGAAATACCACTTCACCTATAGCGCCGACCTCTCGTTCTGGGGCTACGATGCCGCCACGCTGACCAAGTATCAGCACTCTGGCAATAACTACAACGACCATACGAGCGCCGAGTCGCAGACCTCGAAGGGCACCAACTGGCAGGTGGAGAACACGCTTACCTACGACAAGATTTTCGGCAAGCACACCATCGGCATTGTGCTGGGACAGTCGGCCATGAAGAACAAGAGCGACTACCTGGGCGTGAACCGCTGGAACCTGAACAACATTGAGAAACCCTATCTGAACAACACCACCTCGACCGTCATCTACAACGTGACCGAGGACGGCAAGCTGGACGGCACCCCCTACGCCGAGTTCAACGGCTGGGGAGGCATCGGCGTGGAGCACCGCCTGTCGTCGCTCTTCGCCCGTCTGAGCTACAACTACGACGAGCGCTACATGCTGCAGGCCACTATCCGCCGCGACGGCTCGAGCCGATTCGGCCCCAACAGCAAGTACGGCACATTCCCCTCGGTGTCAGTAGGTTGGAACATCATGAACGAAAAGTTCATGGAGGGCAGCCGCAACTGGCTCACCAACCTGAAGCTGCGCGCCAGCTGGGGTAAGAACGGTAGCGACAACATCGACAACTTCCTCTACACCGTGCTCACCTCTACGGGCAACAACGTGCTCTTCGGCAAGAACGCCATGAAGTTCAACGGCACCAAGGCCAGCGCCACGGCCAACCCCGACCTGAAATGGGAAGAGAGCGAGCAGACCGACCTGGGCGTTGACTTCGGATTCCTGAACAACTCGCTGACCTTCACCGTAGATTACTACGTGAAGAAGACCAACGGCATGCTCATCCAGATGGCCGTGCCGAGCTACCTGGGCGAGAGCAAGCCCTGGGGCAACGTGGGCGACATGGAGAACAGCGGCGTGGAGATAGAGCTGGGCTACAAGTGGAACCTGGGCGACGCCAAGTTCGGCCTGAAAGCCAACGCCACCTACCAGCACAACAAACTGAAGAACCTGGGCAACGACACGGGCTTTGTTGACTACGGCGGCATACAGGGCATCTCGGGCGGCGGCGTGCGCGGCTCCAACGGCGAAGCCTTCCCCTACTTCTTCGGCTACAAGACCGACGGCGTGTTCCAGACCAAGGCCGACGTGCAGGCCTACCAGAATGCCGACGGCAGCCTGATTATGCCTAACGCACAGCCTGGCGACGTGCGCTTTGTTGATGTGAACGGCGACGGACAAATCACCTCCGACGACCGCACCAACATTGGCCACGGCTCGCCCACCTGGACCTACGGCGTGAACTTCGACGCCTCGTGGAAGGGATTCGACTTCAACCTCTTCCTGCAAGGCGTGGCCGATGCCGACATCTTCGACGGTACCTACCGCACCGACGTGTTCTCGGGCAACTTCCCCACTTGGATGTTGGGCCGCTGGACGGGCGAAGGCACCAGCAACAAGTATCCCATCCTGCGCAACGGCGACGCCACCAACTGGCTCATGAGCGACCTCTACATCTGCGACGGAGCCTACATGCGCGTCAAGAACGTCTCACTGGGCTACACCCTGCCGGCCAACATCACCAAGCGCTTCTTCGTAGAGCGTCTGCGACTGTTTGTCATGGCCGAAAACCTCTTCACCTTCACCAAGTATTGGGGATTCGACCCCGAAATTTCGTCTAACAGCAAGTCGCTGGGCGTTGACCGCGGTATCTATCCGCAGGCACGCACCTGGACCGTAGGATTCAACCTCGCTTTTTAAACCATAAACACCGAAAACAATATGAAAACAACTAAGATATTCACGATAGGCATGCTGGCAGCCACCCTGACGCTCACCACAGCCTGCAACGACGACTTCCTGGAGGTGCAGAATCCCTCGGGCGAGCCTCTGGAGGACTATTTCAAGACCGACGCCCATCTGCAAGAGGCACTCGTGGCCGCCTACGACCCCATCCACTGGCCCGACTGGGGACTCAGCCAGTACAACGCACTCAACATCGACGCCGAAATCATGGGCGACGACTTCTGGGTGGGCGGCTCTAACAAAACCGACATGCAGAACTGGCACATGCTGTTCAACTACGAGGCCGACGAGAACAACACTCTCTCGTCGCTCTGGACGGTTGACTACTCGGGCATCAAGCGCTGCAACGACCTGCTGAAATACCTGGGATGGGCCGACGAGTCGGTCAGCGAGAAAAACAAGCAGAGCTACGAGATGCAGGCCCGCGCGTTGCGCGTGTTCTACTACAACATGCTGTGGCACTACTTTGGCAACATTCCCTTCTATCTGGAGAACCTGACCGCCGCCACCAACTACACCGCCCCGCAGATGCAGGCCGACGAGGTGTACGACCAGCTCATCGGCGAACTGGAGGAAGTCATCGCATCCAACGCGCTCCCCATGCGCTGGGACAACGCCAACAGCGGCCGCGTGTCGCAGGCCATGTGCTACATGATGTATGCCGAGATGGTGATGTACCAGAACGACAAGAGCCGCTACGCCAAGGCCCTGCAGTACATGCAGGCCATCATCAGCGACAGCTCGTATGCACTCAACCCCGACTATGCCGACCTGTGGGAAGAGAGCGGCGAGTGGTGTGCCGAGTCCATCTGGGAAATCAACTATGAGGACGGCAACAACGAGCGCGGCTGGAGCAGCCCGCTGGCCATTGGCGGAACGGTGCTTCCCACGCTCATCTCGCCCAACTCGTGGCCCGGAGGCGACGGCTGGAACTCGGGAGCCGACGGCTGGGGATTCCTGCCCGTGAAACTCGAAACCTACGCCCGCTATGCTGAGGGCGACGTGCGTCGCGACGCCACCATCTGGGACGTGCGCGGTGTCAGCTACACCGAGCGCTATCAGGACACCCACCTGTGGCTGAAGAAATACCGCCCACAGAGTGCCAACAACGCCGATGCCGGATTCGACGGCAACCTGAACTACAACAACAACCTGCGCTATTACCGCTATGCCGAAACATTGCTCAACGCCGCCGAGCTGCTGCTCGAGACGGGAGGCAGCGCCGCCACGGCTAGCCAGTATGTCAACGAGGTACGCCAGCGTGCCGGTTTGGCTCCGCTCTCAAGCGTAAGCAAAGACGACGTGATTGAGGAGCGCCACCTGGAGTTCGTCGGCGAGGGCAAACGCTACTGGGACCTGGTGCGCACAGGCAAGGCCGCCACTGTGCTGGTGCCCGACACCTACGGCTACCGTACCAACGCATGGACCCCCAACAAGAAATACATCCCCATTGCACAGGCTGAGCTCGACTCCGACCCCAACCTGAAGCAGAACGAATATTGATAATTGATAATTGACAATTGATAATTGAACACAGCAAACAAATTGATTATGAACAAGATATTTAAACATACGTTGGGGATACTGTTGGCAGGAATGACTCTGGCCGCCTGCTCGCCCGAGAGTTTCGAAGGCGCAGACCCCAATGGGATTCCATCCATGGACGGCGTGGATTTCCAGATGACCGTTGACCAGGAAACCAACCAAATGATTGCCACCTATACCCCCGCACCAGGAACCTATCCGGTGTGGATTCTCAACGGAACCTCCTACTCCACCCTGCAGGAAGTGGGATTCCAGAACCCCGAGGCCGGCACCTACACCATCGACTTGAAGCTGGGCAACCGCAACGGCTTCAGTCAGGGCTCGGTGAGCAAAACCTTCACGTTCAACGAGACAAAGGTTGACTACTCGGCCGACTTCCGCCGCATCTGCGACAAGGAGTGGCGCATAGCCAACCGCGAGGTGGCCCACATGGGATGCGGCCCTGCCGGAACAGCCGGTACAGAGTGGTGGGCAGCACAGCCTAACGACAAGAAGGACTTTGGTGTTTACGACGACCGCATCACCTTCACAACCGACAACCGCAAGGGAGGTACCTACACCTACAACGCTGGTGCCGACGGCAAGACATACGTGAACACGGGCACCACAAAGTGGGGCTCGGAGCCTGCCGACTTCGATGCCACTATCGGCAACAAGACCACCAGCTGGAGTTTCGAAGTGTACGACTGGGAGGATGCCGAGGGAAAGATTTCCAAGCAAACCTACATCCAGCTTGGCCCCGACACACCGTTCCCCTATATCTCGAGCGATGCCCAGTACGAGAATCCCAAATTCCGCATCGAGGAACTCACAGCCAAGAAGCTCGTTCTGGTTTACGACGCTCCCGACCGTAGCATTGCATGGCGCTTCATCCTGACATCTGAGGCCGACGTACGCAATGTTGAGGAGAGTGGCTTCGATGCCAACAGCGACTTCAACCTATGGAAAGGCATCACTCCGGCCATGACATTCTACTACAATCCTGATCCGGGCTGGGGCAACGACCAGACAGCTGCCTTCGAGTCGCTCTTCAAGGGTGGAAACAACGATTACACCATCACGGTGCCCAACCAATGCTACGACCGCTGGCAGGCTCAGGTTCACTTCCATACCGACCTGAACATCTCTGCCGCCAACCACTACGACTTCTCTGCCATTTTCAATAGCGATGCAGATATCGACGGGGTTACCATTAAACTTACCGACGAGACCGACAGCGAAGCCATCATCGATGTGGACAATGTAAGTCTGAAAGCCGGTCAGGACTATGTATTCTGGCTTAGCGACATCGAAGGCAAAGACCTTTCGCAAGTGAAGCTCGTGCTCGACTTCGGCCGCGCAGCTGGTCCTACGGTCATCAATGTTTCGAACATCGTGCTGAAAAACCATGCCGACGACGACGGCACCATCGTTTCGGGTGGCGGTGGCCAAGGCGGTGGCGACAAGCCAACCATGGACTGGGACTACGCCAGTGGCGCAAACCTCTGGAAGGCTGTTGACGACGGAACTTTGTTCGAAGCCTTCGGCTACTGGTTTGCCGACGACGGCTGGAGCCAGATTCCAAACAACGAGGCCACTCACGATGGCGACACCTACCAGATTACCCTTCCCGAGGGTATGGGCGGCAGCCAGTGGCAGGGCCAGTTCCACATCGACACCAAGCTCACGGCAAGTGCTGCCAAAGCTTACAACTTCTACTTTGTGATGGAGGCTGACAACGACTGTCCCGGTGTTACCGTTAAGCTCACCGACTCGGGCGACAGCAACTACTTCTGCGAAGGACGTCACGACGTGAAGGCCGACGAGCCCTTCATCTTCAAACTCGAAGGCGCAACCCTGAAAGATGGTGTTGACGCATCGGCCATCCGCCTGTTCTTCGACTTCGGAGGCTCACCTGCCGGCACACACGTCAAGATCAGCAAAATCTACTTCGAAGAGGCTGTAAGCATTAGCTACGACGACGCAGGCAACCTGTGGAAGGGTGTTGACGATGGCAGCGTGGCCAGCGAGTTCGGCTACTGGTTTGCTGACGACAGCTGGACAGCACTCGCCACTCAGCCTGTGGCCACCCGCAATGGCGACACCTACGAGATTACCCTTCCCGAAGGCATGGGCGGCAGCCAGTGGCAAGGCCAGTTCCACATCGACACCCAGCTCACCGCTTCTGCCAGCAAGCAGTACCACTTCCAGCTGGTCTTGGAGGCCGACAACGACTGCCCAGGCGTAACCATCAAGCTCACCGATGCCGGCGACAGCAACTTCTTCTGCGAGGGACGTCACGACATCAAGGCCGATGAGCCATACGTATATACGCTGAAGAACGCAACGCTGAAAGAAGGTACCGACGCATCGGCCATCCGCCTGTTCTTCGACTTCGGAGGCTCACCTGCCGGCACTAAGGTGAAAATCAGTAAGATTGTCTTAAAGGAAGCATAATGATAATTGATAATTGACAATTGATAATTGATAATTGATAATTTGACAAATCAAAAAGTTCAAAGTTCAATGTTCAATGTTCAAAGTTCAATGTTCAAAGTTCTATAAAATGAAACGATTCATGCTTAATACTTTTCTGCTCTCTCTCGCCGTAGCCCTCTGGGGCTGCGGTGGGAGCGACGACAACGACGAGACACAGCCTGTAACGGTCAGCATCACGGTGTCGCAGGAAAGCATATCTGCTTCTGCCGATGGTGGTACCTACACCATCAACGTGAGCACCACAGGCAAGGAATGGGGCGCGTACGCCGATCAAGATTTCATTTCCTTGGAAACTAAAAACACAGTAGCTCAAGCAGGCACACTGACGGTCAGGGTTCCTGCCAATCCGACAACAAGTACCCGCACTGGAGCCGTTACGGTCATGTCGGGCGTGGCTCGCAAAACCATCAGCATTACGCAGGAAGCTGCCGCGCAGGCGGCCTACTATGCTCCCGAAGGTTACAGTCTGGTATGGCACGATGAGTTCGACGGTAACTATGGTTATGCCCCCAACGAGAATGGCGTTCCCCGGACAGAACTCAATCCTAATGACTGGACCCACGAGGTGAAGAGTAGCGACTGGGTGAACCACGAATTGCAGAACTACGTGGACCACAAAACCCCCGACGGCAAACTTGTTACCGAGCTGCGCGACGGCAAGCTGCACATCACAGCACTCAAAGAAAACGGCAAGATTTACTCCGGACGTGTCTATGCCAAGGTGAAAGAGGGCTGGAAGTATGGTTATATCGAGGCCAGCATCAAGCTGCCCAAGGGCAAAGGCACCTGGCCTGCCTTCTGGATGATGCCCGTCAACTTCCGCTCATGGCCTGCCGACGGCGAAATCGACATCATGGAAGAGGTGGGCTACCACCCTAACTACGTGTCGTCGAGTCTGCACGCCAACGCCCACGTACACTCCAACAACACTCAGGTGACCCACGAGATGAAGTGCCCTGGTGCCGAAGGCGAGTTCCACACCTACGCCATGCTCTGGACCCACGACAACATTACCACCTATGTTGACGGCGAGGTGCAGCTGAGCTACAGCAACCGTGGCCTGGGTCGCGACGACTGGCCCTACGACGACCCGTTCTACATCATCTTCAACCTCGCCTGGGGTGGCGACTGGGGCGGCGCCCAGGGTGTTGACGAGAGCGCGCTGCCTGCCACAATGGCGGTTGACTACATCCGTGTATTCCAGAAAAAATAATCATGATGAAGAAATCTTTTCTATACCTCGTTGTGCTTTTACTCGCTGCCTGTTCCACAGGTAGCGGGGAAAAGGGCATGGAGGACTTTGTAAAGATCCAAGGGCATGACCTCATCAAGCCAAATGGTGAAAAGCTGTTCATACAAGGCACAAACCTGGGTAATTGGCTCAATCCAGAGGGGTATATGTTCGGCTTCAGCCGCACCAACTCTGCGTGGATGATTGACCTGCTCTTCAAGGAGGCCGTAGGTCCCGACTGTACCGCAGAGTTCTGGCAACAGTTCAAGGACAACTACGTTACCCGTGCCGACATCGACTTCATCGCCTCGCAGGGAGCCAACACCATCCGGCTGCCGTTCAACTATAAGCTCTTTACCGACGAGGATTATATGGGGCAGACGGGCCAGAAAGACGGCTATGAGCGTATCGACTCCGTTGTGAGCTGGTGCAAGGCCAACAATCTGTACCTCATTCTCGACATGCACGACTGTCCCGGCGGGCAGACGGGCGACAACATCGACGACGGCCACGGCTACCCCTGGCTGTTTGAGAGCGAGAAGAGCCAGCAGCTGTTCTGCGACATTTGGCGCCAAATTGCCGACCGCTACAAGCAGGAGACCACCATCCTTGGCTACGAACTGATGAACGAGCCCATCGCCCATTACTTTGCCAACAAGGATTCGCTCTACCAGCTGTTGCAGCCGCTCTATAAGCGGTGTGTCAGCACCATCCGCGAGGTTGACCCCAACCACATCATCCTGCTGGGCGGAGCCCATTGGAACAGTTTCTTCTGGATGCTCAACGATGCCACTTACGACGACAAGCTGATGTACACCTGCCATCGCTACGGCGGACCTGCCACCCAGGAGGCCATCGCCCATTACATCAACTTCCGCGACTCCATCAACCGCCCGATGTATATGGGTGAGTTCGGCCATAACACCATGGAGTGGCAGAGCGACTTTGTAAAGGTGCTGAAGGCAAACAACATTGGATACACCTTCTGGCCCTACAAAAAGGTTGACGAATCGTGCATGGTGGGCATCCAGCGCCCTGAGGGGTGGGACAGCATCGTGGTGAAATACTCCGAAACTTCGCGCAACACCTACTCAGAGTGGCGCGAGGCACGTCCCCACCAGGCCACATTCCGTCGTCTGCTTCAGGAGTTTGCCGACAATTGCCGTTTCGAACGCTGCCTGCCTCAAGCCGGCTACATCGAATCAATGGGAATGGATTGATAAAAGCTGAAACATTTTAACCCCCCAAATCATAAAATGAAAAAACTGACATTCGCTCTTTTGTCGCTCACCATGGCGACGAGTATGCTTGCACAAAAGCCTGTTTATCTCGATGAGACCAAACCCATGGAACAGCGCATCAGCGATGCCCTGAGCCGCATGACGCTCGATGAGAAGATTGCCGTCATCCACGCGCAGTCGAAGTTCTCCTCAGCGGGTGTGAAACGACTGGGCTTCCCCGACCTGTGGACAGACGACGGCCCTCACGGCGTGCGTCCCGATGTGCTGTGGGACGAATGGGAGCAGGCTGGACATACCAACGACTCTTGTCTGGCGTTCCCTGCCCTCACCTGTCTGGCTGCTACATGGAACCCCTCCATGGCCCGCATCTATGGCGAGAGTCTGGGCGAGGAAGCTCTCTACCGCGGCAAGAACGTGATACTTGGCCCTGGTGTGAACATTTACCGCACACCCCTGGGAGGCCGTAATTTTGAGTATATGGGCGAAGACCCGTATCTGGCCTCGTGTATGGTGGTTCCCTACGTGCAGGGACTGCAGTCGAAGGGGGTGGCAGCATGCGTGAAACACTATGCCCTGAACAACGACGAGACTTACCGCCATCAGGTGAATGTCATCGTGAGCGACCGCGCCCTGCACGAGATTTACCTGCCCGCCTTCAAGGCTGCCGTACAAAAGGGTGGAGCCTGGAGCATTATGGGCGCCTACAACCTCTACCAAAACCAACACAACTGCCATAATGCCATCTTGCTCAACAAGATTCTGAAACAAGACTGGGGATTCGACGGCGCAGTAATATCCGACTGGGGCGGCTGCCATGACACCGACGAGGCGGTGAAGAACGGACTCGACCTGGAGTTTGGCACCTGGACCGACGGACTGACAATGGGCAAGACCAATGCCTACGATGCTTATTATTTGGCTGACGCCTACAAACAGGCCATCAAGGCAGGCAAGTACACCATGAAGGAACTCGATGACAAGGTGCGCCGTGTGCTCCGCCTGATGTACCGCACCACCATGAACCGCCATAAGCCTTACGGTTTCCTGTGCTCGGAGAGCCATTACGACGCAGCCCTGAAGATTGCCCAGGAAGGCATTGTTCTGCTGAAGAACACGCCATCACCCGGTCTGCTTAAAGGCGAGGGTCTGCTACCCCTTACTAAGGAGAAACTGGAACTGCTGCACAAATCTTCGCCAAGGGGAGGAGAGAGCGAGGCCAGGATTCTGGTAGTGGGCGAGAATGCCATTAAGATGATGACGGTTGGCGGCGGCTCGTCGTCGCTGAAGGTACAGAAAGAGATTCTGCCTCTCGACGGCATCAAAGCACTTTTCACAAAAATGAACGTACAATGTGATTATGCGCGTGGTTATGTGGGCGACACGGTGCAGAGCTACAATGGGGTGACCGTAGGCCGCTCGCTCTACGAAACACGTTCGCAGACCAAGCTCACAGCCGAGGCTGTAGAGAAAGCCCGCATGGCAGATGTTGTGATATTTGTTGGCGGACTCAACAAAAGTAGTCATCAGGATTGTGAGGGTTTAGACCGCGAGAACTACGACCTGCCTTACGCCCAGAACGAAGTGATAGAAGCTATTGTCAGGGTAAACCCACGCTTGGTGTATGTGAACGTATCTGGCAACGGAGTGGCCTTGCCATGGCTCGAGAAAGTGCCTGCCGTGGTGCAGGCATGGTATGGCGGTTCTGAGGCAGGCGAAGCCATTGCCAGTGTACTGACAGGCGAAGCCAATCCTTCGGGCAAGTTGCCTTTCACTTGGTATGCCTCCTTGAACCAGTGTGGCGCCTATGCCACAGGTTCCTTCCCTGGCACATGGCGCAACGCTTCCTCCGCTACAGGTGAGGGCCACGAGGGAAACATCATCGACGAGGAATACAAGGAGGGCATCTTTGTAGGATACCGTTGGACCGACAAACAAAAGATTCGTCCTACATTTGCCTTTGGCCATGGATTGAGCTATACCTCATTCCAGATAGGTAAAGCCACGGCCGACAAGAAAGAGTTGATGGGCAACGACAGTATCACCTTCAGAATAACAGTGAGGAACACTGGCAACAGGGCTGGCGCTGAGGTCGTACAATTGTATATCCGCGATGTGAAATCATCGAAGCCCCGCCCTGAGAAGGAACTGAAAGCTTTCTGCAAAGTAAGTCTGCAGCCGGGTGAGAGCAAAGAGGTGGAACTCACCATCGGCCGAGAGGCGCTGAGCTATTATGACGACGGAAAGCAAACATGGGTGGCCGAACCGGGTGACTTTGAGGCGCTCATCGGAAATGCCGCCGACCATCTTACTTCCAAAATCAAGTTCACATTGAATTGAGATTTGAGAATTGAGAATTGGAAATTGAGAACTAAGAATTGGAAAAAAGAGAATTGAGAATTGAAATTTGATAATTCTCAATTCTCTTTTGCTTTTGTTGCTTGGGCAGTTTTTCGTTTTCGTTAAGCGAAGGCGAAAGCAAAACTTAAATGCTCTCTTTTTTTGCTGTTTGCAAAAAAAGCATTATTTTTGCAAACGGATTAATAATGTAGCCCATGAAAACTATTAGACCTTGGATGGCCTCTCTCTGTTGTTTTTTGTGCTTCCCTCTGGGTGTTTTGGCACAAAATCTTGACTCGTTATACCGGTGCCTTGACCGCGAGATAGTGCTGTTTCCACAATATGTGGCCCGTCATGGGCAGGTGGTGGTACAGCTGCAGGAAAAACTGAAGAAAGCTACCGACGATGCAACACGCTATGAATTGAATTACCAACTCTACGAAAAATACTTCCCCTTTAAGAACGACTCAGCCATATTTTACTTACGCAATTGTGTGCAGTTGGCACGCCAGATGGGCCAATCTGAGAAAGCCGACCTCTGCAGTTCGCTGATGGCCCTACGCTGTTCGAACACGGGCATGTACGACGAGGCGCTGAACATACTAAGCGATATCAAGACTCACTCGGGAACCTATTACAGGGCCTACGCTCACGTGTATAACGAACTGGCCTATTATACACATCTGGACGAAATGCGCGAGAAATACCGACAGAAAGCCGACAACTATGAACAACTGATGCTGAACGCGCTGCCCAAGGACGACGATGCCGTGATGCTTACCCGCGAAATGAAACTGCTTAACTCGCAGCAACTCAAGGAGTCAATGAAAATCAACGACGAGTGGCTGGCAACCACCGAACGCGGTTCACATCGCTATGCGCTGGTGGCCCTATACCGTTATCTGGAGTTCATGGCCCAGAAAGACTCCACGCAGATGATGTACTGGCTGGCAGAGTCGGCCCTGTCGGATGTGCGCAACGGGGTGATGGACCAAGGCTCGATGTGGGAGCTGGCCAACCAGCTGATGCTCCAGGGCGACCTGGACCGCTCGTACCGCTACATCAACTTTACCAGCAAGTGTGCCAACACCTACGGCTCCAGACAGCGCAGCTGGCAAATAGCTCCGCTCCTGTCGAACATTGCCAGCGACTACAAAACTGCCAACGAACGGGCCATGAGCCGCCTGCGCCAGCTGCTCATGGTAATCAGTGTGCTGGCCCTGTGCCTCGTAGCCCTCGTATTCTACGTGAACAGCCAGCGAAAAAGGCTCTCAGTAGCCCAGAAGCAGCTCAAGGTGAGCAACAGCCGGCTGGCTCACAGCAACAACATGCTGGAATCGGCCAACGACCAGATGAAAGCCACCAATGCCGAACTCTCGGAGGCTAACCTCCAACTCTCGATGCTCAATGTGCAACTGAATGAGTCGAACAGGGTAAAAGAAGAGTATGTGGGGCGATTTCTCCGTCTGTGCTCGCTGTATATCGACAAAATGGATAATTTCCGGAAGCGGGTGAACAAAATGGTAAAGAACCACGAATACGAAGACCTTTATCAGGCCACACGAAGCCAGGAATTCAAGGACAAGGAACTGGAAGAACTCTATGAGAGCTTCGATGCTGCTTTTCTGCACCTCTTCCCCAATTTTGTGGAGAGCTTCAATGGTCTGCTCATACCTGAAGAGCGCATCACCCTGCAGAAAAACGAGCGGATGAACACGGTGCTGCGCATCTTTGCACTCATCCGCCTTGGTGTGGACGACAGTAGTAAGATTGCCGAGTTTCTTCACTATTCGGTCAACACCATTTATAATTACCGCGCGAGGGTGAAAAACAGCGCCATTGGCAATCGTGAGGATTTCGAGCGAAAAGTGCGCGAAATAGGATATCCCAAGAAAAACGAAAACGACAAAAACAATTAATTACTAACAATGCTGCTACAACACCCAATTATGACAGAAAAAGAGAAAATGCTAGCCGGCGAGGTGTATTCAGCAACTGACCCACAGTTGCTCTGCGAGCTGAATGCCGTGAAAGACATCATACACGAGTACAACCTGCTGCGCCCCTCTGAGACCGCCCGACGGCTGGAGATATTGAAAGGGCTGCTGGGGCACACAGGCGACGACAAGGTGTTCATCAACCAGCCGTTTTATTGCGATTACGGCAAGCACATCAGTGTAGGTAAGAGATTTTTTGCCAATTTCAACTTCACCGTGCTCGATGAGGCCCTCGTCACCATTGGCGACGACTGTTTCGTTGGGCCCAACGTAAGCATCTATACCGCTTGCCACAGCACAGACCCCACCGAGCGTAACACACGACAAGAATGGGCCAAGCCTGTAACCATCGGAAACAACGTGTGGATTGGGGGAAGCGTAACCATTCTGCCTGGTGTATCTATTGGCGACAATGTTACCATTGGGGCCGGCTCCGTAGTGACAAGCGACATTCCATCGTGTTCTGTGGCCGTAGGCAATCCTTGCAGGGTGGTGAAAAAATTGATAATTGACAATTAACAATTGAAAACTAACGGTGGGACAACGTTTATGGTGAAACACAGAGAAATCTATACTGACGTGCAGCTGATGGAGCTGATAAGCGAATGGGGCTTTCTGCCCTTGCTCTACAGCGGCATCAGCGGATTTTCAGCCGATGACGTGGTGGCAAGCGAATGTCGCTACACCATTCTGCCCGACGGCGGATGGGACTGGCCGCTATGGAAATGGAAAGGTACGGTTGTCACAGAAGGGCACTGCGTCTATGGTAAGTTTTTCGACCGAAAGGCGGGATTCATCAGTCTTGATTGGTGGCCCGACTTCTGCAACTATCGCCGCTCGGCTTATCCGGCTCCGTCCGAAGGCTCCATCGAGGAGGCAATCTTAGCTACACTCAACGAAAGCGGAAGCCTCATCACACGCGAATTGCGAGCGGCTTGTGGATTCAACGGCCCCAAGATGCGTGGTAAATTCGACGCCTACATCACCCGCCTGCAGATGGCATGTCGCATCGTCACCGAGGATTTCGTCTATCCGTTGGACAAGCACAACCGCGAGTATGGCTGGGGATGGGCACTGCTCACCACACCCGAACAGCTCTATGGCCGCGAGGCTTGCCTGTGCGACCGCTCGCCCGAAGAATCATTCAAGCGGCTGAAGGAGCACCTTGGCAAGCTGCTACCGCAGGCCAGCGAACAGCAAATAGTGAAACTGATTAAATAACAAAAACAAGCGGAACACTGCTCAATGAGCTGGCGTTCCGCTTGTTTTTATTCATTCTTGTGGAGCTGGCGGGATTTGAACCCGCGTCCGCACAGGGAAACCATACGGTTTCTACACGCTTATTCCAGACTTTGGTTTTCGAGCATCAGCAAGACCTGGACCACCAACTGAAGCCTTATCCTCTAAAATTTCACGCTAACACCGAGGCATGCCAACGCTATTTCCGATTTTCCTGCACCGCTTGACCCTCAGATTCGGAACAACACCCTTGGAGCGATGTCTCGTTCCATCACCTAGTGACGGAATTAAGCTCGTAATCTACTGTGCTTCGATTAAGCAGCGAGAGCATACTTATTGTTGCCAATTAATTTTTTGTTCACTCTGTTTTAGGAGCTAGCCAACGAGGCTCCGCGTGCTTGCGTACCATTTCATCCTGCCGTCTAATCCATGTCAACCCCAGGAATAAGGGATTCAAAGTCCCCGAAACTACGTAAATGCGGTGCAAAAGTACAAATTACCAAGTAAAAATGCAAGATTTTTCAAAGAAAAATTCATACCTTTGCAACAAATTCCAGAAAAAAGGGTTATATAGTATAGAATTCTAGCTAGCATAAAGTACTTTATCATGATAAAAAGATTATATGCACTGACACTTCTGCTGGCTCTTTTTGCTATGAGTGCACTTGCCCAGTCGTCGATGACCGATGAGCAGGTGATGCAGTTCGTCGTGAAAGAGCAAAAGGCAGGAACCTCTCAGAATCAGATTGTTACCAAGCTGATACAGCGGGGTGTTGACATCACGCAAATCAGGCGTATCAAAGCCCGCTATGAACGTCAGCTGAAGGACAAAGGACTAGGCCAGGTGGCCGACCAGGCTGTTGACAATGCCGAAGCCCGTATGCGCAAAAACAATGGCGACCCTAAAGAGAACACCACTAAGCGCATCAGCAAAAGATCAACTTACCAGCGCACCTATGATGAGACCGACGAGGATTTCGTAGCTTTTCAGAAAGAACTGAACACCTTTGCGCCCGACTCCACCCTCATGATGCTTGAAGAAGAAAAAGAGGAGGAACCTGCCAGGAAGGTGTTCGGACGTGACATATTCAACAAAAAGAACCTCTCGTTTGAGCCAAACATGAACATCGCCACCCCACAGAACTACCGTCTAGGGCCTGGCGATGCTGTGATTGTCGATGTATTTGGAGCTTCACAAAAGACTTTTACCGCTACCGTTTCGCCCGACGGCGACATCAACATTGAAGGCTACGGCCCCGTGCAGGTGAGCGGAATGACCGTTGCACAAGCTAACGCCCATCTGCGCTCACAACTGGGAGCCCGCTACAGAAGCAGCCAAGTAAGACTTACCGTAGGACAGACAAAAACCATCATGGTGAACGTCATGGGCGAGGTGAATGCACCCGGAACTTATACACTTTCGGCCTTTGCCAGTGTTTTCCATGCACTTTACATGGCTGGCGGTCCCAATGACCTTGGAACGCTGCGTAACATCAAAGTGTATCGAAGCAACAAACTGGTCACCACAGTCGATGTATATGACTACATGCTCAACGGCAAACTTACCGGCAACGTCCGGCTGGCCGACAACGATGTGATTGTAGTAGGTCCTTACGACTGTTTGGTAAACATTACGGGCAAGGTGAAACGCCCCATGTTCTACGAAATGAAAAAGAACGAAAGTGTTGGCACCCTACTCAAATACGCCGGTGGATTCACGGGTGATGCCTACAAGAACGCAGTCAGACTAATTCGAAAGACTGGCAAAGAATTCAGCATCCACAATGTTGAGGAATTCAAGTTCAACGATTTCCAACTCAACGACGAGGACTCTGTGAGTGTAGATAGCATCATTCAGCGCTTCTCCAACATGGTAGAAGTGAAAGGTGCAGTGTTCCGCCCTGGCATGTACGAGGTTGGAGCCGATATCAACAGTGTGCGAACCTTGATTCAGCATGCCGACGGCGTGCGCGAAGATGCTTTCACTGCCCATGCCGTGATGCACCGCCAACGTGAAGACCGCACCAAAGAAGTGATACAGGTTGACATTGATGGTATTATGTCAGGACGTGTGGCAGATATTCCTGTGCAGAACAACGATGTACTCTTTATTCCGTCGCTTTTGGATGCTCAAGAAAACCAAACCATCACCATTCATGGCGAGGTGTGGCAACCAGGCATCTACGAATATGCTGCCAATGAGACCATTGAGGACTTTGTACTTCAAGCAGGTGGCCTGAAAGAAACCGCCTCTATGGTGAAAGTAGATGTATCGCGCCGAATTGTTAACCCCAAAGCCACCGAACCTGGTGAAGAAGTGGCCAAGACCTTTAGTTTCGCTCTGAAAGACGGTTTCGTAATTGACGGCGAGCCAGGCTTCAAACTAGAGCCTTTCGACGAAGTATATGTTCGCAAGAGTCCAGGCACCTATGAGCAGCAAAACATCCGAGTGGAAGGCGAAGTGATGTTCGATGGGACCTATACTCTCTCTAAAAAGAACGAACGGTTGAGCGACGCCATCAAGGCTGCTGGCGGTCTGAACGACATGGCCTACTCGAAAGGTGCTCGTCTGGAGCGTCGCATTACCGACGATGAGCGTCTTCGCATGCAGACCGTGATGAAAATGCTGAAGTCGCAAAGTGGAGAATCCGACTCACTCGATGTTACCAAACTAGATTTGGGCAACACCTACTACGTGGGTATTGAGCTTGACAAGGCACTCGAAAATCCAGGCTGCGACGATGACATCGTGCTGCGCGAAGGCGACCGTCTGATTATCCCCCAGTACAACGGAACTGTAAAAATCAGCGGCGACGTAATGTATCCCAACACCGTGGCTTTCATGAAAGGCAAAAAGGCCTCCTACTACATTGACCAGGCTGGCGGATTTGGCCACCGAGCTAAGAAAAGCCACACCTACATTATTTACATGAACGGTAAGGTAGCAAAAGTAGGCCACGATGCCAAGCCTGCCCCAGGCTGTGAAATCATAGTGCCCAGCAAGCCCAAGCGAGACGGGCGCACCCTGGCCGAAATTCTCACTATTGGCACCAGCGTGGCTTCGATTGCCACCATGATAGCAACATTGGCGAACATACTAAAATAGCAACGAACATGACTGCTAACAATCCGTCTGATATTATTGACCTAAGAAAAGTTTTTAGGAAAATATGGAATAGAAAGAAACTGTTTGTAAAAACTCTTTCTTTCACTTTCTTTATAGCTTGCTTATATATCCTGCCTCTTCCCAGATATTATAATTGCAACATAACACTTGCTCCTGAAATGGAAAACTCTGCATCGGGGGGATCGCTGGGATCCTTGGCTTCTTCATTCGGAATTAACTTGAACTCTGCAGGTTCTACTGATGCCATACCACCAGTGCTTTACCCAGACTTAATGGAGGCCAGCGACTTTATGGTGAGTCTTTTCCCGATTAAAGTAGTGAGTGAAGACGGGCTGATTAGTACCGACTACTACACGTATATTAAGAAGCACCAAAAAACAAATTTATGGCTGAGGCCTTTTAAATGGATAAAAAAAACTATCGCTAGCTTATTTACTAAAAACGAAGCCACATCATCAAATGGCCACAAAGTTGATCCATTTAAACTTAGCAAGGAACAGCAGGATGTTGTGAGTACGATGAAAAACCACATTAGTTGCGATGTGGACAAGAAAACAGATGTCATAACAATCACCGTGCAAGAGCAAGACCCGCTGATTTGTGCAACGATGGCCGACAGCATTAGGACGCGCCTTCAAAACTTTATTACAGATTACAGAACAAACAAAGCGCGCATAGATTTGGATTACTACACAAAACTTACCATCGACGCAAAACGTGATTACGAACGTGCCCGCCAACTGTATGCAAGTTTCTCTGACTCCAACGTGGATGTGATTCTCCAAAGTTACAAAGCAAAACAAGATGACCTAGAAAACGACATGCAAATAAAATTCAACACATATAATGCCCTGAACACACAATTGCAAGCAGCCAAGGCAAAAGTACAAGAAAAAACGCCTGCATTCACCATAATCCAGGGAGCCTCCGTCCCCATAAAACCAGCAGGCCCCAAGAGGATGTTTTTTGTTTTAGCTATGATGTTTATGGCATTCATCTTAACCATTGGATATATTCTAAAAGACGACATCCTAACCCCATTGATGCAAAAATAACAGATTTTCCGCATTCTCTACACCTTAGCGCATGGAACCAACCAAACGCATCATCGTCAACACCATTGCCCAATACACAAAGGCAATTTTAACTCTTTGCCTTTCGCTGTATTCCACCAGACTCATTCTTAAAGCACTCACAGTCTCTGACTATGGCGTGTATTCTGTTGTTGGTGGTGTTGTTGCTATGCTCGGATTTATCACCAATGCGCTTATTATTACCACACAGAGATACATCTCTTTTTTCCATGGAAAGAGAGATTTGCAAACCGTAAAAAAAATATTCAAAAACAGTATTTTTCTTCATGTCATCATTGGAATTCTTCTTTCAGTAATCCTTCTTTCAATGAGAGGCTTTATCATAGGAAGTGTCCTCAATATACCCCCAAACCGCATTCATACAGCTTCGATTGTATTCGTAATAACCATATTCATGCTGTTTCTCACTATTGTGACAGCCCCATTTAAAGCACTCTTTATTGCACATGAGAACATTGTATTCATAGCTGTTGTTGACACTATTGACAGTGTAATCAAACTGGCATTGGCCATCAGTCTCTTACATATTCAGGCAGACAAACTCTTGGTTTATTCACTAATGATGGCATTAATACTTTTGCTGAATTTGCTTGTTTATGCCACATTCTCACTCGTAAAATATGAGGAGTGCTCCATACTCGTCCATAAAAAAGACATCAACAAGTTATACCTATTCCAACTAATAGGTTTTGCCGGATGGACAACCTATGGAATGGGAGCTGTAGCAGGAAGAAATCAGGGAACCGCAATCATACTTAACCATTTTTTTGGCACTGTTATCAATGCAGCTTATGGCATTTCTTTTCAAGTCTTTGGGGCTATTTCTTTCGTGGTAACCTCTATTATGAATGCAATAAATCCTCAGATTATGAAAGCTGAAGGGGGTAAAGACCGGGAAAAAATGCTCATGTTGGCCTGTAAAGAGTGTAAATTTTCTGCATCTTTGCTCTCTATCGTGGTAATTCCATTTCTTTTCGAGATGCCTACAATATTAGGAATATGGTTGGAAGAAGTTCCTACCCACACAGCACTTTTTTGCAGATTCGTGCTTGTTTCTTTCATTTTCGACCAAACTACATTAGGATTGCAAACCGCAAATCAAGCTATTGGAAATATTCGGAAATACACCTTGCTCACATATACACCAAAACTACTATATCTGTTAATTATTTGGTTAATGCTAAAACACGGATGTTCTGTAGATAGTATTATGTGGTGTTATTTGTTTATAGAGATTTATGTGGCTGCACAAAGAGTACCTCTGTTAAAAAAAGAAGCAGGTTTAAGCATTAAACAATTTGGAACCCAAGTAATCAGCAAAATCATCCCTGTATGTCTATTTGAATGTGTCTGCTGCATGATATGCCAATCTCTCGTAAAGGGAATCAGATTCAGTTTACTTATCACTCTTGTCATTACAATAATGACAGGGATTATTTCTGCATGGTTCTTCACCCTCACTTCTGAGGAACAGTTGTATGTAACTAATACCCTAAAAAAATAAGAAATGTTTGACCTCAAGAAAATATACCTCATCAACAAAGAGAAATTGGCTGTTTTTCTCTTTATGAGCGGTATGCTAATTGCATATCTGGGGTCATTGAATCCATGGTTCATGTGGCCAATAGGCACTTTGTATGCCTTGCCTGCTGGGACATTGATAGTGGCATCATATATGTTTTCAATTACTCTTTCGTCTCCAATATATACAAGAAATGATTTTATTCTTCCATTAACAGCCTTCTTAGCTTTGTCCTATTATCAGTTGATTGTGAATGGTGGGCGATTTGGAGGGTTTGTAATCAATTTATTCCATGTTATCTTATTTCTTTCACTGTTTCTTATAGACATAAAGAGACTTGAGGGTCTGGCAACATTCCTATCCAGATTTTTGGGAGGTTTGCTGTCCGTCTCTATTGTTGCCTTTTTTTTCTGGATGTTGGGGGGTGCTCTTCCTTCAAGGGATGCCAGCTTCGCAGACGGACTATATTCTTATACCAATTACTATTTCTTTTTACTCGATGACAGAGCGTTGATGGCACTATTTGCTCGTTTTCATTCTGTGTTTCTTGAGCCTGGCCAAATCGGAACTGCTTGTGTTATGCTATTGTTTACACAATGCGGAAAATGGAAAAAATGGTACAACATTGCCATGATAATTACCACAATATTGTCTTTCTCGCTGGCAGCTTATGTCTTGATAGTTTACGTGACTTTTGCCAATCTTTGGATTCAAGGAAAAAGAGTGTTCCTGAAAATGATGACATCTGTATTAATCTTTGCTTCAATTATTGTGGGCTCGTTCTTCTACAATAGCGGCAATAATCTCATTCATGATTTGATTCTGATTAGAATGGAAGTTGACGAGGGTGACATTGCAGGAAATAATCGTGTAACAGAAGACTTTGATGCAGAGTATAGCAACTTCTGGAAATCTTCTGACACCATGCTGGGAAGAGATATGCCTAAAGACAATTTCGGAAATTCCGGTTATAAGGTATATATTTATGAAAATGGAATCATTGGAGTTTTCCTCCTCCTTTTCTTCTTTTTCTCATCACTTCACTCAGCAACCAACAAGAAAGCCCTGCTTTCGGGTATTATCCTTGCGCTATTAGCTTTTTTGGTCAGGGGAACTCCTTTATGGTACTGTAATTTCATTCCTATATACATAATGGCCTACTATAATCCTAAAGCTTTATATGCAGGAATTGATGCAAACAAAGATATAGAAACAGATGAATAATAATATAAAAGTTGTTTACATTCTGAGTGCTGCCTTCATGGGCGGGGCAACAATTTCGTTCATGAACATGATTTCAGGCTTGATGAAAAAAGGCATTGAGCCTATAATCCTATATCCAAGATTTGGGAAAAAAGACGCGGCTTTCATGTTTTTTTTATCAGACAATAAAATAAAAAGCCATGCTGTGATAGTAACTTCAAGTGCACTATTCAGGCCAAGAACTCCGTCCCAGTACTTCCGGTTCCCATTATCTTTCTGCTCGATGATAGCGAAAAAAATGATCTCTCTCTATAAAATTAGTAGCATTATCAAGCAAGAGAAGCCCAAAATTATTCACACAAATGTAGGCGTCATTCACGAAGGGCTTAAAATAGCAAACAAATATGGCATTCCGCACGTTATGCATCTGAGAGAATACCAAGATAAGGATTTTGACTGGATAATCCTCCCGTCCAAAAAGACTTACGAACAATTTCTGAAGAAATCAGATTGTATTATATGCATAACCGAAGGCATCATGAAGCATTTCAACCTTCAGAAAGACAATAATGCTTATGTAGTTTATAATGGAATCTATCCGAAAGAGGATATAGAGTACCGTCACAAAAAAGAATGTTTTTTTCTCTGTGCCTCACGTATTGTTCCTGTAAAAGGGCATCATGATGTTATTACGGCTTTTGCTCATTTTTATAAAAACCATCCCGAGTACAAACTCGTCATTGCCGGTTTTGGAGATGAACAATATATAGAAAAACTCAAGGATATGACTATAGAATTGCTATGCTCCGAAGCAGTTGAATTTGTTGGTTTTGTTAGTGACATAAGTAATCTCATGAAAAAAGCCAAAGCCCTCATCGTTGGAAGTTTCTATGAAGGTTTTGGACGGATGACCGCAGAAGCATGCTACAATGGGTGCCTGGTTATTGGAAGGGAAACAGCGGGAACTAAAGAAATTTTAGACAAAACAGGAGGTTTCTTTTTTAATGATATAGCATCACTGGCAGAAAGTATGGAAAAAGTCAGTTATCTGACCGATGAGCAATATGAAGAAAAAGCATTATTGGCCCAGTCAATAGCAATTGACAACTATTCTATTGAAAATAATGTTGAGAAAATATATAATATTTACAAGAAACTAATATAATAACAACTCCAAAATGACGTTAAAAAGAAAAATAAGATTATATTTAGAACCCATTTCAAAAGCATTTTTCACTCTGCTTAGTTACATCTATGGCTTTAAAACTAATGCAAAATTATCGCTTATTATCGATACATTTTACACACATTGGATAGCTTCCTGTTTTAGAAACATCGGGAAAGGTGCTTTGATACATCGTCCTATTCAAGCCACAGGATTGAAAAATATCAGCATTGGTGAAATGACAGAAATAGGGAAGTATGGAGTGATTACAGCTTGGAACCATTATGGGAATAAGACTTACACACCGAGTATTGAAATAGGGGGAAATTGCCATTTAGGAGATTATATCCATATTACCGGCATTAACCGTATCGTAATTGGTAACAAGGTTCTAACTGGTAGATGGGTAACAATTTCGGATAATTCCCATGGATCTAACACTATAGGAGAAATAGACGTTGCCCCAACAGAAAGAGATTTGAGTTCCAAAGGTCCTGTCATCATTGAAGACAAGGTCTGGATAGGAGACAAATCAACCATACTCCCTGGAGTACATATAGGTGAAGGTACTGTAGTAGCAGCCAACAGTGTTGTCACGAAGGATGTACCTCCTTTCTGTGTCGTTGCAGGAAATCCTGCTACTATAGTAAAAACCATTAAATAAAGAAACATGAAAAAATGTGTATTCACCATAGTTGCAAAAAACTATATTGGCTTAGCTGAAATCCTAGGCCAGTCACTAAACGCCCATCATCCTGATACAGATTTCTTCATTTTTGTTGCAGACGAATTGAACGACAGTAACAACATTGAGTTACCCTATAATGTCATCATCGTTAAAGACATCAATAGTTATACCGATGACGAATGGACCGAAATGACATTTAAGTACAATCTCACGGAATTTTGTACAGCCATAAAGCCTGCATGCTTTCAACATTTGTTCTCTTTGGACTATCAAAATGTTATTTACTTCGATCCAGACATTTATATTTTTTCCCCTCTCAATGACATATTCTACAAAATGGAAACATTCGATGTCATTCTTACACCTCAAATTGCAGGCATACATGTCATATACGAAGGAGAGCATCCCGAATGGGCTATGAACGTGAATGGCATTTTCAACCTTGGATTCTGCGGCATGAAGAACACAGATATCACCCATAGAATAACAGAATGGTGGAAAACAAGACTTAAAGACAATTGTTTTGCTGACAGGAGCACTGGTAATTTTACAGATCAGAAATGGATGGATTGGATGCCCGGTTTACTTGGCAACAACCACCTATATATCATGCAGCACCTTGGAATGAATATGGCTCCGTGGAATTTCTTCGAACGAGAACTTTTTATGAGTGAAGATAGAATCATGGTGAGATTCAGGACCTCGGATAATCCACAGAGCGAAGTTCCATTGGTATTTCTCCATTTTGCCGGCTATAATTATTCCAAGCTGAAAAAAGGTGTAATCGAACGCAAAAGAATAGAAAACTTGCAGGAATATAAAGACTTGTCTTTAGCAACTGACGTATACAAGCAAGCCATCATGGACAATAGTAAGGTTTTTGACTGTTTCATTCACTTGCAGTATTCTTATGACACTTATGAAAACGGATACCCTATATCATCTTTTCACAGAAGACTCTATCATGGGCTTGTTTTATCTGGCAAAGCTCCAAGCAGCCCGTTTTCCGCTGGCAAAGATTCTTTTTTCTCCAAGATGAAGAAAAAGAATATGGTTGAGATACTAAAATTTGACAACCTGAATCAGCGCAACATCCCGAAATTGGAGAAAAAGAAGAACATGATCATCATGCTTTTCACCTTCCTCTACAAACTGATGGGATACAAACGTTATGCCATGTTCTTAAAGAGCCTCTATAATTATTGTCGGCCTGAACTTCATACATTTCTGTTAAAATAAAGATGGTAAGCATGAAGAAAATATTACAAATAAGAAGAACGCCCACCAACAAATACGGAGGCATATCGAACTATTGCATAGCACTACAGAAAATGTTCCAAAACGATGAGGATTTTAATGTCCTTGACGTTGAGGATTACCCCATCTTGAAATCGCGTTTGTTTCATTTCTATTACAGAATAAAGCCACTTTATAAAGCCATAAAAAAGGCTGACATCATCCATATCAATGGATATACGGAAATCGGCAACACCCAAGCATTTATCATAGCAAAGCTTTTAAAAAAGAAAATCGTATACACCGCTCATTGGCACCCCTTTAAATATTTGAACAACCCAAAGGGAGGAAAGTGTTTCTTTTACACTTTGATTAAGCCCTTTGTCAAACATTTGGCACATGCTGTAGTCACCATTAACAACGAAGACACCGCTTTTTTCAACTCCTTCTGCCGCAATGTGCATCAAATTCCACATTGGTACGATTTCGACAACAATAGTCCTGCTATTAGCAAAAAAGAAAACATGATTATGTTTGTTGGACGGTTGTCTGACCCCGTGAAAGGACTTGAGCACATCATGCACCTCCCAGAAGGTAAATACGACATACATCTGGTAGGAAGCGGAGAGAAGCCAAACCGAACGGATTGTACCCAGCACTGTAACGTTCCTCAAAAAGAATTAGAAAGGCTATACAAAGAAGCTTCCTTGCTGGTCATACCATCCAGATATGAGGCATTTTCGTATGCAGCTATCGAAGCTCTTTCCCACGGTACACCTGTTGTGATGTCAGAACGTGTTAGGATAGCCGACTATCTTTCAGGAGTTTCCGGTTATAGCGTTTTCAAGTTCAAAGACTATGAGGATTTTAATCAAAAAGTTGAAATTACAATCGGCACCTCAGTTGACATTCAGTCCGTGAGGAAGATATTTTCAACATCTTCCATAAAAAAGGAGTATAAGAAAGTATATTCAAATCTTTAAGCAATCACTATGACAACACTCAGACAATTACAACTTGTGATACTCACCATTGCAAAAGATATTGACGAGTTATGCAAACGCAATAATATAGAATACCACCTTATTGCAGGTTCTGCAATAGGTGCTGTTCGCCATAAAGGTTTCATCCCCTGGGATGATGACTTGGATATTGAGATGACTGACGATAATTACCGCCGCTTTCTTCAAGTATGTCATACCCAGTTAGATAAAAATAAATATTACGTCCAAGAAGGTGTCAAAGATTGGCCACAAAATTTCACAAAAATAAAGCTACTAGGAACAAAAATAACAGAAAAAGATGGTTATTCTGTTGGGGAAGAAAAAGATTGCGTCTTTATTGATGTCTTCAAACTTGACGAAGCTGCAACAACCAAGGCAGCAAGACTTTGGCAATTTATATGTGGGAAATACCGTCTTTGCTATTTGCAGTCCTTGCGTCACAACAGGGCCAGTATTTTCAAAAAAATCATGATGACGCTAGCTTTTCCACAAAGAAATAGAATTATCAGAGAATTTTTCAGGAAACAAACTGAAAAATACAATGGAAAACAAACAGGATGGTATGGCAATTTTTATGGAAAAACCAGATGGCACAACTGCTTTCTTCGAGCTGATATTGTTGAGCAGTCTGTAAGGCTTCCTTTCGAAGACACCATGCTGCCCGTTCCAATAAAATATGATGAATATTTACGCCATCTATTTGGTGACTACATGAAACTTCCACCCTTAAAAGAACAGCGCTCACACCATTTTATTAAAGCAGACTTTGGTTCTTATAATCCTGTTCCTGATGCCACTTGAAATGCCACAGATAATATACCCCATACCCATTGGTATTCATAATTAGCGAATGATTATAAAAAGCAACTGCTTCAGGCTCATACGGAAACCACGAGAAATCGTGGTTTTTTGTTTTATAATCTGCCAGATTTACAATAAGCATTCCTCTTTCGCTATCATTCCAACCACCATAGAGAATCATGAGTTGATGCTCATAAATAAAAACTCCTTGCCAAATATGTGCAACACGTAAATTCAGTTCTACTTCCGAAAGCACATCATCAGAGTTCAGTGTAATCTTTCTCTCGTCCAAATCCGGTATATGATATGATCTGATATTCAAAATAGAGTCTGCCACATGCTCGGTCATCACTGTATAGAGCCTTGCACTATCAGAATCTATTACAAAGTTGGAATACCACCCTTGATATCTTGAATGAACAGTGGTAATAGTCTGCAAAAGTTCAAAGCGATTTGTACTCATATTATAATGCTCAACAAAACAAGTTACAGGAGGCTCCCAGCGAGAAACATAAAACAAAGGTACGTCATCGTCTGATTGAAAGAAATCACCAAAACTTACCGTGTTAGCATGGTTGCTGCTGTCAAATGATGCCAGCCTTGACAATGCAACTTGCTGTTTGTTATGCAAATCTATTATTCGACAAAAACCACCTTCGTTAAAAACAAATGCAAGGCTATCCCATACTGCCATGCCTTGTTGTGAGTTGCCAAAAGGTTTATTGTTGAGTTTCATTATACCAGATACCGAAAAATAGCTAGAATCAGAGGGTGTATTCAACCCATAATTATCAACAAAGTCCTCATTGCCCGAACATCCCAACCAAACCATCGGCATAATTAAATAAAACATGCAGATGAACAAACGAAGGATGACAGGCAAACATCTTCCCATTAATCGTATCTGTATCAATATAAAAAAATCAACAATTGTCATAGAGAAATACAAATTTAATGCATTAATGCTATAAAAAAGCTGTAAAGCTGTTTCTTGACTATATGCTGCAAAAATATAATTTTTTTTCGAGATTGTAATCCTCGAGAGCAAAAAACACAAAAAAAAAGCAAAATGCATACGACATATTATTATTGTTCTTACCAGTATTTTATTTTTTTCACCACAAATAGACATTATTCGGTTTTTTTATGTAATTTTGCAGCATGAAAGATTTTTCACTGCTTCTCTCAGTATATAAGGGAGAGCAAGCTGACTTTTTTTTAGAAGCTTTTGATAGCATCTATAATCAAACTTACAAGCCGACTGAAATCATATTAGTTGAAGACGGTCCGCTTACACCTGATTTGTATTCCGCTATAGAAAAAACTTGCTATCGCTTTAATAATATCACCAGGGTTCCTCTTGAAAAGAATCAAGGGCTGGGCGTTGCCCTCAATATAGGTATTGAGCATTGTCGCTATGATTTTGTAGCACGTATGGACACTGATGACATTTGCCTTCCAAATCGATTTGAAACCCAAATAAAATTCTTGGAAGAACATCCAGACATAGATGTTCTCAGTGCATTTATAGAGGAATTTGACCGTTCACCTGACAATGTTGTTGCTATAAGGAAACTGCCCGAGAATCATGAGGATATTTATAAATTTGGAAAAATCAGAAATCCCATTAACCACCCGGTGGTCATTTTTCGCAAACAAGCTGTCATTGATGCAGGTGGATATCAGCCATTTAAGCTATTTGAAGATTATTATCTTTGGGCAAGGATGCTGAAAAAAGGTTATAAATTTCATAACATGCAGCAATCACTGCTACGTTTCCGACGTACTCCAGATATGATTCGTCGCAGAGGAGGGTTGAATTATGCAAAAAGTGAAATCTCACTCCAGAAAACACTGCTTGGCATTGGCTACATATCAGTTTTTCGAATGATTAAAAACATTTGCATCCGATTTGTTGTGAGGATTGTTCCTAATAAATTAAGAGATTGGTTTTATCTTACTTTCTTACGAAATTAACAGCTTTATAATCGAACAACAAGATTACCTGACCATCCAACTTAAGGGTTAGTGGTGAGAAAAGTCCTATTTTGTCTTTTCTCACCACAAAATTTTTACATATTTTAGAGTTTCTTATATACCCTCACCCAATCAATTTTTGTTTCATACACATCTTTAAGGCTTGGGCCACGCTTCCACGTTTCATTGCCTAAACTTTGATTCATCCTAATGAAAAAAGGATGGTCGAAAGGCCATTGGCCATTATCTTTTGCCTCCTTGCTATCTAATTTAGTATAAACGCCAACAGTTTTACCATCTAAAGTCCATATTAACCGATCTTTCTCCCAAATCAATCCATAGATATGCCATTTATTAAGTTTTACTCTTTCGTGAAACTGATGCTGAGGAGTTTCCTTTTTCCCAAGATTTACTGTCCAATGGGTATGAGCAGTAAAATAGGCATCCGACTTTCCATACGACTCAAAAATGTCTATCTCACCACCGTATGGATGAACTTTTGCAGGCGGTTCTGGCATCAACCAAACTGCAGGGAAATTACCATCTTTGAGATTCGTTTTCAGTCTCACCTCTATCTTGCCATACTTGAATGAGAACTTACCTTTCGTTTCCAAAGCTCCTGTCAGCATGGCTGCAGTATCATTGGAAAGAATTGTATTTGGGATAGCTCGACAAACAAGATTCCCGTTTTTCACATAAACGAGTTTAGGGGAGTCGGCAATCCAACGATTCCAAATGGCTTTTGCCCTTGGCAAGTTTGTACTCCACTTCTTTACATCAGGAGCACTTCCACTCGGTTGGTTGAACTCATCGCTGAATATCATCACATAATTCTCTTTACTAGTTTGAGCACACATCTTCAAACTACCTGATTTCGTGGCAAATAGAATCACAAAGACTATTACCAACAAGCCAACAGCATATAGCAGCAGAATTTTATGTCTTTTCATTTTGTATATAATTAATTGAGGCAAAATTACAAAAAAAACATTAATTCCCATAAAGAGCTTTAGAAAAATAAAACAAATAATTGTATTTTTGATGCAATAAATCAACAGGTCGCTCGTTTAATCAATGACACACACTTATAAGAAGAACAAGATAACACCGATTTCAGAGATATGACAACACTCGAAAGTGGGTACGTTCTGGACGGAATGAACGAATTTGAGCGCAACATCAAGCGAATGATAGATTTTTTCATCGCTTTGATTTGCCTTGTCGTCTTTTCGCCTCTTTTTTTGGTCTGTTATCTGGCCATCAAGCGCGAAGACGGAGGCTCTGCCATTTTCAAGCAGGAACGCATAGGGCGATTCGGGCGTCCTTTCACCATTTATAAATTCCGCAGCATGAGACTCGATGCAGAGAAAGACGGTCCAGCACTCTATCAGCACGAGAACGAGACCCGCATGACGAAAATCGGCAAATTTTTACGCGAGCACCATCTTGACGAGCTTCCACAATTGTGGAACGTGGTGAAAGGTGACATGGCTTTCATTGGCCCCCGCCCTGAAAGGAAATTTTACATCGACCAGATTATTGAGCGCGATCCCCGATACGTTTATCTTTATCAGATTCGTCCAGGTGTTACTTCCTATGCTACTCTTTACAACGGCTACACCGACACGCTGGAGAAAATGCTACGTCGCTTGGAGCTAGACCTTTATTATTTGGAACATCGCTCCTGGTGGTTCGATCTGAAAATCCTATTTAAGACTTTCGTCAATATTGCTTTCGGAAAGAAATTTTAATTGCCTTGACAAGCGCACCGCGCAATGCCAAGGCAATTATATTTTTTTGGGGATTACATTTTAGTAAACCATAGTTTGAGCGTTTCTGACCGTAAGGTCATTTTGTTGCTCTTCAGATTCTCAATGGTGAAACTCTCTTTTGTTTTGTTCACTCCAAAATGCTGAACTTTCGTGATGTCAGTTACCTCTGGGTCACCTTCTATTCGGTTGTCAACACGTAAGTCAAGAATCACAAATGTATTGTCATGATAAGAAAACTGGCTTACATACCGCTGGCTTCCACTTACGTCGGGGGCGTACAGAGAGAACAACGTTCCCTGTACCGACCAGAAAATTCTTGCGTCAGTCAAGTCCAAGGTTCCATTAGTGCTCAAAGTATCGACAGAGTCAAGATGCCAAAAACCATCCAGATGACCATTATCTGAAGTTTCTATCCATTTGCTACAACTGGTATTTGCTATGATGAATGAAACCATCAGCAATCCCAGAAATAAATATTTGGATTGTTTCATTTCTTATTTGAATTTAATAGTCCAGTTTTTGTTACCGTGAGTTGGAAACCGTAGTTATTGCCATACACTCGGCCAGCGTCGAAACCAAGGGAAGCGCAAACAGAGAAATCTTTTGGCAACTTGTAAACGGCCTCCATCATAGCCGAGAAATTACTCTTTCGTTTTGTATAAGGCTGGTCGTAAGTTCCATAACACGCCTGATAGGTGGCCTTTACACGATAGTCAAGCACCTCTGAAATATTTCCATTTACACCCAAATGAAACGCAAGCATACGATTGTTTTCCACCTGAACCGTACCATCGTCATTGTATATAGGCGAGCGATAAAGAGGGTTACCTAAAACTTGCCCCCAATGTTGCCAACCAGGATAGATGTAATGGTTGTAATAGTTGTCACGCCCACTAATGTGGTCAGGGAAAGCTTTGGTATGGTCGTGGTAAACGGGGCCACTTTGATATTTGCTGTAAAGATACTCAAATACAACATTTCTCACAAGATGAGTGTATTTGTACGACAGCTCCGCACCCAGCATCATGTCTTTCGGGTCGTACAGAAAATAGTGGCGGCGCTTTCGCACATTCCATTCATCACCGGTACCATAGCCGTTATAATCAAGCATGAGCATTGATGAATGGTCCTCGAAATACTTATCCATGTAAATGCCAAATCTCCATGTGTCGCTCTCATAATTGATTCGCGCCATCCAAGCACCAAGCTGATTACCTTCCACATTTTCATAAGCAGTGCCTTGCTCAGTAGCATCGCTTCCGCCTGGCATAAAAGCATGCCAGAAACCACTTAGGCCTTTATTACCGGTCAGCACCTCCTCTTTGCCTGCAGGAAAGCGGTAGGCGGTTCCACCAAACTGGGCGGCCATCTCAAGCCCAAGCTCCAGCGACCAGGGGCAGAACACGTCTTCATTGCCAATCTTCAGGAAACCAGCCTTGCTGTGATAGAGCACGTGGTCGGCATACTTCGACTGACGCTGGGTGAAATCGTGCTGCCAGTTGTCATCGGTCATCATGCCGTAAGCTATATGGCCTTTCAAGTGAACCCAGCCGTTGAAAATAGGCAGTGTCCAGTAGTCGGGCAGAGCCAAACGAACCTGAGGCACAGGACGGGCATTGATGCCCAGCGTCTGAGAACCACTGCTCAGCTCGGCGTTTTTCAGATTCAAGGGATACTCTTTGGCTCCCACGCTGAGCACACCTTTCAGCCAACGCAACTCGGCGAAGGCCTGATGCACGATGAGTTTGCTGGTGTAGTTCACAGGCAGCACAGCATCAACGCCATAGCCTACTCCCCAACGGCGCGCTGAGTCGGCACCAAGAGGACGCATGAGTGAAGCGCGCGCGTAACCGTTTTGGGCATCGAGCGAGCTCAGGCCATGCTTGTTGGCGTTGAGCCACAAAGGAGTTCGCCCGTCAGCAACACTGGCCTGCAGTTCCAGCCTATACTCCATGTCGCTAAACTTTCCTTGTGCCCGCAAACCAGAAGATGCCAGCAAAAGCATTATGATGAGTATAAAATACTTGTTCATTACCTATTTATATTTTATGAATAACGTTTTTTTCGCCCAAATAGTGTATTTGCTGGCAGAAAATGTGCCGCAACCTGCACTTTAGGGATTTTCCCCCTTGCGTTTAGGGAAAATCCTTTTCGGATGTACCGAAAAGCCATTACCTTTGCCATCGAGAAAAAGAAAATCGAATTATTAACAATCTAAAGAATATACAACTATGAAGAAGTTCATCATCACCCTCACAGCCATACTCGCAATGGCAGTTCAAGCTAACGCCATGAGTTATGAGCAGGCTCGCGAACAAGCCCTCTTCCTCACCGACAAGATGGCCTACGAGCTCAATCTGACAGACGACCAATATCAGGCCGCCTACGAAATCAATCTCGACTATCTGATGAGTGTTGAGAACCAAGCCGACCTCTACGGACTTTACTGGGAGCGACGCAACATGGACCTGAGCTATATTCTGCTCGACTGGCAATATCGCGCCTACTGCGCTGCCACTTACTTCTATCGCCCGCTCTACTGGGACGCAGGATTCTGGCACTTTGGCATCTATGCCCGCTATCCGCACCGCACATTCTTCTACTTCGGACGCCCACACTTCTACCTGACCTATCGAGGAGGTCACGCATGGCACCGCAACGGCGGACGCAGCTGGTATCACGGACGCAGCTGGGGTATGGCTCACCGTCGTGGACACGACGGACGCGGATTCGGCATGCGTAACGGATTCGACCGCGGCGACTATCGTCATCGCACTATCGGCGGCAACCATGGCGGACGCGCTTTGGAGCACCATGGCAACAGAGGTTTCGACCGTGGCAACCGTGGAAACTTCGACCGTGGCAACCGTGGAAGCATCGACCGTGGCAATCGTGGAAACTTCGACCGCGGAAACCGTGGAAACTTCGACCGCGGCAATCGTGGAAACATCGACCGTGGCAACCGTGGAAGCTTCGACCGTGGCAACCGTGGAAAC
Source organism: uncultured Prevotellaceae bacterium (assembly GCA_900315565.1). Lineage (GTDB taxonomy): Bacteria > Bacteroidota > Bacteroidia > Bacteroidales > Bacteroidaceae > Prevotella. The sequence continues at coordinate 69,568 of OMZS01000003.1, read as the reverse complement.
TTTGACAGGGGCAACCAGAATGGAAACTTCAACCGTAGCGACCGTGGCAGCATGAGTCCTTCACGCGGCGCAATGGGTCGCAGCAACTCAGGCTCAGGATTCAGCCGCGAAAGCAGCACCCGCACCACCGTAGGCGGCTCGCACATGAGCAGTCCCTCGCGTAGCAGCATGGGCAGTTCGCGCGGAAGCTATTCTCGCGGAAGTTCTTCGCCCAGCCGCTCGTTCAGCCCCAGCCGCTCTTCTGGCGGTAGCTTCAGCGGATCGCATGGTGGTGGATTCGGTGGTTCACGCGGTGGTAGCAGCTTTGGAGGCTCACGCGGTGGCAGTAGCTTCGGTGGCTCACACGGTGGTGGTTTCGGAGGCTCACGCGGTGGAGGCTCGCATGGTGGCGGTTCACGCGGCGGCGGTTCGCACGGTGGACACCGTTAAACCTAGCGCACACAAAAACATCAATATCAAGCAATATATATTCAGAAGACCAAGCATTACAGACATTATTTGTTAAGACGCACAAATTGTTCAATAGGTTAGTTATTACATCAGGATTTTAATCTCAATAGGTAAAAGTGGTTCGCAGAGTGAGGCCAACACGCGTTAAAAGGGCCTCCTCTGCGGACTTTTTTTGTCCCTTTTTCACGCATCTCCCCTACTCTATTAGTAGCAACAGTCTTTATTCTTCTTCCATCAGACTGGAAGCGAGGAACCGCCGCATGAGTGTGACTGGCAAACCACGGCGGCGAGCATAGTCGCGAAGCTGGTCGGAGCCAATTTTCCCAAGGTCGAAGTAGTGCGCCTTTGGATGGGCGAACATCAGCCCCGACACCGACGCATGGGGCACCATCATGCCGCTTTCGGTCAGGCGTATGCCGATGCGGGCGATGTTGAGCAGGTTGGCAATGAGAAAGTTGATACTGGTATCGGGCAGCGAGGGATAGCCCACAGCGGGACGAATGCCCTGAAAATCCTCACGAAGGAGTTGCTCGATGCTGAGTTGCTCTTGGGGAGCATATCCCCAGAGGGTTTTTCGCACTTGTTGGTGGAGGCGTTCGGCTGTTGCTTCGGCCAGTCTGTCGGCCAGCGTTTGTGCCATCATTTTCTGGTAAGGCTCGCTGCTGAAATCGGTCTCTGTTGCATGATGCATGGTTGCGGCAAATACACCGATGTAATCTTTCTGACCACTGCTGACAGGGCGAATGTAGTCGGCCAGACAGAGGTTGGGCTGTCCGGCATGTGCAGGCCGTTGCTGCCGCAGCATAGGAAGCAGGAATGTCCCCTCCAGCCCTTTCCCCGTAAGGGTGGTTTTTGGGGGGCTTATCACAATGTCGTCGCCGCGACTATTGGCCTCGAAGAGTCCACAGAGGGCATGCGTCTGATATCCACGCAGACTAAAATCAGCGAGCATGGCCTCGGCCTCGCTGCGCAGTTGCTGCTGTTCGGCGAGCGGTTTGCCCGTCAGTCCCCAGGCATGATAAAAGTACAGCCAGTTGATGTAGGGCTGCACTTCGCTGACGGAATAAGAAAACTGATGGATGCCCAGTTGCATTTTCTGCACTTATTGGTCGGGATTTTCTACAAAGCCTTGCATCTCAGGCACAAGGCCGTCCATAATGGTCTGATAGCTGCTTTCCATGGTTTGTTTCACGTTTTCAGCCCCCTGACCTTGCGGAAAAATGGGTTCGTGAATGGTGAGGGTGAGGCGGTGCCAGTTGGCAAAATGCCAGTCGCGCGTCCGGGGCATGATGTCGAATGAGCCGTTGATGGTCAACGGCACTACTGGCAGCTGCAACTCGTCGGCCAGCATAAAGGCTCCACGGCGGAACACGCCCATGTGGCCGGTAAAACTGCGCGCACCCTCGGGAAAGACAACCAGCGAAATGCCGTCGCGCAATATTTCGCGCGCCTTGTCGTAGGTTTTTTTCACCTTGCGCGGCCCGCTCTTATCAACGAAAATCTGGTGGCTGCGCTCACAGGCAAAGCCCACAAAGGGAATTTTCCTGATGCCGCGCTTCATCATCCACTTAAAGTTGCGGCAAAGGTAACCGTAAATGAGGAAAATGTCGAATGCACCCTGGTGATTGCTCACAAACACATACGACTGACCCTGCTTCAGATTTTCGCGTCCAGTCACCTTCACAGGAATAAGAAAGGCCCACAAAATGACCCTAGCCCACCATTTGCCAGGATGGTAGCCCCAAAAATGGCCTTTATGCAAGGTGCTTCCAATGGCTATGGTAAGACTGGTAATGATGGTCGCAACAATGGTGACTGGAAATGCCACGCAGATTTGATAGAGTCGGTAAAGATATTTCACGGTTTTCGGTATTTACTGTTTCACTAGTTTTCGATTTCGCCCCCTTGTTTCCATTACGATTTCACTATTTCAGGGTACTTGCGCGTCCAGCCGTCCCAGCGCAGACGCATCACGCCGAAAAACGCCTCACCAAAAATGCCTCCGCTCATTTTGCTCACCCCTTCGCGACGATTCACAAAGATGACGGGCACCTCCTTGATGCGGAAACCTATTTTGTAGGCGGTGTACTTCATTTCAATCTGGAAGGCGTAGCCCTTGAACCGTATTTTGTCCAGTTCGATGGTGCTGAGCACCCGCCGGCGGTAGCACTTGAAACCAGCGGTGGTATCGTGGATTATCAGACCCGTTACCATGCGCACGTATTTCGAGGCAAAATAGCTCATCAGCACGCGCCCCATGGGCCAGTTCACCACATTCACGCCGCTGATGTAACGCGAGCCGATGGCCACGTCGTAACCTTCATCGGCACAAGCACTGTAGAGCCGGGGCAAGTCGGCAGGGTCGTGGCTAAAGTCGGCGTCCATCTCGAAAACATACTCGTAGTCGCGCTCCAAAGCCCACTTGAAACCCGCGATATAGGCAGTTCCAAGTCCCAATTTGCCCGAACGCTCCAACAAAAACAAGCGGTCAGCCATCTCGTCGGCCATCAGCCCACGCACAATCTGGGCAGTGCCGTCGGGCGAGCCGTCGTCTATCACCAGAATGTGGAACTGCTTTTCGAGCGCAAACACGGCACGAATGATTTTCTCGATATTCTCCTTCTCGTTGTAAGTGGGAATAATAACAATGCTGTCGCTAGGGTTCATGTGCTGCAGGTTTTCTTTTCTGCAAAAGTACAAATAAAATCTTTTTCAACGCTAAAAACAGAGGTGTTTTTTTGACAAAGAGGCTGATTTTTGGTTTTTCTGACTTTGCTTCAGCAAAAAATTAGTACCTTTGCCACCGCTATCATGAAGATACAAGACTTATTGCAATTATATGCCCGTTCGTCGCAAGCTGCGGCACTGGCGAAAATACTGGAAGACAAAACGCTCAAAACCGTTTTCCTGCAAGGACTCGTGGCCTCTGGCGCGCCCGTCATGTTTGCCGCCGTGGCCCAGCAGACCAGCCACCCCATTCTCTTTGTACTGCAAGACGCCGACGAGGCAGGCTATTTCTATCACGACCTGACGCAACTGCTGGGTCAGGAACAAGTGCTGTTCTATCCGTCGTCTTACCGCCGGCAGGTGAAATACGGGCAACGCGATTCGGCCAACGAGATTCTGCGCACCGAGGTGCTCAGCCGGCTCGCCACTCACAGCGCCCAGCACGCCCAAGACAACACCCGGCCATCGCAGAGCCTACTGATTGTCACCCACCCCGAGGCCATGGCTGAGCTGGTGGTGTCGAAGAAGAAACTCGATGAGCGCTGTCTCAGCATCGCCAACGGCGAAACCCACAACCTGACCCAGCTGGAGCGCACCCTTCGCGACTTTGGCTTCAGCGAAACCGACTACGTGTATGAGCCTGGCCAGTTTGCCGTGCGCGGAAGCATTCTCGACGTTTTCAGCTACAGCAGCGAGTGGCCTTTCCGAATTGATTTCTTCGGCGACGAGGTGGACTCTATCCGCACCTTCGAAGTGCAGACCCAGCTGTCGCGCGACAAGCGCGACCACGTAGAGATTGTTCCCGAGCTGACCGTTTCGGGCACTGAGAAAACCTCGTTTCTGACATTTCTGCCCGCCGACACCCTGATTGTAATGAAAGACTTGCTCTACGTGCGCGACGTTGTTGAGCGCATCTATCAGGAGGGATTCTCCCAACAGGCCGTCACCGAGCGCATGGAGGGGCTTACGGAAATGGAGCAGCACGCTCTGCGACAACAGATGCAGAGCGAGAACATGCTGATCAGCGGTTCGCTCTTTGCCGACGACGTGCTCAAATTCAGGCGCATGGAAATAGGCAGCCACGCCACGGGGCAGCCACAGGCCACCCTGCGCTTCGACATGTCGGCACAACAGCTGTTCCACAAAAACTTTGACTTGCTCACCCAGACTTTCGAAGATTATCTGCTGCGCGGCTACCAGCTCTACGTGCTGGCCGACAGCCAAAAGCAAAACGAGCGTCTGCGCGACATCTTCGAAGGCATGGAGCGCCAATTGCCGTTCACCCCGGTGGAAAAAACGCTGCACGGCGGATTCATTGACCACCAGATGCAGATGTGCCTGTTTACCGACCACCAGATTTTCGACCGTTTCCACAAGTACAACCTGCGCAGCGATGCCGCTCGTAGCGGCAAGATGGCCCTCACAATGAAGGAGTTGCAGGAGATGGAGCCGGGCGACTATATTGTACACGTGGATTTCGGCATCGGCAAGTTTGCCGGCCTGCTGCGCGTGCCCCTGCCGCCCAACCCCAAACATCCGGCGGCCGACGGTCAACAGGGTTACCAGGAAGTCATCAGAATCATCTATCAGCACGGCGACATCGTGGATGTAAGCATTCACTCGCTTTACAAAATATCAAAATACAAGCGTCGCGACAGCGAGACACCACCACGGCTCTCCACTTTGGGCACCGGCGCATGGGACCGTCTGAAAGAGCGCACCAAGACAAGAATCAAGGACATTGCCCGCGACCTGATTAAACTCTATGCCGCCCGCCGCCATGAACGGGGTTTTGCCTTCAGTCCCGACTCGTTCATGCAGCAGGAGCTGGAAGCCAGCTTCCTCTACGAAGACACGCCCGACCAACTGAAAGCCACCAACGACGTAAAGGCCGACATGGAGAGCCAGCGGCCCATGGACCGTCTGGTTTGCGGCGACGTGGGATTCGGCAAAACCGAGGTTGCCGTGCGCGCCGCCTTCAAAGCCGCCAGCGACTCGAAACAGACAGCCGTGCTCGTGCCCACCACGGTGCTGGCCTACCAGCACTACCAGACCTTCAGCTCGCGACTGAAAGACCTGCCCGTAAGAGTGGAGTATCTCTCTCGCGCACGCAGCGCCAAAAAGACCAAGGAAATACTCTCCGACCTGGAGACCGGAAAGATAGATATATTAATAGGTACGCACAAGCTCATCGGCAAGGCCGTGAAATGGAAAGACCTGGGACTGCTCATCATCGACGAGGAACAGAAGTTCGGCGTGGCCACCAAGGAAAAGCTGCGAAAACTGAAAACCAACATCGACACGCTCACCATGAGCGCAACCCCCATACCGCGTACCCTGCAATTTTCGCTCATGGGCGCACGCGACATGAGCATCATTCAGACACCGCCACCCAACCGCTACCCCATCTGCACCGAAGTACACACCTTCGACAAGGAAGTCATTGCCGATGCCATTAACTTCGAAATGAGCCGCAACGGACAGGTGTTTTTCGTCAACGACCGCATCAGCAACCTGCCCGAACTCGCGATGATGATACGTAAACATGTGCCCGACTGCCGCGTGGCTGTGGGTCACGGACAGATGAAGCCCGAGGAACTGGAGAAAATCGTCATGGGATTCATCAACTACGACTACGACGTGTTGCTCTCTACCACCATCGTTGAAAACGGCATCGACATTCCCAACGCCAACACCATCATCATCAACGATGCCCACCGATTCGGACTGAGCGACCTGCATCAGATGCGAGGCCGAGTGGGACGAAGCAACAAAAAAGCCTTCTGTTATCTGCTGGCTCCGCCGCTGGCCCACCTCAATCAGGAGGCGCGACGGAGACTGGAGGCACTGGAAACCTTCTCTGAGCTGGGCAGCGGATTCAACCTGTCGATGCAGGATCTCGACATTCGCGGTGCGGGCAATCTGCTGGGTGCCGAACAAAGCGGATTCATGGAAGACCTGGGCTACGAGACTTACCAGAAAATACTCTCGCAGGCCGTCACCGAACTGAAGAACGACGAGTTTCAGGACCTCTACGCCGAAATGGAAGCCAGTCAGGCCGACACGAAACAATCGCCTGACAAGGGCAATAAACCGGCAAACAAGGGCACAGCGGTGGAATATGTTGACGACTGCTCGCTGGAGAGCGACCTGGAAATGTATTTCCCCGACCTCTACGTGCCCAGCAGCAGCGAGCGCATGCTGCTCTACCGCGAGCTGGAACACATCCGCAACGACCAAGACCTGGAGGAATACAAACGGCGACTGGTTGACCGGTTTGGCCCCATCCCGCCCGAGGGCAACGAACTGCTGCTTGTGGTGCCGCTGCGCCGACTGGGCAAACGCCTGGGCTGCGAAAAAATCATGCTCAAGCAGGGCCAGATGACCCTCTTCTTCGTGCAAAACCCCATGAGCGCCTACTACAAGAGCCGCGCCTTCGACCGTCTGCTCACCTTTGTGGGCAGCAACGCACGCCGTTGCAATCTGCGCGAAGTGAAAGGCAAACGCTCGCTGGTGGTGAAGGACGTGGACAGTGTTGAACAGGCTGTCGCAATACTGAAAGCCATCAGCCAGCAGCCCTGATTTGCGAAGGATGAAAAAACTGCCCAAAAAGCGTCAAACAAACCCTGTTTTTCAATAAAAATGCCAATAATTTACGAAAAAACAGTCGTTGTTAACATTTTGTACACCATTTGGAAACATTTGAACAGCTGCGTGAACATTTCAGCATGCAGTTAGAAACATTTTAGCGCAACGATTTTACCAAAAATCTGTAATTTTGCAACAGAATAATCATCATCTTAATGACTGCAATAAAAAAAACTTTGCATCTATGAATCGCCTTCCTTGAATTAACGTACGCATACAGATAGTTGTAAGGTGGCGAAGAAAAAAAGAATTTTTCATAATGCAGTTAATAATTAGCAAGTAAAGTTCTTAGTTTTTAAATTAAAATGGCAGGGTTCGTGAGAATCCTGCCATTCTTGGTTATTATAAAAAGGTTCCTCGCCCCCCGCGAAGAACCTTTTTTTGTTTACACTGTTTTACACCTGAGGCACATCCTTCAGGAATTTCTGAATCTCAGCGTCGGGAACATCGTAGTTGCGCAGGTCGCCGTTCAGATAAGCATCGTAAGAAGGCATGTCGATGAGTCCGTGGCCACTAAGGTTGAAGAGAATCACCTTCTCCTCGCCCGTCTCTTTGCACTTGTTGGCCTCGCGGATGGTGGCAGCAATGGCATGGCAGCTCTCAGGCGCGGGAATAATGCCCTCGGTGCGCGAGAACAGGATGCCTGCCTCGAAACTCTCCATCTGTGGAATGTCCACGCCGCGCATCATGCCGTCTTTGATGAGCTGGCTCACAATCATGCCGGCACCATGGTAGCGGAGTCCGCCGGCATGGATGTTGGCCGGTTTGAAACTGTGGCCCAGCGTGTACATGGGCAGCAGGGGCGTGTAGCCGGCCTCGTCGCCAAAGTCATAGCGGAACTCACCGCGTGTCAGCTTAGGACAGCTGTTGGGCTCGGCTGCGATAAAGTCGGTCTGCTTGCCGTCGAGGATATTGTGACGCATGAAGGGGAAGGCAATGCCACCAAAGTTGCTGCCGCCTCCAAAACAGGCAATCACCATGTCGGGATATTCGCCTGCCATCTGCATCTGCTTCTCAGCCTCCAGACCAATGATGCTCTGGTGCAGGGCCACATGGTTGAGCACCGAACCGAGGGTGTATTTGCAGTTGGGTGTAGTGGTGGCCAGCTCTACGGCCTCGCTGATGGCTGTTCCGAGCGAGCCAGGGTGTGTCGGGTCCTTGGTAATAATGTCCTTACCAGCACGTGTTGACATCGAGGGCGAGCCGGTCACGGCGGCGCCGAAGGTGCGCATCATCAGCGAGCGGTAGGGTTTCTGCTGCATGGTGATTTTCACCTGATAGACAGCAGCTTCCAGTCCGAAAATCTTGGCGGCGTAGCTCAAGGCAGCGCCCCACTGTCCGGCACCCGTCTCGGTGGTCACGTTGGTGGTGCCCTCTATTTTGGCATAGTAAGCCTGTGGCAGGGCCGAGTTTATCTTGTGTGAGCCCAGCGGGTTCACGCTTTCGTTCTTGAAATAGATGTGTGCAGGAGTGCCGAGAGCCTCTTCGAGGGCATAGGCACGCACCAGCGGTGTGGAACGATAATAGCGGTACTTATCGAGCACCTCTTCGGGAATGTCAATCCAGGCGTGCTCGGTGTCCAGCTCCTGTTTGCAGCACTCAGCGGGGAAGATGTGTGCCAGATCCTCCCATCCCAACGGCTCGTGCGTAGCAGGATGAATGGGAGGCATTGGTTTGTTCACCATGTCGGCCTGAATGTTGTACCATTGTGTTGGCAATTCGTTCTCTTGCAGAAGAAATCTTTTCTGTTTCATGTCGTTTTTTGATTGTCTTTGTTAATAATTCTAGTGGTCTATATTTTCATTTCCGACTGCAAAGATACAAAATTTCGGATGAGCGAGAGCATAGAAATTGTTTTTTCTTTGCCTTGCATGAGAAATTTATGCAACTAAACAAGCAAATAACAAAAGAAAAGATAGAAACCTTTCTACTTTGCGTATAATTATTCAGAAAATCTGCCTACTCCACGACAAAAGATCCTATTTTCGCAACCGCAAAAAAATAACTCACGGCATTGCGACAAAATTATCTAGAGAATTTTAGCGCAATGCCGTGAGATAATTTCGTAATGTCGTGAGTTATGAAATTATTACCGTGAGATAATTTCGTAACGTCGTGAGTTATGAAATTATTGCCGTGAGATAATTCTACAAACGCAACTTTTCTACTTGAATCCCCAAGAATTGAGATAAACGTTTTGCTCAACACTGTCCTCAATGTCGTCGGGAAGATTGCAGAAGAAGTCGATGCCGGTTTTCTCCTCCAGTTCGTCAATGCTGATGACATACTGCTTCAGGGCGTTGCCATCGTCGTAACCGGCCTTATGCTCTATCCAAAAAGCCATGGCTTTGTAGCCCTGACTGTTTTTGCAAAGCAAGGCCATAAAGAAGTATTTGGGCACGGGAATCTGCGAGGCGCCAGTGCCGATGTAGCGCAAGATGTTGTTCTTGTCGTCGATGGTGCCACCCTTGCATACGTAGAGCGTGTCGCGGAATGAGTTTCGGTTCCATGTGCGCACCATTCCCTCCATGTTGGCCCACACGTTAGCGTTGAAAGCGTTGACCTGAGGCTGCATGTTGGTGAGGTAGAACGTCTGGTAGTTGCATTCAAACGAACTGAGACGGTCGGCCGAGGGGCAGATGTGCCCGTGGTCGTAGCCCGAACCCCAGTAAGGGTCGTTGGGCAGCTGGTAGTCGGGCAGCAGAAAGTCGTCGTGAGGATACTGTTCCTCGCCTTTCTTCGAATTGGCATAGTAGCGCGAAGTGTTACCCTCGCGCAACGACTCGTACATCTGGTAGCAGCTCCACCGCTGGGCACGCTTCATGGCATCCCATTCTACGCTGAAGTTCACGCCAGTTTCACCGGTGCGCGAATTGAGCAGACATTTGTGAACAATCACCACGCTGCTGCCACCCTTGACGTGGGGAAACTCCAATCGGCCCAGGTCGGCATTCTGGCGGGCATTGTTGGCATTGGCATTTTTGACGGTGGTGCGCGAGCTGTTATTGTCGTCGTCATCGCCAGCACACGATGCGGCCAGCAGCATCACAGCAAACAGGGGGATAAGAAGGCGGATGGATTTCATGGGCTTGAAGGGGGTTGGTTTGTTTTGTGTTAGTTTGTTGGGAAGAATTGCTAAGAGCGGACTAAAAAAGTGCGACCTCGGCGTATATGCAACTACGCTTGGGACGCACTCTCTTTTCGTCGGAAATATATAATCAATCTCTCTCTTATTCTTATTTCTTGGCAGCCTTGCCGTAGCGGCTCATGAACTTGTCAACGCGTCCGGCGGTGTCAACGAGCTTGCTCTTACCAGTGTAGAACGGGTGCGAGCTGCTAGAGATTTCTACTTTTACCACGGGGTAAGTTTCGCCTTCAAATTCCACGGTCTCAGTTGTTCTTGCCGTAGATTTTGTAAGGAACATATCGCCGTTGGACATGTCACGGAACACGACGGGGCGATAGTTTTCGGGATGAATTCCTTTTTTCATTTTGTCTTAAAATTGCTATTATTAATGATAATGTTTGATGTCACAATACGTTACGGGCTGCAAAATTACAAAGAATTTCGCAGCCCGCCAAATATTTTCAGATAATTTTTACTTGATGACCGTTGTTGAGCCTGTCTTTAGGGTAAAGTCGTCAATCAGAACGTCGCCACCTGGGTTCTTTGAGTTCATAATGAGAACACAATAGGTACCGTCGGAAGGGAGTTCGAAAGAGTGAGTTACCTTAACCCATTCACCGCCAATGTCGTTCACATAGTCACCATACGTATAGGAACCAGCCGATCCGTCGCTCTTTATCGGCACGTAGCCCGGACGTACAGAGCCACCTGTGCTCGTACTAGCCTTTACGTAAAATTCCATAGTATAGTTGCCAGCCTTGAGCTGCAGTTCTTTGTAGCTGATGCGCTTGTTAGAGGCCGAGGTGCCGCCAACCTTCACAGAGTAACTGCCACCGTGAGCATCGGTGCTCTTCGAAAGTGTGGCGTTGCCGGCCGATGAGGTAGTCTTCCAGTTGTCGGGTGTGTCGCCGCTCCATGCCTCAAAGTTGCCGTTGTCGCCACTGGCTGGCTCGGTGCTGCTTCCGCCGCCACCGCCGTCGCCGCTACCGCCGCCATCGCCAGAACCACCTTCGGTCTTGCCGTTGAGCGAGTAGAGGTAGGTTTTGTTGGCCACAGTTTCGGGTGTATTGCCACGGTAATTCATCAGCTTGCCATAAATGATGACTTCGTCGCCAACCTTGATGTCGGTTCCTGACTCATATTTCTTGTTGCCCAAATACAGGAGGCGGTAGCAATAGAACTCAGCATCGGCTCCGTCGTCCTTAATATAGAACGAAGCATTGCCGTAGGTGCCGCTCTCGCCGTAGGTGCCTTTATCGGCAATCTTGCTGATTTTACCTTTTACATAAACATCGTCGGTTGTTTCGTAGTTGTCGTTGCTCGTCCAGGTAAGATTGGCCACAGCCGCACACGCAGCTGCCACATTGTACGGCTTAGCCAGTGTGCCGTCGCCTGAAGGCGAACCAGCATCACCGCCACCGCCGCCACCGCCGGAGCCGCCTTCGCTCTTTCCGTTGAGCGAATAGAGATATGCCTTACCGGCCACGGTTTCAGGCGTATTACCGCGATAATTCATCAGCTGACCGCAAATAATGACTTCATCGCCCACCTTGATGTCGGTCTGGCCAGACTCGAACTTCTTGTTACCGAGATAAAGGATGCGGAAGCAATAGAATTCTCCATTCTCTGTTCCGTCTTCTGAGATATAGAAGGATGCGTTGCCATAGGTGCCACCATCGGTGAAGGTGCCCTTATCGGCAATACGCGAGATCTTACCTTTCACATAGACATCGCCCGTCGTGTCGTAGGTGTCGTTGCTTGTCCATGTAAGATTCTTTACGGCTGCAGCTGCGCCTACCGGGTTATACGGATCGGCCTGTGTGCCCGAGCCCTTTGCTTCGCCTGCAGGTGCACCGCCACCGCCACCGCCTTCGCTCTTGCCGTTGAGCGAGTAGAGGAAGGCTTTGTTCTGCTGGGTCTCATAAGTACCGTTGTAGTTGGTCACTTTACCGCAAACAATCACCTCGTCGCCCTCTTTGAGCAGGTCGCCGCTGGTATATTTCTTGTTGCCCAAATAGAGACAACGATAAACAAGGAACTGCTGAGTGGAGCTTCCATCCTCTGAAATGTAGAACTTGGCGTTACCAAACTGAGTAGTGAAGTTCTCGTCGATAGACGACACGATACCCTTCACGTAAATGTCCTGTTCGCTTTCTGCGCCCGATTCCAACTTGCTGCAATACTCGTTGGCTCCGGCTGCATTGAACGGATCCTCCAACGTACCGCTGCCCTTAGGCTCAACTTTTTCGGTTTCGCTGCCACCGCCGCCACCTTCAGAAGGCAGGTCGTAGGGAGCAGGAACATCCTCACAACTGGCGAATGTCATGGCCGTCAGGGCCAGAACAAACAATGAATAAATGATTTTTTTCATATTCTTATTTCTTTTTTATGTTTTCAGATTATTCGATGATAAGATTCTTGATTTCCCATGTGGCAGCAGCTTTCGAAGAGCTGGTATAGCGGAAAGCAATGTGCACATTGCCCTTGCCGGCATACTTCGCCAAACTCACTTCGCTGGTAATAAAGTCCCAGCTGCTGCCGTCGGGCCATTGCGACAGTGTGAGTTCTTCCCACTGGCTGGCATCGATGGTAGTGCCGCCATCGGGGTGGCTGGCAGAAATCATTACGTGCAGGTCGTCGCCTGTACCATAACGCTGAACATGGTCGAATCGCAGCGTTGCATTGTTAGCATTGCTCAAGTTGAAAGAGGGCGATACGAGCCAGCTGTCGCTCTCGTAGTAGATGCTGTTAAGATAAGCAGAAGCTTTAACACCGTAGTTGGCCGAAGCCCACTTCCAAACGTAGTTCAGCTCGTCGGGTTTCTTCACGTCGATGATAGTGAAGGCACCTTCGCTCTCAGAGAACGGCTCATTGAGAATGGCCTGTGGTGCAATAGTCACATCGTCGATGGTGCGCAGCAGTATCTGCCACGTGTTGCGGTAGCGGGTGAAGATACCCGTCACGTTGAGTGCTTCCTGTGGCATCACCTGATTGGCAAAGTCGGCGAAGGTGCTGGTGCGCAACACCAGGTTGCTGCTACTAATGCCCTTAAAGGCACGATTGGCACAGTTGGCCGTCAGCGTCACACTGCCGTCATCGGGTGCATAGACTCGTTTTCCGTTGGCATCTTTCAACGCCACATTCTTAATAGTCATCAGTTTTCCGCAGTTGGCAGCCAGATAGTTGGCATCAGAAATCTTCGTCACGTCGAACACCTCAGGCACCACCTTCGAGGGGTCTGGGCGGCCGATGAGCTTATAATGAGTTTCCCACAGATAACGGCTCATTCGGCCAATCGACTGTGCGCCGGTCTTTGTGTTGGTATAGACTCCACCAATTTCCAGCTGCTGTCCGTAACCGCCAATCATGAGTCCGTTGAGCGAAATGAGCACTTCCTGTCCCACAGGCAGGTAACCGTAAAGTCCGCCCTGATTGATGCAAACAAGCAGTGCACCGGTCTCATCCTGAATTGAGATTTCGTTATAGATGTTACCGCCTACGTCGTTGCCCGTCACCACACCCTTGACTTTGACGTCCTCGGTGACTTCGGTCATCGTGCTATTGTTGATGTAGGAAGCATATTTCGTTTTCAGCTGAGCAATGGTCAGCACGTTGCTCTCAGTAAGCTCGTTGTTGCCGTAAGGAGAGTTGCTCAGGTCAGGGTCTGCAAATCCGTCACCCATACAAGATGCGAAAAGTGTGCAGGCCAGTGCAATAATCAAATATTTCAGGTCTTTCATATCGGTATGGTTTTTAGAATTTGTAAGCGATGTTCAGCATTCCGTTGATTCCGAAAATGTAATATTTCTTAGGATTCTGCGTGAATTTGTACACGCGGGTGTTGTTCAGCGTGGTGTTGCCCTCGGCATCGGTCTTCACGGTGTAGTCGCTTCGGCTCTGTTCGTAGCCGCCAGTCACTATCTTCTGGTTGTTCAGAATGTTGGTCACCATAAAGTTGATGCTTACCGACTTTCCGCGCTTCAGTCGCAGGCTGCGTCCGATGCTTCCGTCGAGCATAAATCCGCCTTTGCCCTTGGTCTGCTCAGGAACAATGAAGTTGCCTTCGTTATCCACACTACCCATTGTGGTGAGTGTGCCCTGATAGCGATAGCTGGGCGAATAAGAAAGGTAGATGCGGTCGTAGTAGTTACCCTTAAGGTCGATAAACCATCCGCCCGAGTGATAGTCGAGGATGATGCTTCCGGCGGTAAGGGGTGTGCTAGCCTCGCGCATGTCTTTGTTCATCACAATGTCGTCGGTGTAGGTGCGCTTCGTCGAGCTCATGTATCTCACGTTGGCATTGTTGGCATAGCGTCCTTCACCCCAGGTACCAATGGCCTTCACGTTGAACGACGAAGAAACCTTGAAATTCAAGCCCAGCTCAACACCGTAATACTCTTTCTTAATGCCGGTCATCGACACGTAGGAGAACGAGTTGATATCGTCGAAATAGAAATTCTGCCATTCGGTGGCATGGTCAATCAGGCTGTAGTAAGCACTCAGGTTGGCGTGGAGCCACGATGTTTCGAACTGGTAGCCAAACTCCGAGCTAAAGATCCGCTCGTTTTTCAGGTTGCTCACGAAGTCGTTGTTCATTTCGGGCGATACAAATGCCGTGGTGGCCAGCGGTGCGCGCCACTCATAGCCCGCTCCGAGCAGCACGGTGTTGCCCTTGCCCAGCGTATAGGTGAGGCCAAACTTGCCGCCGCCTTCCATAAACCGGGCTGTGCCGCTCTTGCCGTAAGAGTTTTCGGCAAACATACCGTTGCGCATGTTACCTTTACGGTACATCTCTGTGCCGCCCCATTTACCGGCCAGCATCAGGTGCATGCGGCTGGTGGTGAACACGTAGTTGGTCCAAAGGAGGCCTTTGTGTACGTTGATGTCGTAGTCGTAACCATACTTGTCGCCCTCGTAGATGAGCTTACCCATGCGGTCGGGACCCATGGTATTAAGGTCGTACTGCACAAAGTCGTTCTCCTGCGAGTAGGTTCCCAGGGCGTAAGAGTTGATGTTGTGGAACGACTTGGCACCCAGCATATCCTCCATGGTCTGATAGTGCTTGCCTTTGTTGGCCCCCAGGTTGAATCCCAGATTCCACTGCTGTTTTTTGTTCAGCCTGGCCACCAGCGTAGAGGAAAGCGTCAGTGTGAGGTTGTCGTTGTGCTTGGCATGCACATAGTAAAGCGCGTCGTTGCCCGCCATGGCGGCATGCTCGTTGGCCCAATAGAGTTTGTCCCAGTTGATTTGGCGGTTGGCTTTCGAAGCCTGCCAGAAATTGTAAGAGTTGGTCCAGTCGGCAAACGAGTTGGCACTGCGGTTGTAGGCGTCGTCGGTGTCCCACACATCATAGTAGCTGCTAGGCAGATTCTTCCAGTAGTCGGGCTGCGGGTTTTCGGCATTGTTGTAGTTGAGCTTGGTGCTCTTGTACATAGAGTACTTGCCGAAGGCCGTAGTAGTGAGCTTCATGTCGTCGCTCAGGTCCCAATCCCATGTAAAGATGGCCGAAGGAGCAAAATCGTTCACGACGCGCGAGTTGCGCTTCTTGCCGTTCTGGTAGCCCCAGTAGGGATTGTAATAGTAGTCGTTGGCCAGCCAGTAGGCCTCGTCGGTAGAAGCACCCTGAGTGGAGCGCTCAGTGGGGTTGCCCCATGTAGAGAGCGAAATGGAGTGTCCGTTGACCCATTTCTTCTGCACACCGAAGAAGTAAGACAGGGCATTGTAGAATGTTCCTTCCACATAGCCTCTGTCAGCCCAACGGTAGGTGATGTTGGCTGCAATGGCCCATCCCTTGCTGTTGAATCCGCTGGCATAGGTGTACATGCCGCGCAGGGTGTAGTTGCGGTTGGCGGCACTGAGCGTAATGCGCTGTCCGGCAGCCATGTTTCCGGCGCGGAAATTGTAGTTGTTGCTTCCGCCCATGTTCGACATGGCAAAAGTGTTGCTTTCGAAGGGCAGGGCAAAGTCCACATTGCGCGTCTGCTGATTCAGTCCGCCTACGAGAGAATAACGGAACTGCCCCGACTCCATGTCGTTCATGGGTGCTCCGTTGATATAGACATCATTGTACTTTTGGTTGAAAGCACGATATCTGAAACGAACAGGCGAGAACAAGTATCCCACCTCACTGGCGTAAACATTGGAGTTAGAGTTCAGAATGGTGACGTTTTGCGTCATGTCGTCGTCTTCTCCCAGCTGCGCCTCAGTAAACGTGAAAGCCGATTCATTGTTGTTGGCCTTTTGCGCCTCTGTGTTTTCGTCGGTTTGTGCAAACGCAAGCGACGAGTAACAAAGGGCTATCACTGCTAATTTCAGCTTTTTCTGCATAGGTAAAAGGTTTTATTGTGTTTTGTCTTTCAATTTCAGCATGGTTGGGCTTCAGGCATTGTCTTCCATGGGTTCGGCCTCGGTTACTTCCTCGATGGCCTGTTGTTGGTTCAGCCGTCCGCTGTCGGTGTTCTGTGTTTGCTGCGGGTTGCGTTTCTGCTGCCGCTCCAGTCGCCGGCGAACGGTGTAAATCTTCACCGCACTGAAAAACTCGGCCAGACCGTAGAGAATCATGAATATGCCGATGATGACAAGCGGCGCGCTGGCTATCCATGTGGGTTTCACCAAGATGATGATGCCTGCCAGCAGTATGACCGACGGAGCCACCCAATAGGCTGTGCTCACGGGGGCAAAGCGGCGCACGTTGGTGAGTGCTGCCAGCTGATTGACGGCTCCCAGAATGAGCATCACGGCCAGAAAGTAGAGCAGCCACTTGACAAAGGTGTCGGGCATGAGTGCAAGAATGAATCCCAACAGCACGCTTCCGATGCCCACGATGGGGAATGGCGGTGTGCGGCTGACGATGAGCCGCCCCTCAGCGTCGTAGATTTCCACCTCGCTCGGATTGCGCTTGGCG
The DNA here is from genome assembly GCA_900315565.1 of uncultured Prevotellaceae bacterium. Classification (GTDB taxonomy): domain Bacteria; phylum Bacteroidota; class Bacteroidia; order Bacteroidales; family Bacteroidaceae; genus Prevotella. The sequence goes on along the minus strand of OMZS01000003.1, from coordinate 52,712 downwards.
CTCCAATAGGCTACTATTGATATGACGCCCGACAACAGGAAGAGGCCGCCGATACAAATGGTGAGCCACGTCACTGTCTGCTCGCGGTACTTGATGAGCAGTACACCTATTATAATAGTACACAGCGCGCGCAGGAGCGAGCCTTGCATCATTCTCATTTCTGGTCCTCCACGGGCACAAGCCCTTCAATGTAGCGGCAAAGAATGCCGATGCCTTTCAGATTCTCGCCTCCCTGCGGAATAATGAGGTCGGCATATTTCTTAGTTGGCTCAATAAACTGCTCGTGCATGGGCTTGAGCACGTCGAGGTATCGGCTGATGACCATATCCACCGTTCGCCCGCGCTCCACCACATCGCGCTGAATGTTGCGTATGAGACGCTCGTCGGAGTCGGTATCTACAAAAATCTTCAGGTCCATCATATCGCGCAGCTTCTTGTTGATGAGCGTCATGATGCCCTCGATGATGATGACGGGTTTGGGCTCCACGCGCACCGTCTCGGGCAGACGGTTGCAGAGGATGTACGAGTAGGTGGGCTGGTCGATGGCCTCGCCGTTGCGCAGCTGATTGATTTGCTTGTTGAGCAGTTTCCAGTCGAACGCGTCGGGGTGGTCGAAGTTAATGGCATGCCGCTCCTCCTCGGTCATGTGCGACGTGTCGTTATAATAAGAATCTAGGGGTACCACCGCCACATAGTGGGGTGGCAGTGCTTGAACGATTTTTCTCACGACGGTGGTTTTTCCTGAACCTGTTCCGCCGGCAATTCCGATGATGGTCATATCGTGTTTCATGTGTTTTGATTAGGCTTTGGGAATATAGAAATCAGTCTAGTGCTGCGAGCAGCTGACGGTAGAACTCTGCCTTTTGCTCCAATTTCATGGGGTAGGCTCTCGACGAGCTCGGCATTCGGTAGAGCCTCATCACGCGTCCATCGGTGCTGAAGTCGGTGTGGCCGCCCACCTTGGGCTGACTGATGCCGAAGTGCTGGCAAACGATGTCGGTAGCTTTTTGGCCTGTTGTCACCAACGCGCGGCACTGCGGTATTCGCCTCAGCAGGGCGTCGATGTCGGTCGGCTCAATCACCTCCAGGTCTTTGTCCGAAGCTGTGTTTCGTGTGCGGCATACCACCGTGGCGGTGTCGTAGATGCCAATGCGCTTCTTTGTGAGCATGGCCTCGATGTCGGCCTTGCGGAATGTTTTGGCCTCGATGTCAACAAAGTGGTTTTTGTCGCCCTCGAGCAGCAGTCCGAAGATGCGCCACATGTCGTTGATGAAGTTAGGATAGAAGAAATCCATGCACCATCGCCTTCTGGCAGGCGGGAAACTGCCCAGCATGAGCAGCCGTGTGTCCTTGGGCAGAAAAGGCTCCAGCGGGTGGCGTTCTATGTTCAACTCGTCCAACGTCGTATTATCAGTTGTCAACTGCTAATTGTCAATGACTGATTGCTCACTTCTGCTCTTTCACCAGATACACCACCACGGGCAAGTGGTCGCTAAAGCCGTTGAGCCACACCCCGCCGGCAGTGGTACGCTTGGGGTTGCCCTTGTACTGTCCCTCGGTCTGGAACAGATATTCGCGATTGAAAATCTGGCATTTCAGGTAGGTGAGTTTCTCGTAGTTGCGCTTGCCCTCGCGGTCGAGAAGGTTGGGCGTCATCACTATCTGGTCGAAGAGGTTCCACGAGCCGTTGTACTTCAGCGTTCCCGTTCCGCTTTTCAGAATGTTCCACCAGGGGTTGAACATCTCCCCGTCCTTCACTTTCTTCAGGTCGGGCTTGGCTCCCAGTTCCTCGCTCATACTGCGGTTCATGGGGTCGTCGTTCATGTCGCCCATGACGAATATTTTGCGTTCGGGCTCGGCGCGCAGGATGGAGTCTTTGATGACGCGCACCTGCCGGCCTGCCGACTCGCGATAGAACGAGCCGCTGAACCTACTGGGCCAGTGGCAGACAATGGCCGTTACCGGCTCGCCGGCAATGCTACCCTTCACCTCGAGGAATCCACGGGTGCGATAGCCGCTGTCGGCTTCCAGCTCCTGCACATAGGGATGCAGCATCAGCGTGTCGAGCTTGAACTGGGCGGGGTCGTAGAGCATGGCGCAATCAACACCACGGCGGTCGGGACCCTCGATGTGTGCAAATTCGTAACCGATTTTCTTCAGAGGTTCCTGTGCCACGAGGTCGGTCAGAGCGTTGGCGTTCTCCACCTCGGCCAAGCCAATGATGGCACAATGCAGGTTATTGCCCATGTCGCTGCCCATCTCCGAGAGCACACGGGCCATGTTGCGCAGTTTATTGGTGTATTTCAGTCCGTTCCATCCGTTAGCGCCAGTAGGCAGATACTCGTAGTCGTTCTTTCCCACGTCGTGACAGGTGTCGAAAAGATTCTCCTGGTTGTAGAAACCTACACCATAAACCGAAAATTTCTTTTGTGCTGAGGCGGTGATTCCGAAAAACAGGAACAAGACCGCCAAAAGGAAATGTCTTTTCATCTGGAAATAGATATGTTTTTACGTATAGATTATAATTTGAGGACAAAAATACGAAATACATCTGAAAAATCCAATTTTTTTGGCTACTTTTGTAAGCAAAAAAGTTAACATGACTAAAATTTTTCTCGTTAGGCATGGTGAAACGGTTGACAACGTGAACCAAATCATGCAAGGACAAACGCAGGGAGAGCTCACCGCCAACGGCATTCTTCAGGCCAAAAAGCTGGCACAAGAGCTGGCGCACACAACAGTCGATGCCTTTGTGGCGAGCGACTTGCAACGCTCCATCGACACCTGCACTATCATTGCGCGCCCGCATGCCGCCACGGTTGTCACCACGCCACTGCTGCGCGAGCGCGACTGGGGCGACTTCACAGGGCGCTACATTCCCGACCTGCGCGGTCTCGACTTTCCGCCCAACGTGGAAAGTCTCGACGCACTGAAGACTCGCGCGCGCAAATTCCTTGATTATATTGCAAGCACCTTTCCCGGCCAGACGGTGGTTGCCGTCGGCCACGGCATCATCAACAAAGCCATACAGGCTGTCCACTACGGCAAGACCATGCCCGAAATCGCACGAATGGCCAACGGCGAAATACGCGAGCTGGAGGTGGAGTAAAGCGCTCTTCATGCTTCCGATGCGCCAGCCACTCCCCGCCCCTCAAGGGGAAGGGCCAGGGGTGGGGTCTGTAATATTACAATTTTGCAAAAAATAATACTGACCCCACCCCGGCCTACGGCCACCCCTCCCCTACAGGGGCGGGGAGCGGCTGGCGCGTCGGAAGCATGAATAATACAGGCAAGAGAATATGAACGTATCGTCGAGAGTTATTTTCCTATTTCCGCAGTTTAGAAAAATAACGTCGGGAGATACGCTGAAATTCTCTAGAAAATCTGAACGTATCGTCGAGAGTTATTTTTCTATTATCGCGAATTAGAAAAATAACGTCGGGAGATACGATGAAATTCTCTAGAAAATCTGAACGTATCCTCGAGAGTTATTTTTCTATTATCGCAGTTTAAATAAATAACGTCGGGAGATATGATGAGTTTTTCGTGCCCGAGTTATTCAAAAGTTTCTTCTACGCTCCGCGCCTTGCAAAAACAGTGAAAAACCCAGAAAAACAAATAAAAACAAAAACGAACAAGGAAAATTAGGTTTTGATTGGTAAAACCCCGGTTTTTATTTGTTTTTCTGGGTTTTTCACTGTTTTTGAAAGGCGCGGAGCGTAAATTTTCATTCTTTGTGAACAATTCAAGCCGAAAATCGTTACCTTTGCCGCGTTTTCGGCACAGGCATAACCCCATAAGGCCGAAACAACCGCAAAGATGACCATACTGATAACCATTCTTCTGTATTTCTGCCTGCTCATGGTGCTCAGCCGCTGGACGGCATGGCGCGCGAGCAGCAACGAAACGTTCTTCCGTGGCAACCGGCAGTCGCCGTGGTACATGGTGGCCTTTGGCATGATAGGGGCGTCTATTTCGGGCGTCACGTTTGTCAGCGTGCCCGGAATGGTGATGAAGAGCGATATGACCTATTTGCAGACGTGCCTGGGATTCATTCTGGGCTATTTTGCCGTGGCTTTCGTGCTGCTGCCAGTATATTACCGCTACAACCTGACGACGATTTACAGTTACTTGCAAGGGCGGCTGGGCACCCGATCGTATAAGACGGGAGCCTCGTTTTTCCTTTTGTCGAAAATGACGGGAGCCGCCGTGCGTTTTTACCTGGTCTGCATGATTATTTTCCAGGTGATGGGTGATGGGAGTTGGGGGATAGGCCACGCAGCACAGCCCCAGAGTCCGCTGGCCGGACACCTGACTTTTTTCCTCATTGTTGTGGGCATGGTGATGCTCATCTGGCTCTACACACGCCGCGGGGGCATCAAGACGCTGGTGTGGACCGACACGCTGCAAACGGCCTGCATGCTGCTGGCACTGCTCCTTATTATTTATAAGGTGACCGGAGCCTTGGGCATGAGCGTGGGCGACGCCGTGAACGCCATTGCCCAGAACGAGCACAGCCGCATGTGGGTGTGGAACGACTGGGTGTCGCGGCAGAACTTCTGGAAACAGTTCTTGAGCGGCATCTTCATTGTGATTGTCATGACGGGACTCGACCAGGACATGATGCAGAAAAACCTCACTTGCCGCTCGTTGCGCGACGCGCAGAAAGACATGTGTACCTATGGCTTTGCCTTTGTGCCGGTCAACCTGCTGTTCATGGCGCTGGGCGTGCTGCTGGTGGTGCTGGCCGGGCGTCAGGGAGTGGTCTTGCCCGCCAATGGCGACGAGTTGCTGCCCATGTATGCTGCCACGGGGCAATTGGGCATGGCCGTGCAGGTGTTGTTCGCGTTGGGCATCGTGGCGGCAGCCTTCAGCAGCGCCGACTCGGCCCTGACGGCGCTGACCACCAGCTTCTGCGTGGATATCTGCGGGCGCAAGGACGACGAGCGGCTTCGCCGCCGCGTGCATGTGGGCATGGCCGTGGCGTTTGTGGCCTTTGTGCTGCTGTTCAGGGTTCTCAACTCTACGAGTGTCATCGACGCAGTCTATATTCTCTGCTCCTATACTTACGGGCCGCTGCTGGGGCTGTTTGCCTTCAGTCTGCTGACGCACAAAAAAACAAACGACCGCTATGTGCCTTACATAGCAGTCGTTTCGCCTGTTGTTTGTTACTTGCTCGACCAAACGGCCACCGCCCTTTGGGGCTACCGTTTCGGCTACGAGCTACTGATGCTCAACGGCCTGTTCACTTTTCTTGGCCTTTGGCTCGTTGGCCAACGGTCAGCAGCCCCGAAAAACTGAGCCTCAGCGCGTCTGCAGATAGCGCTCAGCCTCGAGTGCGGCCTTGCAGCCGCTGGCAGCGGCGGTAATGGCCTGCCGATAGACGGGGTCGGCCACGTCGCCGGCGGCAAACACACCGGGAATCTTGGTTCGCGGGGTGCCGTCGATGGTCAGTATGTAGCCCGTGGCGTCGGTGTCGAGCCATGGCTTGAAAATCTCGCTGTTGGGATTGTGGCCTATGGCCAGGAAGAAACCGTCGATGGCAATATCCACCTGCTCTTCGTCGGCCTCGCCGCGGCGCTTCACCAGATGGGCGCCTTCTACACCGTTTTCGCCGTAGAGTCCCACCGTGTTGTGCTCAAACAGAATTTCAATGTTCTCAGCATCCATCACCCGCTGCTGCATCACCTTTGAGGCGCGCAGGTAGGGTTTGCGCACAACAAGATACACCTTTTTGCAAAGCCCTGCGAGATAGAGGGCATCCTCGCAGGCAGTGTCGCCGCCGCCCACCACAGCCACGGTCTTCTTACGGTAGAAGAATCCGTCGCAGGTGGCACAGGCCGAAACACCCTGTCCGCGGTATTTCTCCTCGTCGGGCAGTCCCAGATAGCGGGCCGATGCGCCCGTGGCAATGATGACGGTGTCGGCAGAAAGCTGGTGGCCGTCGTCGGTGGTGAGCACATAGGGTGCTTGGCTGAGATCGGCTTTCACAATGATACCGTCGCGAATATCAGCACCCAAATTCTCAGCTTGCTGACGGATGTCCATCATCATCTGGTTGCCGTCAACACCTGTCGGGTAACCGGGAAAGTTTTCTACGGTCGTCGTCTGAGTGAGCTGACCGCCTGGCTGTAACCCGGCATACTCCACGGGTTGAAGATTGGCACGCGCGGCATAGATGGCGGCCGTATATCCGGCCGGGCCGCTGCCAATGATTAAACATTTTACGTGTTCCATTCCGCTCTTGATTCAAGTTCTTTTCTTAAGAGTGAAGCAGAGCCTCAATCTGGCTGGCAATGTTCTCAGTACTCTCTGTCGGCTCGAAGCGGGCCACCACCATTCCCTTTTTGTTCACAAGAAACTTGGTGAAGTTCCATTTGATGTCGGGCTTCTGCTGATAGTTAGGGTCGGCCTTGTGGAGCATGTCGTCGAGAATGTGAGCAATGGGGTGGTTCATATCCCATCCGGCAAAACCTTTCTGCTCCTGCAGAAACTTGAAGAGCGGGTCGGCATCGGGGCCGTTCACCTTCACCTTCTTGAACCGGGGGAACTCAGTGCCATAGTTCAGCTTGCAGAAACTATGTATCGACTCGTCGGTGCCCGGAGCCTGCTGTCCGAACTGATTGCAGGGAAAATCGAGAATCTCGAAGCCGTCAGCATGGTATTTCTCGTAAAGTTTCTCCAGTTCCTCGTACTGAGGGGTGAAACCGCACTTGGTTGCCGTGTTGACAATGAGCAGCACTTCGTTGGCGTACTCTTTGAGCGACACATCTTTTCCTTTTCTGTCCTTGACAGAGAAATCATAAACTGTTTTCATTGTTTGGGTTTTTGTTGTTGATTAGTATTTTGAGGTCAGCATTTTTTGCTGGTTGATTCGTTTATGCAAAGATAATGTAAAAAAATGACAAATCAAAGATTTTTTTTTATTTTAACCACCCAAAAGGATATTTCTTTCGACGAATAGGGAAATCCATACTGCAAATTAGGGATTTTTTATTTGTGGAGCACGAATATTGTTGTATCTTTGCAGCAGAAACCACAAAAAACTATCACGAATTATTCACTTAAAGTATAGGAGAACCCAAAAATGAAAAAACTGACTTCACTCATGGCACTGGTGCTTATGATGGCACTCACGGCCACCCTGTTCACTGGCTGCACCACTGAGGACGAATATGAAGCCTACACCCTCGAGGGAGCTTGGGAAGGCGACATGGGCGTTGTGTTTGGCGGATACCGCTCGGTGCGCTCGGTCATCTACTTCGACCGCGACCCCTATCGCTACGCCAGCGGAAGCGGCTATCAGGCCGACTACTTCAACCAGTCGGGATGGAGATACAACTACAACTACATCGCCAACAACATCAGATGGGAAGTGCGCAACGGCATTATCAGAATCCACTATCTGGAGGAAGATGTCTATGCTGAAATCAGCGATTACAACCTCAATAGCGGCTACTTCGACGGATACATCGACTATGAGGACGGCACAAGCTCTCACTTCCACCTGATGAAGACTTATACGCCAAACAACTGGCGCAGCTCGTACGATTGGGGCTGGTGGTCTGACTACGACTGGTATTGGAGCAAAGAAGCTACGGGCGACTTCGATGAGACCCGCGCCAGTGTTTCCGACACCATCAAGGCTCAAAAGCCCAAGCGCGGAGCTGAAGGCAACGCTCACGCAGCGGGTAAATAACAAGACGTCAGCACACGCACATATACGCAACAGCGGCATCGTGAATCCTCATGGTGCCGCTGTTTATTTATTCACCAGATTTCGTTTCTATCAATGTTTATTGCGCTTTGTGCAGCGTGATAACCACAATTTCGGGGGTTACGCCAAAGCGGAAGGGAATGAGCCCGCCCACACCCTTGCTGACGTACAGCGAGCGTCCCTCCTGGCTATAAAGCCCGCTGCCATGACGGTGGAAAAGCGACACAGGCGACCATCCGAACAGCGAGAACTGACCGCCGTGGGTGTGGCCCGAAAGTGTGAGCTGCGCCGTGGAGTTGGGCAGTATGTCGTTTTCCCATGCCGAGGGGTCGTGCTCGAGCATAATGGTAAACGCGCCGGGCTTCACACCCTGCATGGCTGCCCGCGCATCGCCTTTGTGGGGATAGGGTGCGCCACTCAGATTTTCCATGCCGGCCACCACAATGGAGTCTTTCGCACGACGAATGGCCTGGTGCTCATTCAGCAGCACGTTCCACCCCATCTGCCGCTGGCGGCTGATGGTTTCGCGCTCGTTGGCCACTTTCACAGCTTCGTCGGCATCAGGAATATAGTAAGCGTAGTCGTGGTTGCCCAGCACCGAGAACACACCGTCGGGAGCCTGCACGCTGCTGAGCATCTGCATGACGGGATAAAGTTCTTGAGGCTCCAAGTCCTGAATATCGCCGGTGAACATGATGGCATCGGCTCGCTGGGCATTGATGCTGTCCACCATGTTCTGCAAAATCTGCTGGTCAGAGCCGGTGTACGACCCCACATGGATGTCGGTGAAATGCACCAGCCGGTAGCCGTCGAAGGCGGCCGGCAGGTCGGCCGACGTAATGTCAAGATGGCGCACCTCCAGCTTGCGGGGACCTACGGTGGAGCCATAAACCACTACAAAAATGGCAAAAACAGCCAGCAGGAAGCCCACCAGATTGCCCCAGTTGATGCGTTTGTGCCGACGCTTGCACCATCGCCAGCCCAAAAACGAACAAAGGGCGAACAGTGCCTTGGGCACAACAATAAGTCCCAGAAAAAACAGGAACCAAAAGAGCAGCGACAAGTTGCTCGGAGCAAAGTTTGGGCTCAGGGCCAGAAAAACAGCCCACACGGCGAGCACCAACATTGGCGCCCAGCCCCAAAACCTCCGCCAGCGACGCAGATGCTTCTTGTGGCGATTGTAGTGCAGGTCGATGTAAAGCTGCGGCAACAACAGCAGCAACAACAGGGGTATGATGATTCGTGCTATCATTCTTTTTGAGTTAGGAGTTAGGAGTTAGGAGATAGGAGTTGGGAGATAGGAGTTGGGAGTTTAGGGTTATTTTCTGTGTATTTTTAGTGGTCAAAGGCAACAGGCTCTCCGCGCACCTCGTCGTCTATCACGCCACGGTTAAGCAGGTGCTGACCGTTGCAAAACGTGTGCTCTACCTTCCAATTGTAGGTGTGGCCCTCCATGGGACTCCACGCGCACTTGCTCTTGACGCTGCCGGAGTCCACCGTCCAGCAGGCACCTGGTCGCACCACCACCACGTCGGCCTTATAGCCAGGGCGAATGAATCCGCGCTCGCGCACCGCAAACAACCGCGCCGGATTGTGACACATCAGCTCCACTACCCGCTCGAGCGTGAGCACTCCCTGGTCGGCCATTTCGAGCATGGTGACCAACGAGAACTGCACCATGGGCATACCCGATACTGCACGGGCACAGCCGCCCTCTTTCTCGCTGAGCAGATGGGGTGCATGGTCGGTGGCCACCACACTGATGGGTCCGCTGGTGAGGGCGCAGCGCAGGGCATCGCGGTCGGCGGGCCGCTTGATGGCCGGGTTGCACTTGATGCGGGTGCCCAGACGGGCATAGTCGCAGTCGGTGAAAAAGAGATGGGACACCGTGGCTTCGGCAGTGATGAGCGGCAAAGGGGCTCGCAAGTCGGCCGACGGAGCGTCGAACAGTTCCAGTTCGCGAGCTGTTGACACATGGGCCACATGCAGCCGTGCATGATGCTTAGCAGCCAGTTCGACAGCCAGCTCCGTAGAGCGGAGGCAGGCTTCCTCCGAGCGAATCACGGGATGGAAACCAATCACGGGGTCGGGACCAAACTCGGCTTTCACACGCGCCATGTTACGGTTGATGATGGCGGTGTCCTCGCAATGGGCCATGACGGGGAGCGGTGAGCTGGCAAATATCTGCTCAAGGGCCTCGCGACGGTCAACGAGCATATTTCCCGTAGAGGAACCCATGAAAAGTTTTACGCCCGGCAGACGGGTCGTGTCGAGCTGAGCCAGCAGATGGCTGTTGTCGTTGGTGGCACCGAAAAAGAAGCTATAGTTGACGCGACTCGAACGCGCGGCACGGCGAAACTTGTCGTCGAGGGCTTCGAGCGTTGTGGTTTGCGGCACGGTGTTGGGCATATCGAACCAAGTGGTTACGCCGCCGTAGGCTGCTGCGCGGCTTTCGCTCTCAATGTCGGCCTTGGCAGTCAGCCCCGGCTCGCGAAAATGCACATGGTCGTCGATGACGCCCGGCAAAACAAAACACCCCGTGGCATCGACCGTTTCGTCGAAATGCCCACAGGGTGTTTCATGATGCTGACAAATGGTTGCGATGCGGTCGCCTTCAATGACGATGGAGCCAGTATGGCGGCCTTCGCTCACAATGGTAGCATTTGATATCAGTGTTCTTTTCATTGCAACGCTTTGAAATGGGGTTACTATTCTTCCAGCCTTTTCACTTGAATACACATGGCTGGAATCTCCACGAGGCAGACAAACCGAGGGTGCAGGGGAGCACCATTAGTTGCCCCTGAGCGAATCCACCGGCAGTCTGACTCCCGGCGAGGCAACAGGTGCGGCGGGCGGTGTGGCTGCTGCGGGCTCGGCCATACCATTCAGGATGGCTTGGTTTTCCTGCGCCTTCAGATAATAGTCTTTCACGTAGGGGTCGCTCTTGAACTTATCCGTGGCCTTGCTCATAATGTCCTCTATCCAGGGGGTCAGCTCGGGATAGCGATAAACGGCTGTCATCATCATAAACACGCCCGGCCCCAGCACATTGTCGAAGTTATCGGTGATGAACGAGGTGACAAGACTGTCCTCGCGCTGGGCAATGACGTTGGCCTCGCGCATGAGTCGCTCGTTGGTCAGCTGCTCGTCTTCGCCATCCATGATGGCCTGACTCTGCTTATGGCCCAGCTCGTTCACCTGATTCTGAAGCTGTGTATAAAGGTCGATAAACTCGAAGAGCTTGTCGTTGAGCGGCGTGCCGCTGACGGCGCGCTGGGTGTTGTCGAGTTTGATAGCGATGTCGCCATCCTCAAGCACGATGGGCATGATGCTCTCGTCGTCCATAAAGATGGTGGCCATGGTGGTAGTGTCGATGGTGCCGGAAAAATGGAACTGCCCGTGAATCACCTCGCACGAATCCACATTCTTCAGGTCATTGCTCTTCATCACTTTCAGGAAAAGCATGCGGCCGTCGAGTGTTGACACGTTTGAAGTGCCTTGTATGCTGTAAGTGTTAGCGCACGATGTGAGTACGCCCAGAACCATTAATGCGTAGTATAATTTATTCATAGGTATGGATTGGGTCCTTAAAGTAGCGGCAAAAGTACAATGTATTATTGAACTTAGAAAAAAAATTTATGCTATTTAAAACAAAAGTGCTTACTTTTAGGGTTTTTTTGCCTCTTTCTCTAGTTCGTTGGAGATTCTGTGGGTTGAATAGAGCTCAAGAATGGCAGCAATAAGCAGAAGCACCACCCAATTGTTGTGAATATATAATAGGTACGCATTGTAACCGTCGATGCCGCTCTTGCAGAATGTGGGCAGCAGGAAATTGTAGCCGTTCTCTACCATGAAGACTGCCGAGAGCATGAAACAGACATCAGCCATGAGCATGATGCGGCGCAGACGGCGAATGACGGGGTTTTTGCCGTCGTAACGCTGCTGCATCTGCAGGGCGGCAAACGTGAAGGCGCCAATGGAAAATATCCAGGGAGCCACTTTCTGCACACCGAACACATACATGCCGGCACCGACCACCATCAGCACCGAGGCAACGAAAAAAAGAATGCTTTGGTTTTTACTCAGTTGTTTCATTGGCAATAACAGTGGGCCGCGCGTCGTCGCTCAGCACGAAGATGTCCTCGTCGTCGGCTTTCATAAAATAACGCTCACGGGCAATTTTTTCTATGGCCTTGGGATTGCGGTTCAGCTCGCGAAGCTGGCGCGAGTCTGACTCATAGCGGTCGTTGTACTCCTGTATCTGGCTCTTCAGGTCGCGAATCTGAAACTCTTGTTCCATACGCTGCAAAAAGCTGTTGTCATCGAGGAAACCCACGATGAGAACACCCAGAAAAATCACAATCCAATACTTGTTGTGACTCAGAAATCTCCAAACAGAACCAAAACGTTCGGCCATAATGACAGTAGAAAATTAAAAAATCCTCTGCAAAGATACAAAAATCTGAATAAGTGAGTGCAAAGAAATGATTTTTTCTTTGTTCTATGCAAAGATTTTATGCATTCAGCAAGCAAAAAACAAAAAGAAATGCTTATTTTTGCACATTATTTTAATCAAACACTATGGAATATATCGTTTCTGCACGGAAATACCGGCCAATGACGTTCGACTCGGTAGTGGGACAGGCGGCTCTCACCACTACTCTGAAGAACGCCGTGAAAAGCGGAAAGCTGGCGCACGCCTACCTCTTCTGCGGACCGAGAGGCGTGGGAAAAACCACTTGCGCACGCATCTTCGCCAAAGCCATCAACTGCCTCACGCCTACCGACGAAGGCGAGGCATGCAACCACTGCGAAAGCTGTCAGGCATTCAACGAGCAGAGGTCGTACAACATCTTCGAGCTCGACGCCGCATCAAACAACTCGGTGGAGAACATCAAGTCGCTGATGGAGCAAACACGCATACCGCCACAGGTGGGAAAATACAAGGTGTTTATCATCGACGAGGTTCACATGCTCTCGACGCAGGCTTTCAACGCTTTCCTCAAAACACTGGAGGAACCGCCCGCACACGTCATCTTTATTCTTGCCACCACCGAGAAGCACAAGATTCTGCCCACCATCATTTCGCGCTGCCAGATTTACGATTTCGAGCGCATGACGGTTGCTAACATCATTGAGCACCTGAAAATGGTGGCACAAAAAGAGGGCATCAACTACGAGGAGGAGGCACTGGCTGTCATCGCCGAAAAAGCTGACGGAGGCATGCGCGACGCGCTGAGCATTTTCGACCAGGCGGCCTCGTTCTGCCAGGGCAACATCACCTACGCCAAAGTGGTGGAGGATCTCAATGTGCTCGACTCTGAAAACTATTTCAATCTCATCGACTACTGTCTTCAGAACAAGGTGAGCGAGGCAATGGTGCTGCTCAACCAGGTGATTGGACAGGGATTCGACGGAGGCCACCTTATCAACGGACTGGCCAGCCACGTGCGCAATGTGCTCATGGCCAAAGACCCGCAAACCATACCCCTGCTCGAAGTAAGCCAACAACAGGCTGAAAAGTTCAAGGAACAGGCCCAGCGCTGCCCAACGAAATTTCTGTATCAGGCGCTCAAGATCATGAACGAATGCGACATCAACTACCGACAGTCGAGCAACAAGCGTCTGCTGGTGGAACTCACCCTCATCAGAGTGGCGCAAATCACGCAAGAGGACGAAACGCCTGCGGCGGGGCGCAGCCCTAAACGACTGAAATCCCTGTTCCAAAAACTCATAGCACAATCTCAGCCTCAAACGGCCCGGCAGGTGGCTGCGGCTGAGAAACCGATGCAGCGGCAAACACAGGCAACGCAGCAGCGGCAAGCTACCAATACGCCTGAAACTCAATCCCCCACCCCGAAGCCTTCACTCAAGCTGGGTGCCATCGGCATGACTTTCAGCTCTATCCGAAAAGGCCCCAAAGCCCAAGAAACGCAGGAACCCGAAATTGCCAACAGAGAAGAGAACACCCAGTTTACCAGCGAAGAATTGCTGCGCCAGTGGACGGCCATGTGCCAACGCATGCCACAACAAATGGCTGGCATGGCGCAACGCATGCGCAACATGGTGCCCACTATCAGCAATTTCCCCGAGATTGAGGTGGTTGTCGATAACCAGATTCTGCTTGAGCAGATGAACGGTATTAAAGGACGCATACGCGCCACCATGGCCAAGGTGCTCCACAACGGCAACATCAACATTCAATTGCGAATGGCGCGCGGCGACGAAATAAAACCCGTGCTCACACGCAAAGAGCTCTTCGACGAAATGCGCCAGAACAACAAGGCCATTGATAAAATGTGCCAGCTGCTCAATATGGAGCTGGCATAGAGAGAATAATAAACTCAACTTTTGCAGGTAAAGTAAACAAGGAGTTCAAGGAGTTGCAAGAAGTTGCAAGACATCAGTCTTAGCTCAGGGACATTTTTCTGAAGTAGAAAACAAGAATAAAGCTATTGTCTTGAACTCCGTGCAACTCCTTGAACTCCTTGAACTACAAAAGCCAAATAATTATAAAAATTGCCGCCACTAGCAGGATTAACCTACTTGTGGCGGCTTTCGTTGTATTTCAGCTAAAGAGGTTCAAATAAGAGTCATTCCAAGGCTGGCACACTCGCGAATCATTTCTTCCGACCAGATGCTGGCCTGAATCTCGCCCACGTGTGCCTTGTGCAAAAGCACCATGCACAAACGGCTCTGCCCAATACCACCGCCTATGCTCAGCGGCAACTCGCCGTTCACCAGTTTCTGGTGGAAATACAGTTGCAGACGCTCTTCCTTGCCCGAAAGTTTCAGCTGGCGGAGCAGCGCCTCCTTATCTACACGGATACCCATTGACGAGAGTTCCACAGAGCGGCCCAGCACAGGATACCAGATGAGAATGTCGCCATTCAGCCCGCGCTTGCCTTCTACGGTCTCCGTAGTCCAGTCGTCGTAGTCGGGCGCGCGTCCGTCGTGGGGCTCACCGTTGGCCAGCTTGCCTCCAATGCCGATGATAAACACCGCACCGTATTTCTTGGCAATCAGGTCTTCGCGCTCTTTCACAGGCTTGTCGGGATAAAGTGCCAACAAGTCCTCGCTATGAATAAAATGTATCTCGCGCGGCAAGAATGGTTTCAGTTGGCTGTAAGTTTCGCATGTAAGATACTCTGTGCGCAGAATGGCAGCATAAATGCGGCGCACCACCCGCTTAAGAAAATCCAGGTTTCGCTCTTCGGGCGTGATCACCGCCTCCCAGTCCCACTGGTCCACATACAACGAGTGCAAATTGTCAAGTTCTTCGTCGGCACGAATAGCATTCATATCGGCATAAACGCCATAGCCCGGCTCTACGTCATACTCGGCCAGCGTCAGACGCTTCCACTTTGCCAACGAATGTACCACCTCTGCACGAGCGTCGCCCAAATCCTTGATGGGAAACGAAACAGGACGCTCCACTCCATTCAAATCATCGTTAATACCCAATCCCTTCAGCACGAACAGCGGTGCGGTAACGCGGCGCAAACGCAGTTCTGTTGACAAATTTGCCTGGAAAAAATCCTTAATCTGCTTAATACCCTGCTCCGTCTGTTTCAAACCGAGCAGGGGCTGGTAGTCGATGGGCTTGATTAATTTACTCATTACCTTAATATTATTGCTAAAACTCGTGTCCGCACTGCTCCTAAAGTCATCGTCGACTAAGAAAATGCGGACAAATTATCTAAAATTGCTGCAAAGGTACAAATAAAATACAAATGTGCAAGCAAAAACCAAAATAATTTCGCATTTTGACACTAAATTTCGATTTTCACTTACACAATTCACACACAAAAACATCTTTTACACACACTTTTTGAAAATTTTATCGCATTTTACTTACAATTTATCAATTCTTTTTCTTACCTTTGCATCCGCAATCGCCACTAAGCGGTTTCACGTTCCAAAACAGGTCCCGTAGCTTAGCTGAATAGAGCGTCAGATTCCGGTTCTGAAGGTCCAGGGTTTGAATCCCTGCGGGATCACGATGAAAATCTCTGCAAGTCAACAACTTACGGAGATTTTTGTTTTGGGACAAACTCCTAACAAAAGTTAAAAACTACTCATTTTTAGGCCAAAAACCTATTGTTTACCGCAAAAAAAAGATGTAACATGTTGACAATGAGTGTTGGAACCCCAAAATATGGAAAAATCAAGCAGTCCAAAAACGAGCTATATGAGGCTTGCCTGAAGTGTGGAATTTTTCTTAAGGGGAAGCCTAATTCCCCAAAAGTCCAATTTTGGGAGGGAAATGGGGTGTGGAAAAAGAGCAAGCTCACCACCCTTAGAACTCAAACGAGATAACGATGTTGGGAATTGTGGCACTATAAAACTGACGGATTTAGGATTTTAATCGCGAAATTTGGTTAAATCATGCTAATTTTGAAAATAAAATTTGATTTTATGGCGGATTTGATGTCAACGAACGCAAATTATTCGTATCTTTGCGACGTAATTTCGGATTTAGATATGCTACAAGAAATAAAGATAAAAAACTTCAAGTCGTTTCGTGACGAGGTGGTACTGAGTTTCGAGACATCAGGGAATGACAAATACAATAGTGTCGTGACCATGCCCGATGGTGTTCAGCTGCTACGCTTCGCTGTGGTGTTGGGTGCCAACGCCAGTGGCAAGTCGAACCTGCTTGAAGCCATCGACTTCCTACGAGTCTTCTGGAATAAGATTCCGATGAAGAACGATGAGGGTACGGATGTGCAGCCGTTCTTGATGCAACCTGACGCATTGAAGTACGACACGGAGTTTGACGTAAAACTCTACGTCAACGGCATACGCTATTGGTACCAGTTGGTGGTCAACCCTGAGAAGGTGTGTAGCGAGGTGTTGTATGTCTATCTCAGCAACCGCCCCACCAAGGTTTTTACCCGTGAGGATGTCAACGGCATATCAAAGCTGACTTTCAACCCTGCTGCAGTCAAGCTCTCACAGGCTGAGATTGATGCGCTCTCTGTCAACTGTCTGCGTAACATGTCTATCCTGGCAGTGCTGAAGAAAGTGAATGTGGCTGTGAGCTACCTCGACGATATGCGCCGTTGGATTGACAGTCGCATGATGCCACTCATCAATGGTTCAGACACTGCTATCTCTGACACGACCAAGAACATGCTGTCGGAGGATTCTACGTTCAAGGAATATCTCATGCACTTTGTGAAGGAGGCAGACTTCAACATCTCCGACATCAAGATCAAGAAGATGGCTGCGCTCTTCGGGCACAAGGTGGAGACGGAGCGAGGCGAAGAGGACTATGTTTTGCCAGAAAACAGCCAAAGTGCCGGTACAACTCGTATGGTGGAACTGGAGTCTATCATCTACTCGCAACTGAAATGCCAAGGGCTGTTGTGCGTCGATGAGTTGGAGGCTTCTATCCATCCGAACCTGATGGAGTATATGCTCACTCGCTTCGTCAACAGGAAGGACAACCAATCGCAACTGATTGTCACCACCCACTACGACCCCATCCTGCGAGATATTGATGACATCTTCGGTAAGGATTCCGTCTGGTTTACAGAGAAGGGCAAGGACGGCAACAGCAACCTGTTCTCACTGGTGGAGTTCCGAGGGCTTAACAAGTTGTCATCCATCCATCGTGCCTACATGAACGGGCAGTTTGGAGCATTGCCTAACATCATCATGTAAGGAGGACTGTAAATGGCAAGAAAGACCCAACAAAGATCACTCAGACAGCCTGAGATTACGATTATAGGCGAGGGAGCGACAGAACGCTTCTACTTCACCAATCTTCGTAGGCTCAAAGGCTACCGCTATACCTGCAAGCCTCGCAACTTCACCGAACAGTCATTAGATGAGATTCAGAAGCAAGTAGATAGAGTTCTGGCAGACCGAGGTATTGCCGTATGCGTCTTCGATACTGACATCACACGCAACAATCCTACGGAGCTTGCTAAGTTCGAGGCGCTATGCCAGAAGTATAAAGACCGTAAAGACGTTATCATCTGAGACAGTATGCCATCCATCGAGTTCTGGTTCCTGCTGCACTATCTGAACACCAACAGGTATTTTGCAACAGCCAACGATGTGATTGACGTGCTGCACAAGTATATCCCCGACTTCTCCAAACAAGAGAAGTTCCTCTCGAAAGAAAAATGGGTGGCAGACCTATTGGCAGGCCACCGCCTTGAAACAGCCATCCAACGTGCCCAGGCATTTGGAACGGAGGGAGAATCATACAGCAATCTCCCCAAAGCTTTTGAAGTCATTGAAGACAAGTAACAATTTAAAGAGAAATAAGCAAATGAACCAAGTTCCCGTCTATGATAGCCGCAAAATAGCCGCAAAATGAAAAGGGCAAATCCTTGAAAGGCCGATAAATAAAGGCGTTTTGGGAGATTTCAACGTTT
The DNA here is from genome assembly GCA_900315565.1 of uncultured Prevotellaceae bacterium. Classification (GTDB taxonomy): domain Bacteria; phylum Bacteroidota; class Bacteroidia; order Bacteroidales; family Bacteroidaceae; genus Prevotella. The sequence goes on along the minus strand of OMZS01000003.1, from coordinate 34,604 downwards.
TTTTCCGGTTCTGAAGGTCTTGGGTTTGAATCCCTGCGGGATCACATACAAACAAAAAAGGGTTCCAATGAAATTATATTTCAGATGGAACTTTTTTTTTGCATGTCAGAACTGCCCGTGGCAGGGCTGGGAAAGACATTGTCAATCCCTGCGGGATCACAAAAGTTTAAAAGGCCTCAAAGAATAAAGCTCGCTTTACATTCTTTGAAGCCTTTTAAGGTTTTGTAGGATGGCTGGCGCCAGCCAATAGGGATATGCAATCCCTGCGGTCCGAAGAATTTCTCTTACCTCTGCGCCATTCATTCTTAGTTGTTCCTGAAGCAATTCAAGCTATCAGGTGTTTATTTGCCCTAGAGAGAACACCTAACTCTTTTTTTGTACATCCTGTTTTTGTTGCCACCAAGCACCTCCAAATAGCCAAACTCTGTGAGTTGACGAAGATAGCGTTTGGCTGTAGTTGGATTGAAGCCGAAGTTTTTAACGATTTCTTCTGTCGTAATCCATTCTTTATCATTCACAAATTCCAAAATATCGACCAGTTTCTCTACCAATGAAGGTTTTATCGACCAAATCCTGTCTTAAAGTTGATTTATCGACCATTTCCTCAGCCGTTGATTGGATGAATTGGCCAATATCCGTTTGTAGATGCAGGCAATGCAACTTAGTCATGCAATCGATAAAAACAGAGATGTCTTCTCTCTCGCGAGTGTCTATCAGAGCCTGTATGTATTCAGCCTTATCTTCTTTGAGCACCTTGGATGGCAACACGCCAAACTCCCACTGCAACAGGTTCGTCCGCAACCGACAGATACGCTTATCCAACGACTTATTATTCAAAATCACAAACAAACCAATAAAAATATGCCCCTTTCAGGCACCTTATTGGCAAAAGCATATAGCACAGTTTTTTCCAATTAACATAAAAAAGTTTACGATTCCCTTTCATCGGCAATAGCCCGGCTATGCTCCTAAAGAAAGAAAAACACAAAAAAACATGAAAAAACAAAAAAAGTTTGGGGAAATGCGAGATATTTTCTGGAATTTGTCGTATAACAAGTAGAGTGAAGCCAAAAACAAGAGTGCTAACAGAAAAGCAGATTGCCGAGGCTGTCAGGGATGGCAGTCACGAAGGGCAGACAGAATTGGTCAGCCGCTACGCCGCACAAGTGTTTTCCATGATTGTGAAACAGGTGCCCAACGTAATGGATGCCCAAGAGCTGGCGCAGGACACTTTTCTGAAAGCATTCAGTCGCATCGGCAGTTACGATGCGCACCGGGCATCGCTCTCCACGTGGCTCTGCTGCATTGCTTATCGGCTGACCCTGGATTTCATGAAACGCCACCGGCAACCCGTCATCACTATCGAGGACGATGAAGACTGGCCAGCGGACATCAAAGACAAGCAGTTGGAGACACACCTTTCCACAGGCCGCGAGGAGCGCATTGAGCAATTAGGAAAACTGATTGACCTGCTGCCTGCCGACGAACGGATGCTGCTCACACTCTACTATTTCGACGACCGGCCACTCGCTGAGATTGCCTACATCACGGGCATCGACGCAAAAGCGCTGGCCAACCGACTCTACCGCATACGTAAGAAACTGTATAAACAAATGAGATGATAATTCGTTCTCATCATTCTAAGTGGCTTCAGATAAAAAAAGATGGAAGAAAAATATAAAGATACCGACCTGCGCGAGGCGCTACGACGCAAATACGCTGACACGCCCAAACTGCCCGAAAACTTCATGGAAAGCATGAAGCTGCAGACAGGGGAGCAGACCAAGCCAGAACTTGTACCCGCTGCCAAGCGGTGGTGGTGGGTGACTGTCGCAGCATGTCTGCTGCTCATCATTGGCATTGGCCTGACGTTCATGCCGACAGACAGGCAGGAGCAGTCGGCTACCAAGGCCATAGCAAAGGCGGAACCGAAGCCTCAACAAACAACGAATTTGGCAAATAAAACGAATTCATCTGCCAACACCCAACACCCAACACCCAACACCCAACACCCTGAAACCAACACCCTGAAACCAGCACCCTGCACCCAACAATCTGAAACCAACAACCAACACCTAGCAACCAACAACCAACACCCAACAACCAACACCCAGCACCCAACAACCAACACCCAACTATGCTATGCCACCCACAAACTCTCAGAGGACACTATCCCCTATCAAGACCCGGCCCGCGTGGATGACTTCATTGCCAAGATGGCTGCTTACAACAAGGTGAAAGAGGGCGAGCTGGCGTGTTCAGCTTCAGCGGGCAGCAGCGTGGTGTCATCGGTGTATGTGTTCCCCGACAACCAAGAGATTGACCTTTTCAGCCGGTTGCTGCAGGTGGCCTGTAGGTATAGCGACAAGACGTCAGGCTATCACCTGAACTTCTCACATCAGCAGTTCTTCTTCGAACTGAAAGACATGCGCCATCAACTGCAATACCGCTGGATAGCTGAGCGCATCAACGGCGCAATTCTTCTCTACAGCACGAATGCTCCCATAGGGGTAGAAGTATCTTCGGCCTGTTATCAGGAGTATCGCGACGAGCTGATGCACACCAAGAGTATGAACATCAAAACGAGAGATATATGAAACGAATCATTACCCTTAGCCTGATGGCTATCGCCTGCCTCTCGATGCAGGCACAAACGAAGAAGGACGTTAAAATCCTGGCAAAGAGCGACGGCATTTATATGCGACCGTGCCCCGAAGCCATTGTTGACAAGAAAACGAAGTTGAAGATTGTCCTCTGGCCTAACACGGAGAACAACTCGTGGCACGAGAACATGGGTTGTATCAACAACGTACCTGTCGTTGACGTTGAAAACATTTTCCCGCAACTGGGTCAACTTCCTAAAGGCGAATCGTACAGCCCTGTGGTGTGGCAGCTGACAGAAGAGAACAACGAGACCGTGCTGCACTGCTACTTCCGCATGCCCGCCGACATCGTGGAAAACTTCTGGCTGTGCAGCGACGAGTGCGTCATTCTGGACAAAAAGACAGGCACCATCTATCGTTCGCGCCGCACCGTGCCCGACTGTTACGGCAAGGTGTTCTGCTTTAAGGGCAAAGAGGGAGCGGTGGTCGATTTCCAAATCTTCTTCCCCAAACTGCCAGAGACCGTCAAGGAGATTGCCATCTATGGCGTACCCAACTGGTATATGAGAGGCATGGACGTGGACCTTTATTTTCAGTCAGGCAACTTTCTAGGCGTAGAGAGAGATCCATACAATTACGATGACGTTCCCCAGTTCCACAAGCCGCACCTTGTTGCCGAGGCCAAGAATTACGACAAGGACAACCACGAGACGTGGGCTATCTACGACGATGCCCACCTCATCAAGCCTGTGAAGGACGGAACCTACGCCATGTGGCGCACGCCAGAAGCCACCTATCTGGCAGAAGCCTGTGAGATGAACTGGATGCGTGAGTACTTCGGCCGTGGGGGCAACACGATACTTCTCGACCAGCAAGGCCACCGGTATAAGTGCAAGGACGTGCAGGACTATCCTAACGACAATCTGTTCTGGGTAGAAGGCGTTACGGGCGATCATTTTGCCATCGTCTATGTTTTCGAGCCCATTCCGCTCCACATCGAAAACGTCACGCTCGTTGTGCCCGAGGGCGAGCCCTTCGCCATGTGGGGTGCCAACTGGAGCGGTAAGGTGGAAAACCTCAACATAAATGAGCTTCGCCAGAACCAGCGTCTGTTCGACTATCACCCTCGAGAGGTGGTGAAATAAAGATACATCTCAACTATCACAGGTAAAGTAAACAATACAACTGATTTTAATTCATACCCGGGGTCAGCATGAACCGCAGCGATGCGTTCCATGCTTTTTTGTTTTATGGCATGGGCTAATGAAAAAAACTACGAATAATTGGCTATATATCTAAAAGATTTTATTATTTTTGCAAAATGAAGGGGAAAAGAGGTGTTGGGTGATGGGTGATGGGTGATGGGTGTTACCATTTCCGTTATCGAAGCATTTGTCTTGCAACTCCTTGAACTCCTTGAACTCCCTGCAACTCCTTGAACTCCACAAAGCCAGAGAGAACACGAAAACTTAAATTGAAGAATATGAAAAAGCTGTTGATTTTTGCCATTGGTGCCATGGTGCTGATGGCCGGTTGTAAGAACCAGGGACAGGCGAATGCCGTAAGCCCTGAGAACACTGACTCGATAGTGGCGGGCGACAGCAGTGTGGCTGCCGTGAACGACACCACGCCCCTACCCATGTTTCTTTGTTTTTTTGACAAAGAACACATGCAGGTGCCCTACTGGAGTGAGTTTGAAGAACCGCAGAAAAGCGGCGACGACGACGAATCGTTCGAGCAATACCATCAGGCATGGAAGCTACAAACCGACTTCCGCCGCCGTGCCCCGCTCTACACCAAGCTGCTTCTCGACCAGAAGACAATGGTCGATGTGAAGTTTGTTGACGAACTGCTGAAAAATCCCGACGGCGAGGATGCTGACCTAGGTGTTATTCACAGTCGTGCGAGCATTCCCACGAAGGGTGCCAGGTATGCCTTCGCCAATTCTGACACCAAAATGGGGAAGCAGGACGGGACTCTCTACCTGCTGGTCACCGAGAGCTATCTGAAAAGCCGCAAGCAGCTGGAATGCGCCAGCGGCGAAGAGGGCAAGTCTTTCCCCGCATCGGTGGTGCAACAGTTGGAGAAGCAATACAACATGAAGGCAAGCCGCTCGCTCACCTTCGTGCGCATCGGCAACCGCTACGACTACGGCATTGTGCAGTTCAAACCCAAGAACAAGAGCGTGTGGGCCGTGGAGGTGGTGACCGACGGCGACAAGGTGTATTCCTATCCCGTGAAGGGCTGGTATGATTCCGACACCAGCTTCGGATGGAACGTTGACGACGAGGGCGAATACAACATCAGCTACATCGATGCCGCCTTCGAAGGCCCCAACGGGCTGGAACTGTGCTACACCCGCGGCTGTGTGGAAAGTTGCAGCGCGGGCCTGCTGCTTCTGCGCGACGGCAAACTTATCAGACAGCAGTACGCTGTTTTCCAAGCCAACATTCCCGACGAGATGACGCCGCTCTGGAAAACTTATGCCAAACAGATGCAAAAACTCTATTTGGAACAAGATCCTCACGAGAACAAATACTACGAGCTGACCCGCTACTTTGCCGCTGACTTCGACGGCGACGGATTCGACGAGTACTGGCTGCGCGACAAGGACGACAAGCACGGGGCACTGTTCACCTGCAAGAATGGCAACATCGAACTTATAGGCGTGGAGGACGGCAAGCGGCAGGCCATGCTCCACAAGATGAAGAACGGCAACGGATTTGTCAGCATCTCTGGCCCCGCCGGCGGCCCTGCCTACTACCACGAGGTGTATGAGTTGCACAATAGCCGTGTGGTGCACAGTTTCAAGGCGTTGCAGGTTTACGGCGAAATGGACGAATGCCACATGGACGGCAAGCCCTTTGACAAGGAGAAAGGCAGCGCATACCTGAAGTCGCTGCCCAAAGAAAGCGACTACTACATTTATTACAGAAACGCCGATGAGAATTGATAATTGATAATTGACAATTGATAATTGATAATTGATAATTGATAATTGACAATTGATAATTGACAATTGATAATTGATAATTATTCATTATGCATTATGCATTATTCATTAAGCATTATTCATTAAGCATTATGCATTATTCATTATGCATTATTATGCATAAAAAAACTTTGAGTATGAAAAGAATAGCATTTATCCTTTGGGCCCTGACGCTCGTCGTGCAGACATGGGCGCAAGACGAACCGCCATACTACTTCAAGGGGCTGCTCAACGGGCGCATACAGGTGGAGATTGCCTTTGAGACAGGCAACCACAACATCGCCGCCGGTTACATTTACTACCCCAAGGCCAAAAACCCGGCCCCCATACTGATTGCCGGACATATCAGCTACGACGACACCACCAGCGATGTGTATTTCCGCGAGTTTCAGCCCGACGGAACCGTCACGGGTCACATTCACTTTTCGTTCACCGAGGTGGAAGGCGACTACGAGTTTGTGAGCGGACAATGGACCAATCCCAAGACGCTGAAAGACATGCCCTTCAGCCGCATGGCCTCGCAATTCCGGAAACCCGCATGGTATCCTTCCTCGCCCCTCACGCCCGAAGACCCGGGCAACATTGGGCGCGAATACAGCTACACGTTCTGGAACAGCAACTACAAGGCCATGATGGGCGGCGAAGTCAGCTTCAAGGCCGCCGGCAAAAACCGGCTCCACTTCTCGGTGAGCAACTGCCCGCAGAACATTGCCGAGGGCGACAGCGACCCTGACCGCCCCGCTGTGCTCAAGGGCAACGAGTTTGAATACTCCAATGTGAACGAGTGCCACTACGGTTTCCGAGCCACGTTCTTCCCCCTGTTTGTGGTGCTCGAAACCACCGAGGGCACTGACGAGTTGCACAAGTGCTTCGGCTTAGGTGCCACGTTCGACGGCATCTATATCAAACAGAAACAATAACCACAACAACTTCCCCGACCATGAGAAAAACCATCATCCTCATGGCTTTGCTCACCGTCAGCGTGGCAGCCATGGCACTCACCGACAACGACGAAATCAACCGCCAATGGCGCAAAGCCCCCATCACCGTGAAAGATGGCGGCCAGACGCCCAACATCATCACACTGCTCACCGCCTTCCACCAGAAGTGGCCCACCTATGCCGTGAGCGAGGTGCTCAAGCATGCCCCCCAGCTGAAAGACGGCCAACAGTATGAGAGCGACGACGACTGGCGCGTACTCGTCAACCGGCGCAACGGCTATGCCGACCTCTCGTCGAACACCGACATCGACCAGATGGAGGCCTGTGTGTGGCGACGCGCCAACGGGCACCGTCTGTTTGCCGTCAGCCTCTATCAGCAGCACGTCATGCCACAAAACCTGCTCTGCTGGTACGACTACGACCCCGCCACACAGACGTTGCGCCCCGAGGCTTCGCCCGTAGATGAATACAAGCCGAAGCACAAATCCTCGCACATAGGATGGAGCCTGCCCATGGAAGGCACCGACCTACAAATCTCCGAACACTTCGACCATTGGCAGACCGCCATCACCCACATCTACAAATGGGATGGCACGCGCCACCACTACAGCCGCAGCCAAATCAACGACTTCCGCTACCAATGGTTTGCCGAAGACGACTGGTATCAGGCCAGCGAGCAAGGCTTCTCGCAGTACGCCCTCATCGACCCGCAGGACAACGGTTTCCCCCTGCTCTGCCTCAGCAAAGCCAAGACCGCCCCCTCAGACGCTGACGAATACACCATCTTTGCCCAGTTTAAGGGCGACATGCAGACCGTGGCCATCAACGATGTCATGCACCAGATAAACGGCCTCTACTCCGTAAAGCCCGAAGACGATGCACAGTGGAAGTCCACCGACCTGGTGGCCTACACCAGCGACGAGGAACACATAGGCTATTATGCCGTGGTGCGCGATGGCTACATCAACTATTTCGTTATCGACCGTCCATTTGAAGACGACGGAGAGACGGGCCATCAACCCGAAGTAATCGGCTACGGCTCTGATGATGAGTCAATACACATCATCCATGCCTCCATAGCCCAGAAGTTTGCCCCCCAGCTGCAGTGGCACAACTTCGAGTTCATTGAAGAAGAGCCATAAACCCACCACACCTTTCTTTTCGCCCCGCGAGCGAGGCTCCCCTACTCCAACGGTGCCTTCGCGCAAGCAGAAGAGAGCTGACAGGGATTCTATTGTCCTTTCCCTATTAGCTCTCTTCTGCTTGTGTGAGGGCATTTCATTTTTACTTGACGAGGAACGGAGTTGAACTGAGCTTGAGGATTTCCGGCTGCTTTCAGATTATTTATGCTTTTATTGTTGCATATCAGCAATAAAACTCGTAATTTTGCAGATAAATTCTGACAAAACATCTTTTTAACCAAACTTATGGACATTACCCAACGATTTATTAACTACACCAAGTTCGACACACAGTCGAGCGAAGAGTCGCAGAGCGTGCCGAGCACGTCGAAGCAACTCATCTTTGCTGAATACCTGAAAAAAGAACTCATGGACGAAGGACTGGAAGACGTGGAGATGGACGAGAACGGATACATCTACGCCACGCTGCCGGCCAATACCAAGAAGGAAATTCCCACCATCGGCTTCATCAGCCACTACGACACCAGCCCCGACTGTAGCGGCAAGGGGGTGAAAGCGAGCATCGTGAGCAACTACGACGGCTCTGACATCGAGCTGTCGCCGGGCATCGTGAGCAGCCCGAAGAAATTTCCCGAACTGCTCAGCCACGTGGGCGAGGACCTCATCGTCACCGACGGCACCACGCTGCTCGGCGCCGACGACAAGGCGGGCATCGCCGAGATTGTGCAGGCCATGTGCTGGCTGCGCGACCATAAGGAGGTGAAGCACGGCGACATTCGCATTGCCTTCAACCCCGACGAGGAGATTGGCATGGGGGCGCACCATTTCGACGTGGAGCGCTTCGGCTGCCAGTGGGCTTACACCATGGATGGTGGCGACCTGGGCGAGCTGGAGTTCGAGAACTTCAATGCAGCCTCAGCCAAGATTCGCATCAAGGGCGTGAGTGTGCATCCGGGCTACGCCAAAGGCAAGATGATAAACGCCAACCGCCTGGCCGTGGAATTTGCCGACATGCTGCCCGCCGACGAGACTCCGGAAACCACCGAGGGCTATGAGGGTTTCTACCACCTGCTGGGCATACAGAGCAACATTGAGGAGGCTCTGCTCTCGTATATCATCCGCGACCACGACCGCGACCGCTTTGAGGACCGCAAGCACTTCATTGAGTGCTGCGTGGAGAAAATGAACGAGAAGTACGGCGAGGGTACGGTGAAGGCAGAGGTGAAAGACCAGTACTACAACATGAAGGAGAAGATTGACCCCAACATGCACGTCATCGACCTGGTGCTCAAGGCCATGCAGGAGTGCGGTGTGCCGCCCCGCGTGGAGCCTATCCGTGGCGGCACCGACGGTGCACAGCTGTCTTTCCGCGGTCTGCCCTGCCCCAATATCTTTGCCGGCGGCGTGAACTTCCACGGTCCCTTCGAGTTTGTCAGCATCCAGGTGATGGAGAAAGCCATGCAGGTGATTGTGAAAATCTGCGAGCTGACAGCCAGATACAACGACTGATTGATAATTGACAATTGATAATTGACAATTGATAATTGATAATTGATAATTGGAGTATTATGAATGAAGGAAAAGATAATATTATTTTTACTAAAAGTAGAAACTTCGCCATCCGCATTGTTAAATGCTATAGATTTCTTTCTGAAACAAACAAAGAATACGTCCTATCAAGACAACTTCTTAAATGTGGCACAAGTATAGGGGCCAATGTGATGGAAAGTAAAAATGCACAGAGTAAGCCTGATTTCATTAGCAAACTGACAATTGCTTTGAAAGAGGCTGATGAAACACATTATTGGCTCGATTTGCTTCATGAGACGGATTTCTTGGATGACAAGATGTTTAAATCAATGGATGACGATTGTACAGAGTTAGTAAAGCTACTAACTTCCATTGTAAAGACTTCGAAGCAAGCCAACTAGTATAGAATTATCAATTGTCAATTATCAATTATCAATTATTATTATGTCTGAATTACCAACACTCATCAACGACTTAGCACTGATACTCATTGTAGCGGGTGTCGTGACCCTTATTTTCAAGAAGCTCAAGCAGCCGCTGGTTTTGGGCTATGTGGTGGCAGGATTTCTGGTCAGTCCGCACATGCCGCTCACGGCATCGGTTGTTGACCAGGAGAACATTCATCTGTGGGCCGACATTGGCGTGATGTTCCTCCTGTTCTCGCTCGGACTCGACTTCTCGTTCAAGAAGATTCTGAAGATGGGAGCCTCGCCCATTATCTCCACCGTCACCATCATCTTCTGCATGGCGGTGCTCGGGGCGATGGTAGGCCATGCCTTTGGCTGGAGCAAGATGGACTGCATCTTCCTGGGCGGCATGCTCGCCATGAGCTCCACCACCATCATTTATAAAGCCTTCGACGACCTGGGCCTTCGCCAGCAGCACTTTGCAGGACTGGTGATGAGCGTACTCATACTGGAAGACATTCTGGCCATTGTGATGATGGTGATGCTCTCGGCCATTGCCAGCGGCAACGGTGCCGACGGCGGCCAGATGGTGCAGTCGATAGTGCGCATAGGATTCTTTCTGGTGCTGTGGTTGGTGGTGGGCATTTTTGCCATTCCGCTGTTTCTGCGCATGGTGCGCAAGCTCATCAATGCCGAGGTGCTGCTGGTGGTGTCGCTGGGGTTGTGCTGTGCCATGGCCGTGTTCTCCACCAAGGTGGGATTCTCGTCGGCTTTCGGTGCCTTCATCATGGGCAGCATTCTGGCTGAGACCATCGAGGCTGAGAAAATCATCAAGCTCGTAGAACCGGTGAAAAACCTCTTCGGAGCCATCTTCTTCGTGTCGGTGGGCATGCTGGTTGACCCCGAGATACTTATTAAGTATGCCATTCCCATCATCGCCCTTGTGCTCACCATCCTTATTGGCCAGAGCGTCTTTGGCTCGTTTGCCTTCATGCTGGGCGGCGAGAGCCTCAAGTCGGCCATGCGGTGCGGATTCTCCATGGCGCAGATAGGTGAGTTCTCGTTCATCATCGCTTCGCTCGGCCTTTCGCTGGGCGTCATCAGTGACTTCCTCTATCCGGTAGTGGTGGCCGTATCAGTCATAACCACATTCCTCACACCTTACATGATACGGCTTGCCACGCCGGCTTACAACAGTCTGGAGCACCGACTGCCCAACAGGCTCATCCGCGCGCTCAACAAGCTCACCATGAGTCACCCCAACACCACCGAGCACAGCAAATGGAAGAAACTGCTCACCCAGATGGGCATCAACACCTTGGTTTACAGCATTCTGTCGGGAGCCGTCTGCACCATCATGCTTACGTTCTTCCTGCCGTTCATACACAAAGTGCTGCCTGGCCCCGACCTCCACTGGTATGGCAACGCCATTACGGGCCTGCTCACGGTGGTGCTCATCTCGCCCTTCCTGCGGGCCATGATCATGAAGAAAAACCGCAGCGAGGAGTTCAAGGCCCTCTGGCGCGAGAGCAACACCAACCGTCTGCCGCTATTGTTCACCATCCTGGTGCGCGTGGTCATCGCCGTGGCCTTCATCTTCTACCTGTGCGACTATCTGAGCCATTTCAGCAGAGCCCTGATGATTACCATCGGCATAGTGGCCGTGGTGTGCATTATCTTCTCGCGCACCATCAAACACCGAAGCATCCGATTGGAACGGCTGTTCATCATGAACCTGCGCTCGCGCGACATCGAGGCACAAGTGCATGGCCACAAGCGTCCGCTCTACGAGGGCAAGCTGCTCGACCGTGACATCCACATTGCCGAATTCGAACTGCCCGCCGGCACACTCTGGGCCGGCAAGTCGCTCAAACAGCTCAACCTGGGCAAACAGTACAGCATTCACGTGAGCAGTATCCTGCGCGCCAACCGACGCATCAACATCCCCGACGGCAACTCGCAGCTTTTCCCCGGCGACAAGCTGCAGGTGATTGGCAGCGACGACCAGCTCACCGCCTTCCGCCACGCCGTTGAGCACGAGGTTTATCCCGACGACTACGAGCTGGAGAAGCGCGAAATGAAGCTGCGCTCCATGGTGATTTCGCCCAGCAGTCCCTTTGTGGGCAAGACCTTGCAGGAAAGCGGCATCCGCGATAAGTTCAACTGCATGGTGGTGGGCCTGGAAGAGGGCGAGGAGAATCTCTCGCAGGTGAAGCCCACCTACCGATTCGTGAAAGGCGACATCATCTGGGTGGTTGGCGAGTTGGACAACCTCGACGCTCTCACCCAATAGCTGCATCTGAAAAATCAAGACAAATCGGCGCATGGGTTTTCGTGCATTCTAGCACGCAAAACGGCATTTTCTGTCATAGCCAACGCAAAACACCATTGCACAAAACCCGACATTTGAGCAGCTTTCGGCTGCCAGAACAAAAAATCATGCACAAAACGCTCGTTTTGTGCATGATTTTTTTGCGTCTGAACTCCAGTTTTTTCTCCCCGTGAGCCGACAAAAAATGAATAACGTCGTGAGTTATTTTTTTATCTCACGACAATAATTTTCCCATGCAAAGCATCATTCGCGCAAACCGCTGAAAACGTGTCATTTACGCAAAACGCCATTTCTCGCGTATTTGCTCAGGAAAAACTCACGGTGGATTCCATAGGCCTTCTACCCCCACACAAACTCGGAAAGTTTTTTACAATGGAGGTTTTATCCGTAGGAATAATCAACTTTAGTCGTTCGCCGAAGCAACCACTTCAATTTCCACCAAAGCACCCTTGGGCAATGTCTTAACGGCTACGGCCGACCTTGCCGGATATGGCTCTGAGAAAAACTCTGCATACACCGTGTTCATGTCGGCAAAATCGTTCATGTCGGCAAGAAACACCGTTGTTTTCACCACATCGCCCATGGTAAGGCCAGCCTCTGCGAGAATAGCCTTCACGTTGAGCAACGACTGGCGGGTTTGTTCCTTTACTCCCCCCTCGACAAAACTCCCTGTGGCAGGGTCGATGGGTATTTGGCCAGAGGTATAGACAAGATTTCCCACTCTGATGGCCTGACTGTAAGGCCCGATGGCAGCAGGTGCCGCCTTGGTGTTGATTACTTTCTTCATACTATGATTCTTATTAGCTGTTGCAAAAATAGCGAAAATCTGCCAATTGTCAATATTTTTGCAAGATTATTTTCAAGCATTTTTCGACTGGCAGATTCTGCAGAGTCAACCAGCAAGTGCAAGACAACATAACCTTATGAGTTTTTTCACTCTTTTTTCTTTTGTTTCTTGATTTTGTGCTACCTTTGCACACATATAGAGTTTCTTGGTATAGGGGAAACACTTCATAACCCCAGCTTTACTCCCCTCGAATTCGAGGGGGGGTAGAATAGAGGCAGGTTTGAATGCTTTCACCATTTCGCCTTCTCGCTGGAGGAAAACCAAAAAGATGACTAACAAACAAAACTAATCAACAAATAAAGCGAATATGAAGAAACTAATGATTGCAGCCCTTTTGGGCATGATTTCAAGCAGCATGATGGCGCAAGCGAACAACCATCCTGCACCTGGCAACGACGGAAACAAATACGTGGCTTACGAGCAGCGCACGGGCAACGAGTCGGTTGTGTATTTCACCCGAAGCCTCTCAGCCGAAGGCCTTATCAAGGCATACGAGCAAGTGAACGAGAACATCTGCGGGCACGTGGGCGTAAAGCTGCACACGGGCGAGCCGAAAGGTCCGAACATTATTCCACGTGAATGGGTGAAGGCCCTGATGGCTAAAGACCTGCCACAGGCCAACATCATTGAGACGAACACCTACTACGAGGGTGACCGCTACACCACCGACAAGCACCGCAAGACGCTGGAGGTGAACGGCTGGACGTTCTGCCCCGTTGACATTCTCGATGAGCAGGGCACCACCACGCTGCCTGTCGCGGGCGGCAAATGGTTTAAGAAAATGTCTGTTGGAGGCCATCTGACAAACTACGATTCCATGGTGGCACTGACCCACTTCAAGGGTCACACGCAGGGCGGTTTCGGCGGTTCGAACAAGAACATCGGCATAGGCTGTGCCGACGGTCGCATAGGTAAGGCTTGGATTCACACCACGCCCAACCAGGCCAATCAGTGGGACATTGCCAAGGAGGAGTTTATGGAGCGCATGACAGAATCGACCAAAGCCACCATCGACTACTTTGGCCGCCACGTGTGCTACGTGAACGTGATGCGCAACATGTCGGTTTCATGCGACTGCGAGGGCGTAGCGGCTGCGCCCGTGGTAACACCCGACGTGGGTATCCTGTCATCTACCGACATTCTGGCCATCGACCAGGCCTGCATCGACATGATATACGCCATGACCGCCGATGAGCACCACGACATGGTGGAGCGCATTGAGTCGCGCCACGGTTTGCGCCAGCTGTCGTATATGAAGGAACTGGGCATGGGCAACTGCCGCTACGTGCTGATAGACCTTGACAATGGTGGCCGCCGCATTACTGCCGCCGAGGCCGTTAAAGGCCTGAAACCCGTTGTGAAGAAAAAATAAAGAAGCCACAACAAAAAAAGAATCACCGCCCTGAGCACGATGTTGCTCAGGGCGGTGATTCTTTTAGGGGGATATGCTCACACTATTGCCTGTTGTTTCAGGTTTGCAGTGCAAAAGTCTTACTCGGCATTGGGGCGCTCGATGTAAGCAATGACGTCGCCCTTGTTGACCTTCGAGCCCTGTTTGGCATTGATTTCTACGAGGCGGCCTCCCAGTGCGGCGGGCACACTGACGATTTCGCCCCACGGAGCCTGAATGTAGCAGAACTGGTCGCCCTCGTTATACTCTTTTCCGATGAACGGTTCAACAGTGGGAGCGCACTCGCCGTCGCCGTTGAATTCCCAGTAGAGTTGTCCCTTGACAGGAGCCACCACGGCATCGGCCTTGGCATGCTTGAAAGCACTGAGCTGCTCGGGTGTGAGTTTTGCGCCCAGTTTGGCATCCTTGGCTTTCTGCAGGTCGGCCAGCATGTTCTTCTTGGCCTGACCGCTCTTGAAGTTACGATACTGCTCGGGGTGCATGGCCAGCTCGTAGAGTTCCTCGTCGTCGGGTCCGTACTCCCATCCGTTCTCGTCCATTTCCTTGCGGAAGTCGTCGAGGGCATTGGGGATGAGCGTGTGCGGGTCGGCATCGGTAAACTCGCGGCCCTGCTTCTTGGCCAGTTCCACCAGTTCCTGATCGATGGTTCCGGGAATCTTTCCGCTCTTGCCGAGAATCATGCCCCACATAGAGTCGTCCATCATCACGAAGCGGCCCTTGCCCTGGGCAATGGTGAGCAGGTTCATCAGGGCGATGTTCTTCACATACTGCGAGAACGGTGTCACCAATGGGGGATAACCCACGCGCGGCCATACGTAGGCCACCTCGTCGAAGAGTCTCACCAGCATCTCGTCGGTAGAGAGTTCGGGCTCGCCCTTGGCCTTGAGCGTGTTGTTGATGACATGGTGAATGCCGGCCAGGTCGGCCATCATGCTTCCCATCATGCCGCCAGGCAGACCGCAACCGAGCAGCAGGCTCGACATGTGCTTGTTGCCGGGGTTGATGAAGTAGCCCAGCCAGTCGTCGATGAACTCCTGGGTAAGCGAACGTGCCTGCATGTAAGCCTTCATGTTGATTTCCTTCACCTCGAAGCCTTCGTTCTTCAGCATCGACTGCACACTGATGATGTCGGGATGAACCTTACCCCAAGAGAGCGGTTCAATGGCGGTATCGATGACGTCGGCACCGTTGTTACACACTTCCAGAATGCTGGCCATGGAAAGTCCGGGGCCAGAGTGACCGTGATACTGCACAATGATGTCGGGGTGCTTGGTCTTAATGGCCTTGGTGAGGGCGCCGAGCAGTGCCGGCTGGCCGATACCTGCCATATCCTTCAGACAGATTTCCTCTGCGCCGGCCTCAATCACCTGGTCGGCAATGGCACTATAGTATTCTACGGTGTGAACGGGGCTTGTGGTGATGCAGAGCGTGGCCTGCGGTGTCATGCCGGCCGCCTTAGCCCAGCGCACCGACGGAATGATGTTGCGCACGTCGTTGAGTCCGCAGAAGATGCGGGTAATATCTACTCCCTGAGCGTGTTTAACCTTGTACTGCAGTTCGCGTACATCGTCGGGAACGGGATACATGCGCAGGGCATTGAGGCCACGGTCGAGCATGTGGGTTTTGATGCCCACTTCGTTGAAGGGTTTGCAGAAAGCGCGTACAGCGGCATTGGGGTTTTCGCCTGCCAGCAGGTTCACCTGCTCAAAAGCGCCACCGTTGGTTTCCACACGGTCGAACACGCCCATGTCGATAATCACAGGTGCAATACGCTCTAACTGATCCTTGCGTGGCTGAAACTTACCCGAAGACTGCCACATGTCCCGATAGACGAGACTGAATTGGATTTTCTTTTTCATACCTTAGATTTATGTTACTGACAATTTGATGAATTCTGATACGATTGGTGTGTTGTTCAAGTTTTCTGCAAAAATAGGCAAAAATTTTTATTCAGCCATAAGATATGCCGTTTTTTTTATTAATTTTGCATGCAAAACAAGAATCTAACAGAAAAGGACCTGAAACCATGCAGAAAAAGAAGACAAACAAATATGCTTTGCTGCCAATGCTCTTGGTTGCACTGCTTTTGTCGGCTGCCTGTCGTCATGGCTCGCCAAGGCAGTCGGAAGCCAACGAGCAGCCTACCGACAGCAGCCTCACCTCCTCTTCGTTTATCCTGAAAGGCGACTCTACGCTCTACGGTCTGGCCTGCGAGGGCAGCAACGACACCGTGCTGGTGTTTCTTCCCGACAGCGGCGGCGACCCCGTGAGCTACGACATTCTGCAGGCTCGCATGGAGCGGCGCGTCAAGGGGCGCATCAAGACTGGCGACAACCTGGCTCTACTGCTCACCGACGACAGCCTCCGCCAAGTGCGCAGCCTCATCGATATTGACGTTCTCAAGGGAGCATGGGCTTATCAGGTGATGCCGCAGCCAAAAGCCAGATTACAAAACAGACCCGCCCCGAAAGACGGTCCCTCGCAAGCCCGCCGCGACTCCATGATGAAGCGTTTCATGGTGCCCCGCGAGTATGGCATGCGACTGCTCCGCGACAACAGCGTGGAACGTATCGGAGGACGTAACCGCCAGCAACGCGATGAGAACTCACCCGTGGAGTATCCCCGCCAGCCGCGCTACACCGAATGGCACATTTGGAACGGCAAAGTCATACTCACTCAAGGCAACATCAACATTCCCGAAATCAACCAGCGTTATCGCCATGCCGTACAGCACGACACTGCCGAAATCGTTCTCCTACGCAGAGACAGCCTTCAGCTGCTTATCGGCGACAGCATCCGCTCATATTACAGAAAAAAGGATTGAGATAGCGGAAGTTAGCGGGAGTTAATGGAAGTTAGGAGGAAGTTAACGAGCTAAAGGCTCGTGAAGTTAACGAACAATAGTTTTCTATCAAGAATTCTATTGTCCGTTAACTTCTGCCGACAAAGTCGGCTATCTCCCATTAACTTCCGCTAACTCCCGCTAACTTCCTCTAACTCCCAATAACTCCCAATGAAAATCACATCTGGTGGTTGGCGAAGCGTTGTTCAGCAAGCCGCTCATATTTTGTTCCGGGCATTCCGTAGTTGGCATACGGATGAATGCTGATGCCACCGCGGGGGGTGAACAGCCCAATCACTTCAATGTATTTGGGTTCCATCAGGCGGATGAGATCTTTCATAATGGTGTTCACGCAATCCTCATGAAAGTCGCCATGGTTGCGAAAGCTGAAGAGATAAAGTTTCAAACTCTTGCTTTCCACCATCCGCTCGGCAGGGATATACATGATTTTTATTTCGGCAAAGTCGGGCTGTCCGGTAATAGGACAGAGTGTGGTGAACTCCGGACAGTTAAACTGCACCCAATAGTCGTTTTCGGGGTGCAGGTTCTGAAAGGTTTCGAGCACCTCGGGGGCATAGTCGGTGGAGAAAGGCGTTTTTCTCCCCAAAGCCTGCAGGTCTTCAGTTTTGCGCGTTTGATTCATAATTACAAGATTTGATGGGTTATGAGTTCTTCAGACTAATTTTGAACACATTATAGCTGATGTTGTCATCGTAGGCATCGGTTCCCTCTACACGCTTCAGCCATTTCACCGTGCGCACGGTGAGAGGCAGCACGGCCACCTCGTAGAGCGTCTTGAGCACCACCTGCGAGAGCATCAGTCCGGGCAGCGCGCTGGTAGGCACAACGCCTCCCAAAGCCAAGGGGAAGAAGATGAGCGAGTCGGCGCCTTCGCCCACAAGTGTGCTGGCAATGGCACGCAACGAAAAGTTGCGTCCCTGCGACGTCACCTTCATGCGGCTCATGACATAGGCATTCAGGAACGAACCCACCAGGAAGGCACAAAACGAAGCCAGCGCCACGCGCGGAGCCAGTCCGAACACTGCGTGAAACCCTTCGGTGTTCGTGTAATAAGGTGCGGCAGGAATCCAGTCGCACAGTGCGCCCATGGCTACGAAGAAGAAGTTCATGGCAAAGCCTGTCCAAATGAGCAGGCGCATCTTGCTGTAGCCCCACACTTCGCAGACACAGTCGTTGATGATGTAGGAGATGGGAAACACAATAAGCCCGCCCGTCACACTAAATGTTCCCAGAGCAATTTGTTTGGTTGCAAAGAGGTTTGCCGCAATGAGGCAAACGCAAAAGAGTATGCTGAAAAGCATGAGCAGCACACTCACGGTGTTTTTTTCTTGTTTCATTGTTCTTGTTTTGTTAAAGGGGGTTGAGCAAGTACCCCTGTGAATTGGGCTGCAAAGGTACGGATAATTATCCGATTATCACAATTTTTGCCCAACTTTTTTCTTCTGTGCCGTTTCTTTCACAACAAAAAGAGAAAAACAGGAAAAACAATTCATCAAAAAAACTTTGATTGTTATTGTTTTTCCTGTTTTTCAAAGGTTTGGCAAACCAGATGCTAAATGTTAGGTGTTTCCCACTTCTTGGTCTTTGTGCAAACTACATTGGTGGTTTGGTTGGCCACTTTCAGCACAAAGTCGCCCTCCTCGAGAATCCATTTTCCGTCGGCACCGACAAAGGCAAGGCTCTTGGCAGGCAGACTGAAAGTGACGGTTTTCTGCTCGCCAGGCTGCAAATCCACCTTAGTGAAGTCGCGCAGACGGCGGTTGTCGGGTACGAGCGAGGCAATGAGGTCGCTGCTATAGAGCAGCACAGGCTCTTTACCGGCACGGCTGCCCGTATTCTTAACATCCACGCTGACAGTAAGCACATCGTCGGCACCAAACTGCGTTTTATCCACACGCAGATTGCTATACTCGAAGGTGGTGTAGCTCATGCCGTAGCCAAAAGGCCACTGCAGCGACACCTTGGCGTCGTAGTTGTAAGCTCCAGCCATGGTGCCCACTTCCTCACTCACTTTGTAGTCGTAGTTGTTGAGCGAATTGATTTCGCGCGGGTAGGTGTAGGGCATTTTGGCTGAGAAGTTGGCATCGCCGCTGAGCAGGTTGGCCAATGCGTCGCCGCCATAGTTGCCAGGAAGGAAAATATCTACCACTGCCTTGGCCAGCGGCTCGATGTCGGCAATCAGACGCGGACGGCCTTCGTTGAGAACCAGCACCAGGGGCTTGCCAGTGGCGGCAAGCTGGCGCACCAGATTGCGCTGATTGGCCGAGAGCCACAAGTCGGTGAGGTTGCCGGGCGTCTCAGTGTAGCTGTTCTCACCGATACAGGCAATAATGACATCGGCATCTTGGGCGGCCTTCACGGCACGGTCGATTTGTGGTTCGTTCTCGTCGTAGTAGGCACCATCCTCTTTGTAGGTGACTCCCTGTTCGAGGATGATATTGTCTTTTCCGTACTTATTGCAGAGAGCCTCGTAGATGGTGTTGTAAGGCTCGCTCAGGTCTTCGGCACCAGAGCCTTGCCAAGTGTAGCTCCAGCCGCCGTCCAGACAGCGCATCTGGTTGGCGTTAGGACCTGCGAGCAAAATCTTCGCGCCTTGCTTCAGGGGCAACAGGTTGTCTTCGTTTTTCAACAGCACCATGCTCTCTTCGGCAGCCGCCAGTGATTTTTGCGCAAACTCCGCAGAACCGAACTTCTCGTAACCCTTGCCTCCGGTGTTGGGTTTGTCGAACAGTCCCAGACGATATTTTACGCGCAAAATGCGGCGTGCGGCATCGTCGATGCGTTCGCGGCTCACTTTGCCCTCCTCAACGAGTTGCTTGAGCAGAATGCAGAAATCTATGCTGTAGGGGTCCATCGACATGTCGATGCCTGCATTGATAGCTATGCGGATGGCATCTTTCTTGTCCTTGGCCACTTTCTCGCGCGTATAAAGATTATTGATGTCGGCCCAGTCGGTGACGAGCATGCCATCCCACTGCAGGTCTTCCTTGAGCCACTGAGTGAGGTACTCGTAGCTGGCATGAACGGGCATGCCATTGATGCTGGCCGAGTTGACCATCATGGTGAGGGCACCTGCCTGAGCGGCAGCCTTAAAGGGTTCGAAGTATTTCTCGCGCAACAGCTGCGGCGAGAGATAGGCCGGTGTGCGGTCTTTTCCTGTCCAGGGAGCACCATAGGCAAAATAATGCTTCACGCTGGTAGCCACGTTGTAGGGACCAATATGGTTGGGGTCGTCGCCCTGGTAGCCTTTGATTTCGGCCTCCACCATGCGCGCATTGACAATAGCATCTTCGCCGAAGCTCTCCCAGATGCGTGCCCAGCGGGGGTCGCGCCCCAGGTCGATGACAGGATTGTACACCCAAGGACAGTTGCCTGCGCGGCTCTCGTAGGCTGTTATCTCTGCGCCCGTACGGGCCAGTTCTGTGTTGAACGAGGCTGCCAAGTTGATGGGCTGCGGAAAGAGCGTGCCTCCTTGGGTGTAAGTGACACCGTGATTATGGTCGAGGCCGTAGATGTCGGGAATACCGATGTACTTCATCGACTTTTTCTGTATCAGCCCAATCCATTCCTGCCACTGTGCCACCGTTGGGGCACGGGTGCCGGGCGCATTAAGAATGGAGCCCACCTTGTATTTCGAAATGATGGTGTCGAGCATGGTTTCGTTGAGTTTCCATTTCAGCACCGTGCCGTCGGCATAGATGTTGAGATTGAGTCGCTCCATGGTCTCGATGAGCTCTTTGTCCGACATGCGCAGAAAAGCCTCAATCTCGCTGTCGGGACGGCCATACTGCTGCATGGAATGTCGGATTTTTGAGCGGTCGATTTTGGGATTCACGGCCGTCATCTTGCCCATGACATCGAGATTCAGCTCGAGCATTTGCCCAATTTTCTCGTCGAGGGTCATCTTGGCAAGCGTTTTCTCGATGCGGGCTTCCAAAGCCTCATCGCGCGGAATGGCAGGTTTCACACTGCTTTGTGCCCACATACCAACGGTAGCACAAAGCATCACAGATGTCAAAAAAGTCTTTCTCATATTTAGGTACACATTAAATCGTTTTTTCTCTCTCATCAAAGAACATGAGATTCTTCTCTCTACAATCACCCCACAGCAGTAGCCTGCCAAATGAGCCATGCCATGTAGCACACCATGATTCCTACCAGCCAGGCGCCTTCCCAACGCTCCACCTTCAGCTTGGTAGAAGAGAAAAGCCACATCAACAAGATGCTCACCATGAGCACGGCAAAATCGACGGCCGTGATGCCCTGCATCTGCATGGGGCATACAAGGCCGGTGATACCGAGAATCATCAGGATGTTGAACACATTCGAGCCTATCACATTGCCAATGGCAATGGCGCTGCGTCCCTTTCGGGCTGCCACCACACTGGTGGCCAGTTCGGGCAGCGACGTTCCTCCAGCCACCACGGTGAGACCAATGACAGCCTGGCTCACACCCAGGGCTGCCGCTATCTGTGTGGCCCCTTCTACAAACAAGTTGCTGCCGCCAACAAGACAGGCGAGCCCCAGGGCCACCAGGCATACCGACTTCAGCACGCTGTATTCTTTCGGAGCACTCTCGTCAAGATTGGTGTCGGAGTCGAGGTCGCGCTTTGCCATACGAAGGGTGTAGTACATAAAAAACAGGAAGCCAGCCGTCAGCAAGGCAGCATCGAGGCGGCTGATGTCGCTGTCAATACTAAGCAACGTGAGCAGCAACGAGGCGCCAACGGCAAAAGGTATGTCTTTCTTCACCGTCTCATGCGAAATAATCAGCGGGGCAACCAGGGCTGCCACACCAACGATGAGCAACGTGTTCATAATGTTGCTGCCCACCACATTGCCAACGGCCAGGTCGGGTGTTCCCCTAACGGCCGAAACCAGACTCACAAAAAACTCGGGCATCGACGTACCCATGGCCACAACCGTCAGTCCGATGACTATCTGCGGAATGTTCATGCGCTCGGCCAGCGCTACGGCACCGTCGGTCATGCGATCGGCGCCCCAAAGTACCAGAACGATACCTATAATTACAAAAAGTATATTCAGCATAGCGCAGCAAAGGTACAAATAAAACGCGCAAACACGAAACGAATGAGCGTGTTTTTTTCTATTCGTGCCGTTTTTCTTCTATTTTTCATTCAACCATAGCAAAACAACGTCAGGCGATGCGCTCAAATTTTCTAGAGAATTTGAGCGCATCGCCGTAAGATATTTTCGCCCTGCCGCGAAATAGAAAAATAATGGCGGGAGATACGCTCAAATTCTGAGGAAATGACTACCTTTGCACCCACAATGCAGAAGATAACCTCAAGAATCAGAAAAAGAGGAAGAAAAAAGAAACAACATGGACTATCAGCACATCATAGACAAATACTATCCCGAAGACAACCAATTGCGCCACATCCTGCTGACCCACAGCAACAGCGTGGCCCAAAAGGCGCTGGCCATTGCCAATGCCCACCCCGAAATGAAACTCGACACCACTTTTCTCTGCGAAGCAGCCATGCTGCACGACATTGGCGTTTTTCTGTGCGACGCGCCGGGCATTGAATGCCACGGCACAGAGCCCTACATCCGCCACGGCGTGCTGGGGGCCGAGCTGCTGCGGCGCGAAGGCTACCCGCGCCATGCCCGCGTATGCGAGCGTCACACCGGGGCTGGCATCTCGCTGAGCGAGATACGCAGCCAGCACCTGCCGCTGGAAGAACGCGACTATCTGCCCGAAACACTTGAGGAAAAGGTGATTTGCTACGCCGACAAGTTTTTCAGCAAGACCAAACTCGACCGCGAGAAAACCCCTGAGCAGGCTCTCAAAAGTTTGCAAAAGTTCGGTCAGGAAGGTGTGAAACGTTTCACAGAGTGGATAGAAATGTTCGGATAAGGCATTTGTTAACGGCAAACTTTGAGACTTCACGTTATGTTAAATAAAACAATAAAATACTGCTGTTTCTTCGATTTTAGGCATTAATTACGTAATTTTGCACCCTGTCCAAGCGTGACGGAACGTTTTTAACAACAAGAATGAGAACGAAATCGATTATATTTCTGCTGTTGTCGGTCTTCATCTTTGTGATGGCCGACGCAAGCATCAGTTTCTTTTCTGCCGGCAGAGGAAACGAAACTTTTGGCGATTTCGCTCCCGACGACACCACCCAAATGCCCACCATCGACGACATGCTCGAAAAATTTGAGCGAGAGAAGCCCCTGCGCGACTCGCTCAGTGCACTAGGGATTTCGACCGTCAGCAACTCGCTGGATAGTGACACGACCGATGTTGAGGACGTCGACGACAACGATGACGATGACGAAAACGAGAACAACGACGAAACAGTCTCACTGCCACGCAGCAACACCTCTACCAACGACTCCATTCCTGCCGACTCGCTACGGGCGGCTATCATGCGCCACAACAAAGCCGTGGAGGACTCCATCCGTCTGGACAGCATCAACCGGAAAAAATCGAACGGAATTGAATCGCCTATCGAATACACCGCCAAGGACTCGCTGGTATATCTGGCCAGCACCAAAACGGCCTATCTTTATGGCGAATCGACCGTGAAATATCAGAACATGGACCTCTCGAGCGACCGCATTCAGATGAGTCTCGACAGCAATCTGGTGAGGGCGACGGGTACTGCCGACACCCTGGGCAACATTACAGGAAAGCCCGTATTCAAAATGGGTAACGACACGTACGAGAACGACACCATGGCCTTCAACATGAAGAGCAAAAAGGGTATTATCCACAACGTGTATACCCAGCAGGAGGACGGTTTCCTGACCAGCGAGAAGGCCAAGAGAACCGACGAGGGTGTGATGTATCTACAACACGGACGCTACACCACCTGCGACCAGCCCCACCCCGACTTCTACATTTCTTTGTCGCGCGCAAGGGTGCGCCCGGGCAAGGACGTGGTATTCGGACCGGCACACCTTGTGGTGTGCGACGTGCCGTTGCCACTGGCCATACCCTACGGCTTCTTCCCCTTCACCAAGAGCTACAGCAGCGGGTTTATCATGCCTACCTATGGTGATGAGAGTTCCCGCGGATTCTATCTGCGCGAGGGTGGCTATTACTTTGCCATCAGCGACAAGATGGACCTCAAGGTGCTGGGCGAAATCTACACGAAGGGCTCGTGGGGCATCGCCCTGACCAGCAATTACACAAAGCGCTACAAGTTCAGGGGCAGTTTCCTTTTCAAATACCAAGACACCAAGAACGGCGACAAAGGAATGCCCGACTTTTCTGAAGAGGAGAGCTTCCAGTTGGTATGGGCTCACAGCCAGGACGCTAAGGCCAATCCCTACCACTCGCTCACGGCCAACGTGAACTTTGCCACACAGAGCTTTGAGCAGAACAACCTATCGAGCATGTACAACCCGCAGGCGAGGACGCAGAGTACGCGAACCTCGAGCGTTAACTACAACGTGAACTTCTCGAGCATCGGACTGTCGGTGAACTCCACGATGAACATCGCCCAGAACATGCGCGACTCGTCGGTGACCATGACGCTGCCCGACATCAACTTCAGCATCAGCCGCTTTAATCCCTTCAAGCGCAAGCATTCGGCAGGCGAAGAGCGTTGGTACGAGAAAATTGCCGTTCAGTACAACGGACAAATCAGCAACTCCATCAGCACCAAGGAAAACAAACTGCTCCACTCCAACCTGATAAAAGACTGGCGCAACGGCATGCAGCACAAAATCGTCGTCAACGGTCCCTTCTCGCTCTTTAAGCACATCAACATCACGCCTGGATTCAACTTCAACGACCGCATGTACGCCAGCAAAATCGTAAAATCGTGGGATGCTCTCAGGCAGAAAGAGGTGTCGGATACGGTCTATGGCTTCAACAACGTTTACGACTGGGACATCAACATCTCGGCTACGACTAAGATTTACGGATTCTGGACACCCATACGCAAAATCTTCGGCAACAAAATACAAACCATACGCCACGTCCTCACACCTACCGTATCCTACGGCTATCACCCCGACTTTGGTGCCAGCCGCTACAAATACTGGGACAGCTATCTGAAAACCGACGAAAACGGCAACGTGTCGCTTGTTCAATATTCGCCCTATAACGGCATGCTCTACGGCAACCCTGGCAGAGGAAAGTCGGGAACCATCACTATGAACGTGAGTAACAACGTCGAGATGAAAGTCCTCTCAGACAAAGACTCCACTGGCATCAAGAAAATTAGCCTCATCGACGAACTCGGTGCCAGCATGAGCTACAACACCGCAGACAAAGAGCGACCCTGGGGCGACCTCAACACCAACATCCGACTGAAACTCTCTAAGAGCTACACGTTCAACATGAACGCCGTGTTCAGCACCTATGCCTACGAACTCGACCAGGACGGCCGCCCATACGTGAGCAACCACACCGAGTACAGCAAGGGACGTTTCGGACGATTCCAGGGTTTCACGCAAGTGTTCTCATACGAGCTGAACCCAGAAAAAATTAAGAAATGGTTTAGCCGAGGTGACAAAGACGACAAGAAAGACGAGAAAGACGCCGATGACGACGAAGAGGAGTTCACCAGCGAGCCTAACATCGACGACAAGATGGTGAAGGGCATGAACGGCGGCGGCCACAGCGGCGACAGCAACGAAATGGCCGAAACCGACCCCGACGGATACATGCGTTTCAAAATGCCGTGGTCGCTCAGCATCGGCTACAGCGTGTCCATGCGCGAGAACACTAGCGGCGAGTTCAACAAGAAAACAATGCGCTACCCCTACAAGTTCTCACAAACTTTCAACTGCACGGGATTCCTCAGACTGAGCGACGGATGGAACATCAACTTCAGCACGGGCTACGACTTCGACAACCACGCTGTGTCGATGACCCGAGCTGCGCTCAACCGCGACCTTCACTGCTTCAACATGAGCTGCGAGGTGGTGTTGGCGCCCTATACGAGCTACAACTTCTCGTTCCGCTGCAACGCCGCCACGCTGACCGATGCCCTGAAGTACGACAAACGCTCTGGTTCGACCAACACCATACAATGGTACTAAAAGCCGAAAAGGCAGAACAGAAACAGAGAAACAATAATTACAATGAATCCCCGGATGCTCACGCACCCGGGGATTCTGTTTTTTCATAAAAATCTAACAATCACACAATTCTTATTTATCGTCTTTCTGCTAAAAACACAGCCTCTGTTATGAAGGTTTCTGTTTTAAAACCAGTCAAGAAAGAGCATTACCCTACGGTAATCTGACGGGCTACCTTTGTTTCCTCCTTTACGATTTTCGGCAGATTAACCGTCAGCACGCCGTCGGCCACACTGGCCGCAATCTTCTCCTTGTCAACGTCGTCGGGCAATATCAGCGACTGCTCGAACTTCGAGTACGAGAACTCACGGCGCAAGTAACGAGCCTTTTTGTCCTCTTCGGTCTTTTGCTGCTTATTCTCCATCTTGATGACCAGGTTGCCCTCATGGTCGATGTTCACGTTGAAGTCTTCCTTCCTCATGCCCGGAGCAGCCACCTCAACCTTGTATTCCTTGTCGGTTTCCATCACATTAATGGCGGGAGCCGTAGCATTGGCCTTGGGCAGGCCGGCTATGTTCAACAAATCGTTAAACACCTCGGGGAACCATGAATTTCTTTGCATTGCAGGATACAACATAATCTTTACCTCCTAAATTTCTATTGTTTTAATGGTTAAACTTGTTTCTTCGATTACGCCCGCTGCCTTTTGTTGCTTTGGGCGTTCATCCATCTATATTGCAACTTACATACCAAAGCTAAAAACAGCGACAAAATGACGCAAACGCATGACAAACTGGCCGAAAAAGATTGCTTCTCTCGGAAAAGGAGGAAAAAAGCGAAAAAACATTGCTCAAAAGGAGGAAAAATGCTTAGCTCAACCGTTATATATAAAAAAGGTATATAACTTTTGCTTTTTTGCAGAGTTGCACCAACAAGAGACTACAGCTAAGAAGATGAACAAAAGCACTAAAATAGAACAGCTGTTCCGCAACCACTACACCCAACTGCTCACCACTGCGCGGGCATTGCTACACGACGAAAACGACAGCCAAGATGCCGTGAGCGACGTGTTTGCCAAGATTACGGAGAACAGCACCATTCTGCCCGAAAGACAGCCCGAACGCTATCTGTCCATCTGTGTGCGCAACCGCTGTCTCGACATGATTGAGCACATGAGCGTGCGAAAACGGGTGGAACGGGGCCTCACACTCAACACCTCGCCCACCCTCATTCCACCCGAGGAACAAGAAAACTGTGCCAAGGACATGATTGATTTTGCCGAAAGCCATTTCGACCCACTCACATGGAAAGTGTTCAGGTTGCGATTCAACGAACAGATGAGATACAAGGACATAGCCACACTGCTCAACATCAGCGAACGCACCGTTTATCAGCACCTGAGCAAGGCGCTCGTGACGCTGAAAAAACAATTCAACAACAAGACATACTAAAAAGAAAAAGCATAGCGACATGGATAAATTAGAACAACTGCTCCACATGGCAGAGCACCCCGAACAATACACCGACGAGCAAATAGAAAACCTGCTGGCCGACGAAGAAGCACGCGCCTACTACGAGCTCATGGCAACGGCACGCAGCGGGTTTGAATACAGGAGGGGCAGCCAGCCTGCACACAACACAGAACCCTCTTCACCCCAACACCTATCGTCCAACACCCAACACCAATCACCCAACACCAATCATTCAACACCCAACACCCAACACCCAATATGGCGGCGCGTGGCTGCCGCCGTGGCTGTTATGCTGGTGATTTCGGGCCTGGCCCTGGCGGCCATCTTCATGGAACGGCGGCAGCAGCCCGCCCCACCGGCTAACACCCAACACCCATCACCCATCACCCATCACCCAGCCGCCGTCACCCCACTGGCACCACAGCCAGAGCCGCAGCAGGTGCTCTTCGAAGATGCCGAATTGCAAACCATCTTGCAGCAAGTGGGCGAATACTACCAAAAGAAAGTGGTGTTCAGCAATGACTCCACGCGCCACATCCGCCTTTACATAAAATGGAACCAGGCCGAGAGTGCCAACGAAATGATTGAACGACTCAACAATTTTGAGAAAGTAAACATCAAGCTGGATGGCAACAATATCATTTCCGAATAAGACTACAACTCTGCCGCCAAGAAAACTCCTTCTGCTGGCAGCCATGCTGCTGGCAGCAGCCACCGTCAGTGCGCAGCGGGTGAGCCTCACGTTCAACAACGTGTCGCTATCCGATGCGCTCATTTCGCTGAGCAAAGCTACCCCAAAATACGAAATCAGCTTCATCTACGACGAGCTGGAAGACTTCACCGTCACCACCGAAATACGCAACAAAACCATTCCTCAAGCCATTCAGCAACTCATAGGGTTCTACCCCGTGAAGGCCACCCAAAACCGAAAAAACGAAATATTCGTGGAGTGTACCCAAAAAACGTCCACGAAACTCATCGGACGACTCGTTGACCCGGGCAACACCCCCATTCCATACGCCACCATCATGATTGCCAACCCTGCCGACACGGCCTACATCACCTCGGGCGTGAGCAACATGGGCGGGGCCTTTGTCATTCCCTGCCAACAGGGCGACGTGCTGGCGCGCATCAGCTGCATCGGCTACAAGACGCTCTACCGCCGTCTGCACACGGGAAACGTGGGCACCATCAGGATGAGCGAAGAAACCCAGCAACTCAACAACATTACCGTCAGGGGCAAACACCCGCTGGTCACCCATACCGAAAACAAAACCATTTTCCATACCGACCAAATGCTCAGCAGCGAAGGCATGACGGCCAACGACATACTGAAATACCTGCCGCGCATCATTGTCAGGACCGACGGCACCATTCTCTACAGCGGAGCACTGGCCACTCTCTACGTCAACGAGCGGAAACTGGACGCCAGCGAAACCAATGCCTACCTGCAGAGCCTCAACGCCAGCGACATTGAGCGTGTAGAACTGCAGCAGACCCGCAGTTCGGAGAACAGCGCGCAGGCACCGGGCGGCATCATCAGCATTTTCACCAAAAACAAACTGGGACTCGACGGCACGGCCAGCATGACGGGGCAAAAAATGGCCAATACAGACTTTGTGCTGCACCCTTCGGCCAACGCCTATTTCGGTACCACGCGGTGGAACATCTACGGAGCCTACGACTTCCGGCGCGACAAGTTCCGCTCTGACACGCAAATAGATTATCAGGACTACAACCAGAAGACCAAACGCAAAGCCAACTCTACCGACGAAAACACCAGCGACGCCATACACAACTACAAACTGGGCGCAACAGCACTGCTCGACCCGTTGGGCAAAAACACCATCGAGGCCGAAGTGAACGGCAACCACCTGAACCTGGACGAGCGGGGCACAGGCTTGCTGACAAGGGAAAACGCCATCAACGGGGAGCACAGTGGGTTCTTTGTTCAGCGCAACCGCACATCGTCAAGTTTTCTGAATTCGGCCGTCAACTACCGCCACATGCTTGACGAACGCGACAGCTACCTGAGACTGCTGGCCAACTACAACTACAAACATGCCAGGATAGACAATTTCCTATCTACGGACTACAGCAAGAAACCCTCGTTCAACATGTACGAGTACAACATGGCCAACTCAAACACCAACAACTTTTCACTCTGCCTGGATGTGCGAAAAAACTACGCCAACATGTGGAGCCTGCGCTGGGGAGCAGCCTACGAACTGAGCCGCCGAAAGCATGGCCAGGACCGGCGCTACGAGGACAGCCAAACATCGGAACCCCCCATTCACGAAATCTACATAGAGTTTATAAAAGGTACCTCAATCATCACTGAGCCGCAGGCCGAATGGCACTGGAAAGTGACCGAGGACATTGCCTCTGCATACGCCGGATTCACCCGCCAGTGGAACAACAACCTGTTTCTCTATGCCAGTCTCCGCTCGGAGTACAGTGTTGTGGCCGGCACCGACCCGCAGTTCAGAATCCACCGCTACAAGCATCGCCGGCTGGATCTTATACCTTATTTATATATGTCGCACAAGACACCCCAGCGAGTCACCTACGCATTCACCTACACCCGCTCGCTGATACGCCCCACGTTCAACCAACTCACCCAATACCGCATACGCCGCAACGACTTCATCGTGGATTGTGGCAACACCTCGCTCGACTGCCAAACCACCGACCGCATCAAGCTATCGGCCGACTACGGGCCCCACAGCCTTTCGGCCACCTACAGCTATAGTGCCGACGCCATTATTGAAGACCATGTGCAGCACGACGGACTGGACTACCGCATGAGCACCAACAACAGCATCGTCAGCCAGTGGACACTCGACTATGCCTACACCAGCAAGCCCACTACGTGGTGGCAAACCAACTGCTACGTGCAAGGCCAATACACCTATCTGCCCTCCAGCACGAACCGCACCGAACAGCTCAGCCTGCTCGTCTCCGCCAACAACGATTTCGCGCTGGGGCGGCTGGGCAGCATCGGCATCGACCTGTTTGCCAACACGCCTACCATCTACGGCAACGCCTACATACGGGGCACATGGAAAGCCGACATCAGCTATAAAAAGAGCTTCCTGAAAGACGCACTCACCCTGAAACTGAGCGCGCAGGACATTTTCAACTCGCTGCAAACCGACATCCACGTGCAAAAGGCCGAACTCGACTACCACATCCGGCAAAAGAACCCCACACGCGCCGTTGTGGCCACCCTTACTTGGAACTTCAGCAATAAGCAGAAAGTGCGCAGCGACCAGATTGAGAACCCCAACGAAACCAAGAAACGACTGTAACGAGGCATTTTTATTGGCAATACGCGCATAATAAATTCAGCAACATGACGTTTGATAGAAAGAACAACAAAGAAATCACTAACACATCTATCAGACAAAAATCATGAAAAAAGCACTCATCTGCCTTGCGCTGCTCTTGTCTGCCTGCATCGGCACCAAGGCTCAATATCAGAAGGGCGACCTGTTTCTCTATCCGCGCGTAGGTTTCGCCCTGGCCAATGTGTCGCAACAGGAATTGTACTACGTCATCGGCAACGAAAGCCACAAGTCGAAAATGAAAAACGGACTCACGGCAGGCATTGAGGCCGAAGTGTTCGCAAACAATTTCCTCAGCGTCAGTGCAGGCCTGTTCTATGCTAACCAAGGACTTCGTTACGCCGACTGGGCCCAAGAGAACAAGGCAGAGAGAACTTATTCTATCTTGGAAGACATTTACACCACCATGCACTACATCAACCTGCCCATCTTGCTCAACGGCTATCTAACTGAGGGACTTGCCATTAAGGCCGGCTTACAGCTGGGCTACCTCGTCAAAGCCCGAGATTACATCCACGAGAAATGGGGCAATATAGAGGAAGGGAACCTTTATGTTGACAAGGGCGAAACCGTCTTCGACGAAGATGTAACCAGCAATTTCAACCGCATGGACCTCTCCATTCCCATTGGCATTTCATACGAGTACAACCACATTGTGCTCGACCTGCGCTACAACCTCGGCCTCACCAAGGTGTATAAAAACACTCCCGACAAGCAAGGCCGTCACCAAGTGCTGACGTTCACTTTGGGCTACCAACTGGGACTTTGACAGAGAGAGTTTCTGACAGAGAGACAAAGAGAACTTCTTTTGACAGAGAGACAAAGAGACGTTGTTTTTCTGACATAGAGAGGCTTTTTTGACAAAGAGACAAAGAGACTGATTTATATAAAAACATAGAGATGAAGACTATTTTCTTCATCTCTATGTTTTTTATTCTCCCTATCAGGAAGCAACGCCTCTTTGTTTCTTTGCAAAAAAGCCTCTCTTTGTCAGAAAAACATCGTCTCTTTGTCTCTCTGTCAAAAGAAGTTCTCTTTGTCTCTTTGTCAAAAAACTCTCTCTGTCAGAAAAACGCTATTTGTCTTTATACAACTCGGCCTGCTGGCTGATGAGTTCCTGGTCGTCGAAATAGTCGATACGCATGGCGTGGCGCACCTCGCTCATGGTCTGTGCAGCCACCTCGCGGGCCTGTTCCGTGCCACGGCGCAGGATGTTGTAGATTTCGGGAATGTCCTGCTGCAGCTCGTGGCGACGCTGGCGCATAGGCTCCAGGAACTCGTTGAGCACCTGATTGAGGAATTTCTTGCATTTCATGTCGCCCAGTCCACCACGACGATAGTGTTCTTTCAGCTCGTCCAAGTTTTGGTATTCGGGCCAGTAGCGGGAAAAGTGGTCGTCGGAGGCGAAGGCGTCGAGATAAGTAAACACAGCGTTTCCCTCCACGTGGCCGGGGTCGTTGAGGTTCACGTGCAGCGGATCGGTGTACATTGAGCGCACCTTCTGCCACACCTCGTCGGCCGAGTCGGAAAGATAGATGCAGTTGCCCAGCGACTTCGACATTTTCTCCTTGCCGTCGGTACCTGGCAAGCGGCGTGCCGTCAGGTTCTCGGGCAGCAGAATGTTGGGTTCCACCAGCACCTCGGCATACGTCTGGTTGAAGCGGCGCACCAGCTCGCGCGTCACCTCGAGCATTGGCTCCTGATCCTCGCCGGCTGGCACGGTGGTAGCTTTAAACAGGGTGATGTCGGCAGCCTGGGATACGGGATAGCAGAAGAAGCCCAACGGAATGTTGGCCTCAAAATTACGCATCTTGATTTCGGTCTTCACCGTCGGGTTGCGCTGCACGCGGCTCACCGTGATGAGGTTCATCAGATAGGTGGTAAGCTCGGCCAGTTCGGGAATCATGCTCTGAATGAAGAGCACGCACTTCTCGGGATCGAGCCCTGCAGCCAGATAATCGAGAGCCACATTGATAATGCTCTGACGGATTTTCTCCGGATTCTCTGCGTTATCGGTCAGCGCCTGCACGTCGGCCATGAAAACAAACATACGGTCGTAGTCGCCTGCGTTTTGCAACTCCACACGTCGGCGCAGCGAACCCACGTAGTGCCCCAGATGAAGCTTGCCCGTAGGGCGGTCGCCTGTCAAAATAACTTTTCCCATAGATATATTTTACAATTTTACGATTTTACAATTTTACGATTTCACAATTATCAATTATCAATTATCAATTATCAATTATCAATTATCAATTGTCAATTATCAATTGCCGTTGGCGTATTGAAGTGCAAAATTACAACTTTTCTTTCACATTCTGCACTTTATTGTCAGAAAAGTGCTAATTTTGCCGTCAATTAGCACAAAACTATGATTGGAACCATTGTCAACACCACCACCATCGTCGTGGGAACCATTGTAGGAAGCCTGCTCCACCGAGGCATCAAGGAGAAATACAAAACCACCCTCTACGACGCCCTCGGACTTGCCAGCCTCGCCATTGGCCTCAACGCCACCATCACCAACTTTCCCAAAAGCCAGTACCCCGTACTCTTCATCGTATCCATTGCCATCGGCGGCGTCGTTGGCACTGCCCTCGACATCAACGGCCGTTTTCATCGACTCGTGGACAGGCACAACTCCCAGCACCCAACACCCAACACCCAGCACTCTACCCTCGCCGACGGCCTTTCCACCGCCATTCTGCTCTACTGCATCGGCCCGCTGTCGATGCTCGGCCCCGTCATCAGCGCGTTGAAGGGCGACAACACCTTCCTTTACACCAACGCCACGCTCGATTTCATCTCCTCCACCATCTTTGCCGCCACCTACGGCATGGGCATGGTGCTCGCCGCCCCCGTGCTGTTCTGCTGGCAGGGCATGTTCTGGCTCGTGGCCCACCTATCGAGCACCGCCGTCAGCGAAGCCCTCATGGCCGAACTGCTCATCGTGGGCGGATTGCTCATCACCGGCTCAGGTCTCGCGCTGCTCAATCTCAAGGACTGCAAGACGCTCAACCTGCTGCCCTCGCTGCTCGTGCCCGTGCTCTGGTTTCTGCTGAAATCACTTTGGAGTTAGCCGCCCTGACCACAATCCGTGCCCACAGCTCTCGGTACGGTGTTCGGCATCCGGCATTACACAAAAACAACCCACGGCAATACAACCAAATTTTCTAGAGAAATTTTACACAACGTCGGGAGATAATTTCATAACTCACGACACTGTGAAAATATCGTCGTGAGTTATTGCAAGATTCTCTAGTAAATTTCAGCGTATCTCCCGACGCTCTTTTCGCGATGCCCCAATTAAAGCAAGCATTAACTTTATTTATCCCCAAAGACTCGCATGAGTCGAGATTTTTATTTACTTTTGCAAACACAAACAGACAGATAAATCGGAATTTAGTTATGAGATTTTATAAACATACAAAACGTTTCCTGCTCCTGCTAGCAATGCTGTCAGCAGAGAGTTTTGCAGATGCACAGATTAAAGTTGAAGCGTCAGAAACAGTAGAATTGATGTCCATTATTTCACGCACGGCCGGTTTTCGTGAGTATTGCATGGATAATGGAGGGCAATACACAAGCGACACGGAGACATGGTTTTCCACTTATGGACAGCACCCGACCGTTGCATATATCAAAGAACTGCGGAAAAATTATGGCATATCCTACGATGCCGTAATGTCGATGGCCGTCCATCTTGACACTGAC
>OMZS01000015.1 GCA_900315565.1 uncultured Prevotellaceae bacterium | reverse complement strand
CATCTTCTCCGTCGGCATCAAGAGCACCGGCGCCGAGAGTGCCGAGCAGTTCAGCGCCCAGGAGAACATCACCGGCTACAAGCTCCGCGCACGTGCCACTGGCAGCTACAGCAAGGCAGCTCTCAAGCGGGTGGTCACCATCAAGGAGCTCGACGACTACGACGGCAAGCTCTCGACCAATCCTTAGCCGTAGGCTCACACAGAGGAACAGAGTAAGCAGAGCCAAAGCTCTGCACTCTGTCCCCTCTAAGTGAAACTAATTATCATTTATCATTTATCATTTATCATTTATCATTTATCATTTAGTAAAACGATGAAGCGCGAAACATGGAAACTCATCATCCAGCTCCTTCTGGCCATTCTCACGGCCATTGCCACCACCCTCGGAGTGACAAGCTGCATAGCCACCTGACAACCCTCGCCCTCGTGGCGCTGACCCTCATCCTACTAGCATAGCGCATCCCCCCCAGCGCAAAATCTTTGACATAGCGCATCCCCCCAGCGCGGAATCTCCCCTCCCATGTAGGGGAGGGGATGGGGGTGGGGTCAGTATCTTCTCACACAGAGGTGAATTTTCTCACACAGAGGAAACAGAGCAACAGAGGGAAACCACCCCGGGCCTCCCAAAGGGTGGGGTCAGTATCTTCTCACGCAGAGGCGCAGAGTCTTTCAGAGCCAATGAGTCCTTTTGAGTTGTAGGAGTCTTTCAGAGTTTGGGGAGTTAAGCGACCGTAGGTCGCTCTCCGTTCCCTCCGTTCCCCTCTTTGCGGCCAGGGGCCGCTATTCTCCGTTCCCTCTGTTCCTCTGTGTGAGAATTACTCTCTGCGTGCTCAAACTTCTCCGCGCCTCTGCGTGAGACAAGTTACAGACCCCACCCCCGGCCCCTCCCCTTAAAGAAGGGAGGGGAGACACGCAATGAGAAACTTCCCTTGAAGGGATGCCTGAGAAATTTGCTTCGTGATGTTGAGCTATTGGTCCATCATTATGAGTCGTATGTGAAGATTACGAAATAATATCATAAGCAATCAGCCCTGTGATCCTGGTCACCAAACAATCCGGCATTCTTTAAGTTTTTACCGGTTTTGTTAAGTTTTTCCATATTCATTACCTCCATAAATGTTAAAAATCAGTTCTTATAAACAAAATTTTTCTTTATTACACTTATAAGTAAAATATTTGTTGTATATTTGCATACGATTAAAACAAATATTGCTATGAGCGAAGCCGAATTAGTATTAGTAGAAGAAGCCAAGAATTGCACGCTTTACACTATTCTGTTCTTATCGGAGGACGATACAGAGTTTGAACAGTTTTTCAACAAGTTTAAAGACGATGTTGAGTTCAGTCCCGACTTGATGCGTATTGTGGGCTTTATTGGCAAGATAGCCGATTTTGGAGCCCTGGAGCGTTTTTTCAGGCCAGAGGGTAAAATGAGCGACCGCGTGGTTGCACTTCCTACTGTACAGTCGAAGTTACGCCTTTATTGTCTCCGTCTGTCAGACAGGATTCTCATTCTGGGCAACGGCGGAGTGAAGAACACAAAGACGTACGAGGAAAGTAAGGAACTGAGCGGATATGTCTTGACGCTTCAGAACTTCGACCGACTGATAAAAGAGGGTGTGAAAAACGGCACAATAAGTGTGACTGAGAACAAAATAAAAACCGACAAAACGTTTGAGTTATGAAGACAATGAAAACCCCATTCAGAGAGATGTTGGCTGAGGTTCCAGCCGACATTCAGCAAGAGGTGGACCTGGAGTTTGCCATTTCCAATCGCATTAATGACCTGATGCAAAAGCGCGGGTTGTCGAAGTTGGAGTTCGCTCAGGCTTTAGGCAAGCGCCCCAGCGAGGTGACTAAATGGCTCAGCGGTCAGCACAACTTCACTATTCGTACCTTGTCGTTGCTTTCTTCTTTTTTCGGAGAGTCACTTGTACGAGTTTGTTAAACGCTTGTCATTAACCAACTCCGGCATAACTCACACCAGCGAATATAGAATTCATTTTATTTTAGACATATACAATGATTATCGCCAAGGGAGCCCGCGAGGGTGGTGACTTGGTTTGTTATTAAATTGGATTCTAAGGAAGCCTGCGACAGGTGAGATTCTTAGTATCAGGCAGCCGCCCCCTACGAGTTAGAGGGCGGCTTTCATACTCCCTACGAGTTCGAGGGCGGCTTTTCTTTGCCAATAGCAGGCTATTGTTACGTAAAACACACATTCACACATTCACACATTCACACATTTTAGCCCTTGAATTAACGCAATTTTAACATTTCTACCGAGAAACCCTCGTTCCGCCAGGTATTTCAACCTAATGGGACGGGGGCTTCTTGGATGCTGTCGGCAACGGCCGTTATCGGCATAGGCAGAAATCTCCCCCCCAAAAAACAATTGCCCCCTCTGACATCACCCGAACTAATTGGGCTCGCAAAAATTGCACAAACACAAAAAAATGAGAATTTTTTAGGACAGAAAGTGGCATTTCATGTTAAAAATAACAAACAAAAATACAACTATATAAATAATTAGTGTATATTTGCCCCAGTTTTTATAAATTTTATTATTAACTAAAAATCAAAAGTATGAAGAAAATTTTCGTAATGGCTATTGCAGCAGCCGCCATCTCATTCGCAAGCTGCACAGACAAGCAGGCAAAGCCCGTAGTAGAGGAAGTAGTTGATTCGACAGAGGTAACTCTTGAGCAGGCTGGTATCGAGGCCGACAACGCCATCAGCGCCCTCTCTGAGCAGCTGGAGGCTAAGGACGCCACAGCTTTCCAGGGCATTCTGGAGACCGTGAAGGCCAAGGTGGCTGAGTTCATCGCCAAGAATCCTGAAATCGCCAAGGAGTATCTGGCTAAGGTTCAGGGCTTCCTGAAGGAGAATGCCGACAAGATTAAGGCTGTTGTTGGCAGCAATGCCGCTATTGGCGCACTTGTTGATGGTATTTCTGCAATTCCCAGCGAGAGTGTTGACGCACTTATGGGTGCTGGCGACGCTCTGAAGAACCTCGGAATAGACGCTGCCTCGCTGGCTGGCAAGGCTGTTGAGGGTGCTTCCGATGCTGTTGAGGGTGCTGCAGACGCAGCTGTTGATGCTGCCAAGGATGCCAAGGACGCTGCTGTAGATAAAGCAAAGGATGTTAAGGACGCTGCCGTAGATAAAGCTAAGGATGCCAAGGACGCTGCCGGTGCTGCTATCGACAACGCTGCCGACGCTGCCAAGAAAAAGCTCGGTATCTAAAGGTATCTCTCAAGCGGACTTTGATTCCAA
This sequence comes from uncultured Prevotellaceae bacterium, assembly GCA_900315565.1. GTDB lineage: Bacteria > Bacteroidota > Bacteroidia > Bacteroidales > Bacteroidaceae > Prevotella. Next base: position 75,932 of record OMZS01000015.1, on the reverse strand, counting down.
AAAAAATGCAACTCCATGTACGGGGTTGCATTTTTTTTGTTCAAGGAGTTCAAGGAGTTCAAGGAGTGTTTATTTCCCTTCATACCATTGTTTGAGCACGTAGAAGGCAAGTTTCTTTTCGCCCTGGTCTGAATAGAGGCCCTTGCGGTTGTAGTAATCCTGAATGCCATTGAGCACACGGCGGGGTGAGCGGAAGTCCTTGAGTATCCAGGGTGAGGTGCCTGCAAGACCATCGATTTTGTCGAGCATGGCAAGGTTCTCGCGATAAAGGTTCTCCTGAAACTCCTCGGTCCAGCGCTGGTTCTTGGGGCCGTGGAGCCCATACTTAGCACCACCTCCGAACTCGCTGATGATGACAGGTTTGTCGTAGGGAATCTCCCATTGCATTTTCGGGGCATCGTTTACGTCGCGATACCATCCTATGTACTGGTTGAACGAGATGACGTCAACATACTGGTTCATGTTGTCCTGAAGACGGTTTTTGTAGTTAGAGGCCGAAGTCACCTCCATGGCCATAGAGATGAGGCGCAACGAGTCGAGGCTGCGGGCATGCTTGGCCAGACGGCTGAGGAACAGGTCGCGCTCAGGACTGTGTGGCGTTTCGTTGGCAATAGACCAGATGATGACGTTGGCACGGTTCTGGTCGCGCCGTATCATATCGGTAAGCTGCTGCTGGGCATTGGCGTATGTGTCGGGGTTGCTCCATGCAATGGTCCAATATACGGGTATCTCCGACCAAACAAGTATTCCCATTCGCTCGGCCTCGCGCACGGCATATTCGTTGTGGGGATAGTGGGCCAGGCGCACAAAGTTGCAGCCCAGCTCCTTGGCCCACGAGAGCAGCGTGTGGGCATCGGCGGTGCTGTTGGCGCGTCCGCCTCCATAGGGTTTCTCCTCGTGTATGCTCACGCCGCGCAGGAAAATGGGTTTTCCGTTGAGCAGCAGCTGCTTGCCCTGGGTCTCTATCAGGCGGAAGCCTATCTCGTCGGTCAGGGTTTCTTCTGAGCTCTGTATTTCCACCTTATATAATTTAGGATTCTCGGGCGACCACAGCTGTGGTTTGGCTTTCATATAGATGGTGGCGGTTCCGTCGATGCCTGTGGTCAGGTTTTTCTGAATCTTCAGTTCGGGAATGCGCAGGGTGAGCTTATGTCCAGCCTCAGCCTTGTTGAGCTTCACAGAAAAGCCCACGCGGCGGCCTTCCATACTCAGCAGCTGCAAGCTGTAGTTCTCAACATATACCGGGGGAACATCCACGAGCAGCACATCGCGGGTGATGCCGCCATAGTTCCACCAGTCGAAGATTTGCGTGGGCACATTCTCGGCTCTGCGCTTATTGTCCACCTTTACGATGACAAAGTTCTCGCCCGGGTGCAGAAGGTCAGTTACGTCGAAATTAAAGGGCGTGAAGCCACCCACATGATGGCCGGCCAGCGAGCCGTTGACATAGACATAGGCTTCGTAATTGACGGCTCCGAAATAGAGCAGAGCGCGGTGGTCTGCATGGGGCTGCCACCTGAACGAGCGCTTCAGCCAAACGGTACCCTCGTAGAAGAACAGCCGCTCGTCTTGGGTGTTCCAGTCGCCAGGCACCTGCATCACAGGCGCTTTGTCGAAGTCGTACTCAATCAGGTCCTCGGGCTTTTGAGGCTTGGCATTGCGAAAGAATCCCCAGGGTGTGGGATTCATGCGATAGTCGTAGTAGCCCTCTTCCTGCACATCCACAAGGTAGTTCCAGTGGCCATTGAGCGAAACTGCTTTTCGTGCCAGTACATTGGAGATTTGCGGCAACACTTCAGTATTGACGGCAGGCGTATTGTTGCCGGCCATGGAAACTGCTACGGCCATGCACCATAGGCAGCTGATTGCAATCAGTCGTTTCATAAAACTTTATTCTAATCTACTCTACTTTAAAAACCGCATTCTCTGTCGAGAGAAATGTGTTGGGAAATATTTGCCGGGCCTCGTTGAGCAGTAGTTCCTCACACTCGTAACGTGCTGAATAGTGTCCGAGCAGCAGTTTGCCCACACCGGCGTCGCGGGCTACTGTGGCCGCCTGGGCAGCCGTACTATGGTAGTAGAGCTCAGCCCGGTCGGCATGGCTTGTGTCGTAGGTGGACTCGTGGTAGAGCATGTTGACACCGCGCACCAGCTGGTGCAGGCGGGGCATGTATTTGGTGTCGCTGCAATAGGCATACGAGCGTGGGGCATCGGGCGGCGTGGTCAGCTGGCTGTTGGGCACAATGGTGCCGTCGGGGAGTTGCCAGTCGGCCCCGGCTTTGATGTTGTTGATTTGGCTGACGGGAATGCCGTAGAAGTCGATCATGTCCCTGCGGATGTGGGGCTGCAGGGGTTTCTCGCGAAAAAGAAATCCGCAGCAAGGGGTACGATGGTTCAGGGGAATGGACTCAACGGTAAGGCTTCGGTCTTCGTAAACCACGGTGTGAAGCGTGGTGTCAATAGGATGGAACAGCACTTTGTACTCAAGGCCATTGCAGAACATGTCGAGCTGAGCCTGCAACATGGGGCCAAACTCGGCCGTAGCATAAATGTGGAGCGGAGCCGTGCGCCCCAGCATGCCGAAGGTGGAAATCATGCCTATCAGACCGAAACAATGGTCGCCATGCAGATGTGAAAGAAAAACGGCCACGATGCGGTTGAACCCCACATGCGAGCGTCGCAGCTGCATTTGGGTGCCCTCGCCACAATCTATCATAAACAGTTTGTCGCGCAACTCCACCACCTGCGACGAGGGGCTGTGCTTGGCTGTGGGCAAGGCGCTGCCACACCCAAGTATGTGAACTCTGAACGGTTCCATGGCTCTCTCTCGGAAAAAAGTTAGAATGCAAGCCCCGAACAGGTTAGTTCTTCATGCGCTTGTAGGCAAAAATGCCATGCTCGTTTTCCAGATAGAGCGAGTCGGCACCCAGGCTGTAAACGCTGAAGGTGTCGGCCGAGAGCACAAGATTGGCATTACAGATTTTCCACTCGGTAAGTGGCTTGGGCTCGGTAATGGTAGAAACTACTACCCCACCCTCCTGAATCTCGAAGTTCTTGTCGATGCTGCTCCATTTACCCAACAGCGTGGTCAGGTTGACGGCGTTGTCGGCAGCCCAGTTGCCGTCGGCATCCTTATGGCCTACCACAGCCACACGGTCGCCCACGTTCATGCCTCCCTTGATGGTGCCGGCTTCCTCAATATTGACGCTGTAATAGATTGTGTCGCCATTGCCGGTAACGAGCTCGAGCATGTGCATGGAACAACCATCGCCACAGACGCCATAAACGGTGCTGTCGGGCACATTCTCCACCATGGTAGAATCTACAACTGGTGTCACCACTTTGGGAGCCGTCGGCTTTTCTTTGCAGCCAACCATGGCCAGAACCACCATCAAAACACAGGTAACAAAACTAATTTTTCTCATATTCTTTTGCTTCATTCCATAATTTATCCATTTCTTCCAAACTCATATCAGCCAACGGTTTACCCTCCTTGATGCTGTGCTGCTCAATATAGTTGAAGCGGCGTATGAACTTTTGGTTGGTATGCTCCAGCGCGTTGTCGGGATTGAGTTTGTAGAGCCTTGCGGCGTTGATGACACTAAAGAGGAAATCGCCCAGTTCGCGGGTAGAGCGCTCTTTGTCGCCCTTGGCCAGCTCGGCCTCCAGCTCGTGCAGCTCCTCGTGCACCTTCTGCCACACGTCCTCGCGTTTCTGCCAGTCGAAGCCCACGTTGCGGGCCTTGTCCTGAATGCGGTAAGCTTTTATCAGACTGGGCAACGAGTCGGGCACTCCGCTGAGCACGGTCTTGTTGCCGTCTTTCTCCTTCAGCTTGATTTGCTCCCAGTTCTTCAGCACTTGCTCTGAGGTTTTGGCATCGGCAAACTGGCGGTGTTCTTCGTGCTCTCCGTAGGGCAGCGGCTTGGGGTCTGGCGCGCCTACCTGCGACGGATGATAAATGTGGGGATGACGGAAAATAAGCTTGTCGGCCTCCTGATTGCAGACATCGGCTATGTCGAAATCGTTGGTTTCGCTGCCAATCCGGGCATAAAACATCACGTGCATAATCACATCGCCCAGCTCTTTGCAGATGTTCTTCGTGTCGTTTTTCATCAGGGCATCGCAAAGCTCAAATGTCTCCTCGATGGTGTTGGGGCGCAGGCTCTCGTTGGTCTGCTTACAGTCCCATGGACACTTTTCGCGCAACTGGTCGAGCACGTCGAGCAACCGTCCAAAGGCCTGCAGTTTTTCTTCTCTTGTGTGCATTAATTGTTCAGATAACGGGTATTTTATAAAGTTTTATGATGCAAAAGTACAATAATTAATGGAATTTTCGTAATTTTGCAGCGTTTTTCTGCGCTGATGGCGCTTTTTCTGTAGAATTTTTCAAAACAGTATTATTTATAAATGGAATTAGCAAGTAAATACGACCCGCAGATTGTGGAGTCGAAATGGTATCAGTACTGGCTTGACAACAAGCTCTTCGCAAGTAAACCCGACGGAAGGGAACCCTACACAATCGTTATTCCGCCGCCCAACGTGACGGGTGTGCTCCACATGGGACACATGCTCAACAACACCATTCAGGACATCCTGGTGCGCCGTGCCCGTATGGAGGGCAAAAACGCATGCTGGGTGCCCGGCACCGACCACGCCTCGATTGCCACCGAGGCCAAGGTGGTGAAAAAACTTGCCGAGCAGGGCATCAAGAAGAGCGACCTCACCCGCGAGCAGTTTCTTGAGCATGCCTGGGACTGGACCCACGAGCACGGAGGCATCATTCTGAAGCAGCTTCGCCGCCTGGGTGCCAGCTGCGACTGGGACCGCACGGCCTTCACCATGGACGAGAAACGCTCGGAGAGTGTCATCAAGGTGTTTGTTGACCTCTACAACAAAGGCCTCATCTACCGCGGCCTGCGCATGGTGAACTGGGACCCCAAAGCCCAGACAGCCCTGAGCAACGAGGAGGTGATTTACCGTGAGGAAAAGAGCCATCTGTTTCACCTGAAATACTACGTGGCCGACATGGACAGCCTGCCCAACGAGGACGAGCTGAGAGAGCAGGGCAACGTGATACATAAAGACGAGAAAGGCTATTATGCCGTAGTGGCCACCACGCGCCCCGAAACCATCATGGGCGACACGGCCATGTGTATCAACCCCAAAGACCCCAAGAACCAATGGCTGAAAGGCCACAAGGTAATTGTTCCGCTGGTGGGTCGCGTGATTCGCGTCATCGAGGACCGCTATGTTGACATCGAGTTTGGTACGGGCTGTCTGAAGGTGACTCCCGCTCACGACACCAACGACTACATGCTGGGCAAGACCCACAATCTGGAAACCATAGACATATTCAACGCCGACGGCACCATCTCTGACCAAAGCCCCATCTACGTGGGCATGGACCGCGAGGCTTGCCGCAAGCAGATAGCCAAGGATCTGCAGGAGGCTCAGCTCATGGAGCGTGTGGAGGACTACGACAACAAGGTGGGCTACTCTGAGCGCAACGCCGATACGGCCGTTGAGCCACGCCTTTGCATGCAATGGTTCTTGCGCATGAAGCATTTTGCCGACATCGCCCTTCCGCCCGTGATGAACGACGAGCTGAAGTTCTATCCCACAAAATACAAAACCACCTACCAAAACTGGCTCACCAACATTCAGGACTGGTGCATCAGCCGCCAGCTGTGGTGGGGTCACCGCATTCCGGCCTACTACGTAAGCGCCGACAAGCTGGCCACCAAGAACGACACCTACGCCTACAACGAGGACGGCGAGCTCATCGTGGTGGCCGAGACGGCCGAGAAAGCCCTTGAGAAAGCCCGCCAGATGGCCGGCAACGACCACCTGCAGGCTGCCGACCTCCGACAGGACGAGGACGCCCTGGACACCTGGTTCTCCAGCTGGCTGTGGCCCATCAGTCTGTTCGATGCCATCAACCACCCCGACAACGAGGAAATCAACTACTACTATCCCACGGCCGACCTTGTTACAGGCCCCGACATCATCTTCTTCTGGGTGGCCCGCATGATTATGGCCGGATACGAGTACCGCAAAGACATGCCTTTCCGAAATGTTTATTTCACGGGCATTGTGCGCGACAAGCTGGGACGCAAGATGTCGAAGTCGCTGGGCAACTCACCCGACCCCATCGAACTCATCGACAAGTTTGGCGCCGACGGTGTGCGCATGGGCATGATGCTCTCGGCACCTGCCGGCAACGACATCCTCTTCGACGAGGCTCTCTGCGAGCAGGGCCGCAACTTCAACAACAAAATTTGGAACGCCTTCCGACTGGTGAAGGGCTGGCAGGTGGCCGACGTAGAGCAGACCCAGGCGGCCAAGACAGCCACCGTATGGTTTGAGGCCAAGCTGAAGCAGACCAACGCCGAGCTCAACGACCTGTTCAAGAAATACCGCATCTCCGAGGCCCTGATGGCCGTCTATAAACTTTTCTGGGACGAGTTCTCGAGCTGGTATCTGGAAATGGTGAAACCCGCCTACATCAACGGCGAGCCCCAACCCATCGACCGGCAGACCTACGACGCCACCCTGCACTATTTCGACACGCTGCTAAAAATGCTCCACCCCTTCATGCCCTTCATTACCGAAGAGCTCTGGCAGGCCCTCTACGACCGCCAGCCCGGCGAGAGCATCATGCGCGAGAAACTGGAAATGGACGCTCCCACCGAGGCCGACAACCAGCTGGCACAAGCCATCGAGCAGGTGAAGCAGATTGTGAGCGGCGTGCGCATGGTGCGCAACCAGAAGAACATCGCCCCCAGGGAGCCGCTCGACCTGCAGGTGGTGGGCAGCAACCCATTCGAGGCTTACAACGCCATGATTGAGAAGATGGCCAACGTGAAGAACATCAATGTGGTGAGCGAGAAGAGCGCCGACGCCAGCGCCTTCATGGTGGGAACCTACGAGTTTGCTGTTCCCTTGGGCGACCTCATCGACGTGGCTGCCGAAATAGAGAAACAGGAAGCACAACTCAAGCACCTGGAAGGTTTCCTCGCGGGTGTGACGAAGAAACTCTCTAACGAAAAGTTCGTGGCTCACGCTCCCGAAGCCGTTGTGGCACTCGAACGTAAGAAGCAGAGCGACTCAGAGGAGAAAATCTCAGCGCTCAGAGAATCAATTGCAGAACTAAAAAAGAAACTATGAGCCACAACCCATCGGTCATGGGCGCACAACGGCGTGCGTCCATGATACTGCTTTTCGTGCTTTCGGTTCTGACGCTCACCTCCTGTGGCGGCGAGGCCGAAGATGTGAACAGCATCAACAAGCAAACCGTGTTAGTTTACATGCCATGGTCGGGCTCACAGAAAAGCTCAGGCCTGCTCAATATTTTTAAAAACAACCTTGACAGTATTGAGGCAGCCATCATAAGAAACAACGGGCTCGGCGACAGCCGCTCGCTGGTGTTCCTTAGTGAGACCTACAACTCGTCAACACTCTTCGAATTTGTTTACGACGAGCATACCAACACCGTGGAGCGCAAGACGCTCAAAACCTATGAGGGTCACGATTATACCACCGTCAACGGCATCAAAACCATCCTCGAAGACGTGAAGTCGCAAGCTTCGGGCCTCAACTATGCCATGATAGTAGGCTGCCACGGCACAGGATGGACCTTTACCGACAGCTGGGAGAAATACCCCTACTACGCCAAGCCCTACAGCTTCGATGCCACCCAAGACGACGCTTCCTTCACCCGTGCATACGTGAGCAACGGCAACGACCCCGCCACCCGATTCTACGGAAGCGTGGAAGACCTAGCCACTTTCAGCACCGACATCCCTACCCTGGCCGAAGCCATACAGGCGGCCGGAATGAAGATGCAGTACATCATGTTCGACGACTGCTACATGGCCAACGTAGAGGTGGCCTACGAACTGCGAAACGCCACCAATTTCATGATTGCATCAACCTGCGAAGTGATGAACGTAGGATTCCCCTACCAGACCATGTGGTCCTCGCTAGCACGATGGCAGCCCAACTACTCGTCGGCCGTGTCGGCTTTCAACAACTTCTATAAAAACTACAACTACCCCTACGGCACCGTTGCCGCCATCGACTGCCGAAAGATGGAAGAGCTGGCTGCCACGATGAAAATTGTCAACCAGAAGTACACGCTCGACCCCGCACAGCTCGAAGAGCTGCAAGTGCTCGACGGATTTAAAACGCACATCTTCTACGATTTTGGCGACTATGCCACCCACCTCTGCCCAGAACGCGCGCTGCTCAACAGACTCGAGTCTGCCCTCAACAGCGTGGTAACCCAAAAGGCCAACACCCCGGAGTTCTACACCCGCCTTTATGAGGCGGGATACACGGTACCCATCAACACCTTCTCGGGCATAGCCATCTCTGACCCCAGCCAAAACCCTGTGGTCACTAAGAGTCACCAGCGCACCTCCTGGTACAAGGCCACCCACTAACACAGCGGGCTTTCCAGCCATCTACCATAAAAACAGAAAAGACACAGAAGAATCGCGAATCTTCTGTGTCTTTTTCTATTAATCTTTTCTTTTAACCTCTGTTCCTAAGACAATCCCTCTGTGCGCAGGAGCTTAGAACGAGTAGTTGAAGCCCAGGGAGAGGTACTCCATGAACTGCCAATAGCCGTGGTCACCATCGCGCAGCACACCATCGTCGAAACGGGGATAGATGAAGAGGTTTGACGAGATGTATTTGTTGAACTTGAAGGTGAAGGTGTTCTCCCACTCCCACTCCACGCGCTTATAGGACGAGAATCCATACATGCGCGTTTTCCAGTTAATGTTGTCAGAAATCTTCCACTCCAGGTCAACGGTGAACTGCGAACCTATTTCGTGCAACGAGTGCTTGCCTTCCTTCAGGCTGTTGCGGGTGGCCAGTGCTGAGCGGCCCACATATATATAATTATAGGAGAGCGGGGCGAGGTGAATGCTTCCGGTGAGTTTCTTGTTGAGAGCCTCCACGGCATAGTCCATACCAAGCGACACGTTGAGGCGGAAGGGCGACATGAAGTCAGAATAAACAAAGAGGTCGTTGCTCTTGTAGCCTCTCACGAACTGGGTCTGCCCCACCACTTGCAGGGTGTAGTACCAGCGCTTGGTGGCCTGCAGGCCGAGTTTGCTGGTCAGACGCACCAGGTCTTCGGTGCTCTTAAACTCGTGCAGGCTGTCGCTCTTGCTGGTCATGAAGCCGAGTTTCATCTCGAGTTTGTTTTCCCACTTCAGCTTCTGCTTGTTGTTGTAGTTTGCCTCCATGGCCAGGCTCCCCACCATGGAGTAGTTGCTCTCGCCGCCCTTGTACCAGTTGCCGCTGACATAGTTTTGCAGGAACTGCAGGTAGTAGTCGCCCTTGAATGTCCAGAACTTGGGTTTCTTCACCTCAATCTCCAGGGGCACGGTGTCGGCCATGAGAGGCTCGGGAGCTATACGCTCCACCAGATCCACCGAGCTCTTGATGGTCTTGCCGGCATCCTCGCGAATGGAGCCAGCCTCCTGCAGCCGGTTCTGGCTGTTCACCACCAAGTCGGGACGCTCCATATAGACGCGGAGCAGGGCCTTGTCGATTTCGTCCACCACCGCATCTCTGCCCGACATGTTTCCGTCGAGGCGGAGCAGTTTGTTGGCAGCCGAATGGTAGAACGTGGTGGGAGCAAACAGGCGGTAGAACCTGGCATCGGTGGCCGTGTTCTGCCCCAGCAGCATGTTCACCCGCTGAACAGAGTCCAGTTTTTGCTTGTAAATGGCCAACGAGTCTGCATAGTCGGCAGCAGCATTGGCAACCATACCGCTCAGCACAAACGCCGAGAGAAAAAGACAACGTAATTTCATATTTACACTTAGTTTTAATAAATTACACAATATTCCTTAGTTCTATACAATGACGCTTACCCCTGCCCCATCGGCCCGTTTAATAAGAGCCTGAGCAGGGCTTATTTTTTGCAAAGATAACACTTTATTCAGAAAAATGACTAAAATTTCTGAAAAAACATTCACCCGACGGAAATAATTGCGCAGCTTATTCGTTGCTTTAGCCTCGCCGAAGGTACTCGCGCTCGAAAAAACAAAACTTTTATTTTGTTTTTTGCTCGTACATTCGCACTTTGGCTAACGCCGAAGGTACTCACGCTCGAAAAAACAAAACTTTTATTTTGTTTTTTGCTCGCTTAATCGTACCTTTGCACCCAAATAATAAATAAGGTAGAAAAAAGTAAGAATGATCACGGTAACAAATCTTGCTATCCAGTTTGGAAAGCGCGTGCTTTACAAAGATGTAAACATCAAATTCACGAGTGGAAACATTTATGGTGTCATCGGTGCCAATGGTGCCGGCAAATCAACCCTGCTGAAGGCCATCAGCGGCGAGCTGGAGCCCAACAAAGGCTCGGTGGAGCTGGGGCCTGGCGAACGTCTGTCGGTGTTGGATCAGGACCACTTCAAATATGACGAGTTTACGGTGATGGACACCGTGCTGCAAGGCCACCAGCCACTCTGGAAGAACATGAAAGAGCGCGAGGCTCTCTACTCCAAGCCCGAAATGACCGAGGAAGACGGCAACCTTGCCGCCGACCTGGAACTGAAATTTGCCGAGATGAACGGATGGGAGGCTGAGAGCGAGGCCGCACAGCTGTTGCAGAACCTGGGCATCAAAGAGGAGCTGCACTACAAGCAGATGGCCGACATATCGAACAACGAGAAGGTGCGCGTGATGCTGGCCAAGGCGTTGTTCGGACATCCCGATAACCTGCTGCTCGACGAGCCTACCAACGACCTTGACTTGGACACCGTACAATGGCTCGAGGGATACCTGAGCTCGCTGGAGCAATGTGTGTTGGTGGTGAGCCACGACCGCCACTTCCTTGATGCTGTGAGCACACAGACCGTGGATATCGACTTCGGCAAGGTGACCGTGTTCTCGGGCAACTACTCGTTCTGGTACGAGAGTTCGCAGCTGGCCTTGCGCCAGGCTCAGAACCAGCGGCTCAAGGCCGAGGAAAAACGCAAGCAGCTGGAAGAGTTCATACGCCGGTTCTCTGCCAATGTGGCCAAGAGTAAGCAGACCACCAGCCGCAAGAAGATGCTTGAGAAACTGAACGTAGAGGAGATTCGTCCCAGCAGCCGTAAGTATCCGGGCATCATCTTCCAGATGGAGCGCGAGCCGGGCAACCAGATTCTGGAGGTGGAAGGACTGAAGGCGCTGGATGCCGATGGCTCGGTGTTGTTCGATAACGTGTCGTTCAACATTGAGAAAGGCCAGAAAACGGTGTTCCTCTCCCACAACCCCAAGGCCATGACGGCCCTGTTTGAGATTATCAACGGCAACCGCGAGGCCGACGGAGGCACCTACAAGTGGGGTGTGACCATCACCACGGCCTATCTGCCCTTGGACAACACGGAATTCTTCAAGAGCGACATGAACCTGGTGGACTGGCTTTCGCAATACGGACCGGGCAACGAGGTGGTGATGAAAGGCTACCTGGGACGCATGCTCTTCAAACAGGAAGAGGTGGAGAAGAAGGTTAACGTGCTGTCGGGCGGCGAGAAAATGCGATGCATGATAGCCCGCATGCAACTGAAAAACGCCAACTGTCTGATTCTCGACACGCCTACCAACCACCTGGACCTGGAGTCGATTCAGGCATTCAACAACAACCTCATACAGTTCAAAGGCAACATTCTGTTTGCCTCGCACGACCATGAGTTCATCAACACCGTGGCCGACCGCATCATTGAGCTCACGCCCAGCGGCACCATCGACAAGCTGATGACCTACGACGACTATATCTTCGACGAGCAAATCAAAGAGCAGAAAGCGAAGATGTATTTGAGTTAGGAGTTAGGAGATAGGAGTTAAGAGTTAGGAGTTAGGAGTTAGGAGTTAAGAGTTAGGAGTTAGGAGTTAGGAGTTAAGAGTTAGGAGTTCTTCTTTGGCATGGTTTTTGCATTCGGAAGTGTAGAAACCTGAAAAAAAAGAACAAATAATCATTATAAAGCTATGAGCGAAGAAAAGAAAATCAATATTGAAGACGGCAACCTCGACGAGCATGAAGAAAAACTGAACGAGGAACAAACCGCAGAGAACACACAGGAAGAGCGTACTGCAGAAACCTCAGAACAGGACGAGACCCCCGACCACGACCAACCGAAAGAGGCAGAGAAAGAGGAAGAAAAAGACCCGCTCGACGTGGCCCTGGCCGAGATTGAAAACCTGAAACAGCAGATGCTCTACAAGCAGGCCGAGTTTGAGAACTACAAAAAACGCACCCTGAAAGAAAAGGCCGAGCTGATTCTGAACGGAGGCGAGAAAACCATTACGGCCATTCTGCCTGTGCTCGACGATTTTGAGCGGGCCATTGCCAACGAAACCGACGATCCCGTGGCCATCAAAGAGGGCATGGACCTGATATTCAAGAAGTTCATCAAGACACTTGAAGGCCTGGGCGTAAAGAAAATTGAGACCGAAAACAAAGACTTTGACGTAGATTTCCACGAGGCCATCGCCATGGTGCCCGGCATGGGCGACGACAAGAAGGGCAAGGTAATCGACTGCGTGCAGACTGGTTACATGCTCAACGACAAAGTCATACGTCATGCCAAAGTGGCAGTAGGACAATAGACCCAAACAACTATCAATAGCCCTTTACCATTATGGCAAAAAGAGATTATTACGAGGTGCTGGGAGTAGAGAAAAACGCCTCGGAAGACGAAATTAAGAAGGCCTACCGCAAGATAGCCATCAAATATCACCCCGACCGCAACCCGGGCAGCAAGGAAGCCGAAGAGAAATTCAAGGAGGCTGCCGAGGCCTATGATGTGTTGCACGACCCGCAGAAACGCCAGCAGTACGACCAATTTGGCTTCGACGGTCTCAACATGGGCGGCGGCTTTGGCGGATTTAGCGGCGGATTCTCCATGGATGACATCTTCTCCATGTTTGGCGACATCTTTGGTGGCCGCTCTGGTTTTGGAGGCTTTGGCGGCGGAGGCGGCCAGCGGGCTCAATACCGTGGCAGCGACTTGCGACTGAAGGTACGCCTCAACTTGCAGGAAGTAGCATCGGGTGTCACCAAGAAGTTCAAGGTGAAGAAAGACGTGCAATGCAGCCATTGTCATGGCACGGGAGCCGAGGCTGGCAGCAGTTCCGAAACATGTCCTACGTGTCACGGAAGCGGAGTGGTGACCCGCACCACCCAGAGCCTGTTTGGACTGATGCAGACACAAAGTGTTTGTCCCACCTGTGGCGGCGAAGGAAAGATTATAAAAAACAAATGTCAGCATTGCCACGGCGAAGGCATCGTGAAAGGCGAGGAAGTAGTCGAAATCAAGATTCCTGCCGGTGTGGCCTCGGGCATGGTGGTCAACGTGCCCGGCAAGGGCAACGCAGGCAAGCACAATGGCATTTCGGGCGACATCCAGGTGTTTATCGACGAAGAGCCCAACGACACCTTTGTACGCGACAATAGCGACGTGATTTACAACCTGCTGCTCGACTTCCCCACGGCAGCACTCGGAGGCAGTGTGGAGATTCCCACCATCGAGGGCACCAAAGCCAAAATCAAAATAGAGCCAGGCACACAGCCCGGAAAAACCTTCCGCCTGAGGGGCAAAGGACTGCCCGCCGTGCAAGGCTACGGCCGAGGCACAGGCGACCTGGTAGTGAATGTCAGCGTTTATGTGCCGAAAACCCTGAGCCGGCAGGAAAAAGACGCCCTCGAAGAGATGCAGAAGAGCGACAACTTCAAAGGCGACTCACAAACCAAGAAATCCATCTTCGAGAAATTCAAAAACTATTTCTCGTAGTCAACAGCTATCAGCATGACCTACCAAGAAACCATCCATTATTTATACAACGTGACACCGATGTTCGAACACATCGGTGCCGTTGCTTATAAGCCTGGCCTGCAAACCACCGAAGCTCTGGATGAGCACTATGGCCATCCGCATCGCCAGTATAAAACCATTCACGTAGCTGGCACCAACGGCAAGGGATCTTGTTCGCACACGCTGGCTGCCATTCTTCAGCAAGCAGGTTTCAAGGTGGGTCTCTACACCTCGCCACATATTGTAGATTTCCGTGAACGAATCCGCGTTAACGGTCAGACAATCAGCGAGAAATACGTCATCGATTTTGTGGACGATTTCATCAAGTGGAACAACGAAAGTTCAACAAGCAACGATGAGCCATTAATCACCAACGACGATTATTCTACAAATAATAATCAACGCCTCTACCCTTCTTTTTTCGAGCTGGCCACGGCCATGGCTTTTAAGTATTTTGCCGACCAGCAGGTGGATATTGCTGTGGTGGAAGTGGGGCTTGGCGGACGATTGGACTGCACCAACATCATTACACCCATACTGAGCATCATCACCAACATTTCGTTCGACCACACACAATTTCTGGGCAACACGCTGGCTGAGATTGCGGCCGAGAAAGCGGGCATCATGAAAAGAAACGTGCCTGTGGTTATTGGCGAGACTACTGCCGAAACACGGCCTGTATTCGAAGAGAAAGCTCGTCTGGTGGGCTCCCCCATTTATTTTGCAGAAGACATCGCCGAGGTGATTTCGTCGTCATCCAACAACCAAGGCGGACGAAACTATCTGACTCGCAACTTCGGCACCCTTGTAGGACAGTTGGGAGGAAACTATCAGGAGAAAAACACCAACACCATTCTTGCTGCCGTGGCCCTGCTTCCTGCCGTAGGAAGGGCCGATATTGCCAATGGGTTTGCCCAAGTATGCGAGACAACCGGACTTGTAGGCCGCTGGCAGACCATTCATCAGAGGCCGTTGGCCATTTGCGACACAGGCCACAACGTGGGCGGATGGCAGTATCTGGCGCCACAAATCAAAAACCAGCCCTGCAAGCAGCTGCGCATGGTTTTCGGAATGGTTGACGACAAAGACATCGACACCGTGCTGACCATGCTGCCCAAAGACGCGGTGTACTATTTCACCAAGGCACAGTCGAAACGTGCCATTCCCGAACAAAGAATCCTCGAGAAAGCCACAGCTCTCGGGCTTCATGGCACAGCCTTCCCCAACGTCAAAGACGCTTATCGGCAAGCCATGAGCGAAGCAGGCCCCGACGACTTCATTTTTGTGGGGGGCAGCAGCTATGTGGTGGCCGACTTACTGTCGTGATTCTTGCAATTTACATATTTTTAACCCCTACGGTGGTCACTTTTTTGTTTTTTCTTTTGTGTTTCTCAAAAATTTTCAGTTACTTTGCAAAACATATATTTTAATAAGTAACCAAAAAACTTTTATAAATTATGAGCACAATGGAAACAGAAAATCTTTGTGGCCTGAAACAAGAGGATTTTCAGACCACTGTCAACGGTAAAAACACAGATTTATATATCCTGAAAAACAAGCTTGGATATGAAGTGGCTTTCACAAACTATGGCGGCGCTCTCGTAGCCATCATGGTTCCCGACAAAGACGGCAACGTGGCCAACGTTATTCAAGGACACGATAACATTCAGGATGTCATCAACAGCCCCGAGCCTTACTTGAGCACTCTTATCGGCCGCTTTGGCAACCGCATCAAGGAAGGCAAGTTCCAGCTCAACGGCAAACAGTATCAGCTGGCTCTCAACGACGGTCCCAATCACCTTCACGGCGGACCAACAGGTTTCCACATGCGCGTTTGGGACGTTACCCGCATCAACGAGCAGGCTGCCGTACTGAAATACATCAGCTCTTACGGCGAAGAAGGTTTCACGGGCGAAGTAGAAGTTTGGGTTGCCTACACGTTTACTGACGATAACGAATTGGTTATCAAATATCAGGCTACCAGCAACAAGCGCACCATCATCAACCTTACTCACCACGCTTTCTTCAGCATTCAGGGTATTGCCAACCCCACTCCGACCATCGAAGACCAGATTTGCGAAATCAATGCCGACTTCTATCTCCCCATCGACAACACCAGCATTCCTACTGGCGAGATTCTGAAAGTAGAAGGCACACCGTTCGATTTCCGCACTCCCAAAGCCATTGGACTCGAGATTGACGCTGACAACGAGCAGATTAAGAACGGCTCAGGCTACGACCACTGCTACGTTCTGAACAAGCACGAGGAAGGCGAGCTTACCTTTGCCGCACGCATCACAGACCCCAACAGCGGACGCACACTCGACGTGCTCACCACAGAACCCGGCATTCAGCTTTACACCGACAACTTCGGTTCGGGCATTTCTGGTCAGCATGGCGCTACATTCCCCCGCCGCTCTTCCATTTGTCTGGAGTGCCAGCACTTCCCCGATTCACCCAACCGTCCGTACTTCCCCTCGGTGATTCTTAACCCCGGCGTGAAATACACACAGCGGACAATCTACAAGTTCGGAGTGAAATAACCCAACAAAGACTAGCGCAAAGATTCAACCAAACAAGGAAAACTATCAGGAGTTCAAGATGTTAGACTAAAGAGCTACGAGTTTAACATCCTGAACTCTTTACATAAGTAGAAAATACCTAAGAAAAAGTGAACATAATAATAAAAAGTAACTAAAAACACATCTAAAACAATGGCAAATAACAAACAACAAGGAAGCATTATAGCCATCATTACGATGTTCTTCCTTTATGCAATGATTTCGTTCGTAACAAACCTGGGAGCCCCCATTGGTGTCATCTGGAAGAACCAGCCTGAGATTGGCGGTTCGAACGTATTGGGCATCATGGGTAACTTCATGAACTTCTTTGCTTATCTGTTCATGGGTATTCCCGCAGGCAAGATGCTGACCAAGGTGGGCTACAAGCGCACTGCCCTCATTGGCATTGCCGTTGGTTTCTTCGGCGTACTCATTCAGTATCTCTCAGGCTTCTCAAGTGGCATTCCCGGATTCTGCATCTATCTGCTGGGCGCATTCATCTCGGGTTTCTCGGTTTGTATTCTCAACACTGTGGTCAACCCCATGCTCAACCTGCTCGGCGGCGGTGGCAACCGTGGCAACCAGCTCAACCTGATTGGCGGCACGCTCAACTCGCTGGCCGGCACCATGACTCCCATGCTCGTGGGTGCGCTCATCGGAACCGTAACAGCCTCAACCCAGATGGCCGATGTGAATTTGGTGATGTATATTGCCATGACCGTATTCGCCTGCGCATTCGTTATTCTGCTTTTCATTCCCATCGAAGACCCAGAGATTGGAAAGGTGACAGCCGACACCGTGTTCGAGCACTCACCCTGGTCGTTCCGCCATTGCATGCTTGGCGTTATCGCCATCTTTGTCTATGTGGGTGTTGAGGTAGGTATTCCTGGCGGTCTGAACTTCTATCTTTCCGATACCACAGCCAGTGGTGCCTGGGTGAATCCCGAAGCCATTGCCAATGCGGCCACCATTGGTGGAGCCGTTGCTGCCATGTACTGGCTACTGATGCTGGTGGGCCGTCTGTGCTCCAGCTTTATTGCCGGTAAGGTTTCTTCGCGCCAGCTGATGCTGGTCACCACCAGCGTAGGCATGATTCTTATCCTTGCAGCCATTTTCGTTCCCAAGAGCGTTACCGTCACCATGCCTTTGGTGAAGATTCTTGAGGGAAGCGTCGAAATGACCACCGTACCCCTGAGTGCCCTGCTGCTCGTGTTGGTCGGCCTTTGCACATCTGTGATGTGGCCCTCTATCTTCAACCTTGCCACCGAGGGTCTCGGCAAATACACGGCCCAGGCATCGGGCATCTTCATGATGATGGTTGTTGGCGGCGGCGTACTGCCCGTAGTGCAGAATTTCTTCGCCGACATGATGGGCTACATGCCAAGCTACTTCATCTACCTGCTGGCCATGGCCTACATGTTCTACTACGCACTTGCCGGCTGCAAGAACGTGAACAAGGACATCCCCGTAGATTAATCTAAAACAAATTATTAACCATATTTGAGGCCAAGGCTACTTGCAAAATCTAAAACCTCAAACCAAAAATCTAAAATCTAAAAAATATGATTGCAATTGAAGAAGTAAGAAGTCGCTTTATCAAGCATTTTGACGGTAAAACAGGAAACATTTATGCCTCTCCTGGCCGCATCAACCTCATTGGCGAGCACACCGACTACAACGGCGGATTCGTATTCCCCGGCGCTGTGGACAAAGGCATCGTGGCCGAAATGCGCGTCAACGGTACCGATGATATGATCATGGCCTATGCCATCGACCTGAAAGACCGTGTGGATTTCCACCTCAACGACGAGAATGGCCCGCGTACCTCGTGGGCACGCTACATCTTCGGCATCGCTAAGGAAATGCAGAAGCTGGGCGTACCCGTCAAGGGTTTCAACATAGCCTTCTCGGGCGACGTTCCCCTCGGCGCAGGCATGTCGTCGTCGGCTGCCATGGAGAGTTGTTTTGCTTGCGGACTGAACGACCTCTTCGGCGACAATAAGGTGAGCAAGTGGGACATGGTGCTTGCCGGACAAGCCACCGAGCACAACTACTGCGGAGTGAACTGTGGCATTATGGACCAGTTTGCCAGCGTCTTCGGACAGGCCGGCAAACTGATGCGCCTAGACTGCCGCAGCCGTGAGTTCGAATATTTCCCCTTCGACCCCAAAGGCTACAAGCTGGTGCTCATCAACTCGTGCGTGAAGCATGAACTGGCAGGCTCGCCCTACAACGACCGCCGCAACTCGTGCGAGCGTGTGGTGAAGGCCATTGCCGCCCGTCATCCCGAAGCTCAGTTTGAGACTTTGCGCGACTGCACTTGGGAACAGCTCGAAGAGGTTCGTGCCGAGGTAGGCGAAGAAGACTACACCCGCGCCCACTTCGTGCTTGGCGAAAAAGACCGTGTGCTGGCCGTTTGCGACGCTCTTGTTGCCGGCGACTATGAAACCGTAGGCCAGAAGATGTACGAGACTCACTACGGCCTGTCGAAGGAGTACGAGGTAAGCTGCGAAGAACTCGACTTCCTCAACGACGTTGCCAAAGAGTGCGGCGTAACAGGCTCGCGCATCATGGGCGGCGGCTTCGGCGGCTGCACCATCAACCTGGTGAAAGACGAGCTCTACGACTCGTTCATCGAAACTGCTAAGAAGAAGTACTTCGAGAAATTCAACAGAGAGCCCAAAGTTTATGACGTGGTCATCAGCGACGGCTCGCGCAAGCTCTGCTAATAAAACTCATTAAAACTCAATGATACGAGGTTTTCCTGTGGTGGGGAAACCTCGTTTTTTTGTAAGGAAACCAAAGAATTTAGAAATAGCTCACGGTGTTGCCTTGAAATTCTCTAGAGAATTTGAACATATCTCACGACGTTATGATAATATTTTCTAGAGAATTTGAACTTATTACCGTGAGATATTTTTTTATTACCGTGAGATACGAAATTATTACCGTGAGATATTTTTCTATTACCGTGAGATATTTTTCTATTACCGTGAGTTATTTTCATAAAGCCATGGAATAACGTCATGGTAGCACATACAAAGGGAACGCGCACCTGCAACCATGCAGATGCGCGCTAAACTAAGGGTTGATTACTTCAAATTCATGTGCTTGTAATTGAGATACAAAGCTGTGGCCATAATGGCCTCTACTGCTAATAAAATACTAATCATCATCTTTTTACCTTTCTTTTCTTTAGGCCGCGCCTCTTATGTTGTGGCTGTGGCTCTTGTGCCAGTCGGCTCACGTTTGCGGTTTTGGCGCGACACGTTGTTAATAATTGTGTTATCCTTGGCTTTCGCCATACCCTTCGCTCAGGGTCTTTTGTTATCCTTTTGTCCTTTTGACGATGCAAAGGTAAGGCAAAAATCGGAAGCTGGCAAGAGAAAACCGAAGAAAGAGTGTAAATGCTACAATTTATTGACAAACATCAAAAAACGCGGTTCTTCCGTTAATAAGTGTTATATTTACACTTTAGAGAGAAAAAACATGGCTGTAAATGATACAACTATGAAATAATTATTGTATCTTTACACCCAAAATCGTGAGTAAGCGAGAACTGCGAAGTTTACTTCAGCAGCTGAGCGTGAGCGATTTTATCCTTGAAAGCAATCTATTATCAAACAACCTAAATTATGAAGAACTTAAAAAGCATTTTGTTTGGAGCCGGAATAGCCACTATTCTGCTCGCAGCCTGCACGTCGGGCCCCGAAGAGAAACTCACAGTTTCAGGTCTTAACCCCACAGCTTTCGACACCACCATTCAGGGAAAGCAAGTGAAGCTCTACACGCTGAAGAACCAGAACGGCATGGAGGTGTGCATCACCAACTATGGCGGCCGCGTGGTGAGCCTCGTAGTGCCCGACAAGGACGGCAAGCCTACCGACGTGGTGCTGGGATTCGACAACATCCGCCAGTATGCCGACACTCTGAATTCGCCAAGCGACTATGGTTCGAGCGTGGGCCGTTATGCCAACCGCATTGCCGGCGGCAAATTTAAGCTGAACGGCCAGGAGTATCAGCTGAAACAGAACGACGGTCCCAACTGTCTGCACGGCGGCGGCACAACAGGCTGGATGAACCAGGTTTACGATGCTGAGCAGATTGGCGACTCGATTCTGAAACTCACCATCGTGGCTGAGGACGGCGAAAACGGTTTCCCCGGCAAGGTGACAGCCACTACTACTTATAAGGTGACAGCCGACAACACGCTCGACATGACTTGGGAGGCCGAAACCGACAAAGAGACCATTATCAACCAGACCAACCACAACTACTACAACCTGTCGGGCGACTTCACACAGGCTGCCTACGACATGGTGGTGTATGTGAATGCCGACAACTTCACTCCCAGCGACAAACTCTACATCCCCACGGGCGAAATCAAGCCGGTGGAGGGCACTCCCATGGACTTCCGCAAGCCTCACGCTTTGGGCGACAGCATCAACTCGCAGTTCGACCAGATTCAGAACGCCACAGGCTACGACCACAACTACTGCCTGAACACTTATAAGGACGGCAAGGGCGACGACACCGTGGTTTGTGCTGCTCTCTTCTCACCCAAGACTGGCATCAAGATGGAAATGTTTACCAACGAGCCGGGTGTGCAGGTTTATTCGGGCAATTTCCAGGGTGTTGGTGCCGATGCCGACATTGTTCGCAAGCTCGGTGTGAAGTATCCCAAACACGTAAGCGTTTGCCTCGAGAGCCAGAAGTATCCTAACAGCCCCAACCAGCCTGCATGGGTACAGCCCACGCTGAAACCAGGCGAGAAATACTTCAGCCACGCTGCCTATAAGTTCAGCATTGCCGAAGGACTGGAGTAAGAAACGGATATAGTTCCTACAGCTTTTAGATATTCTAAAACGACGCAGAACAACTATCATAAAGGATTATAATAACAAAATCTATCAATAACACAAAAAAATGAACAGTATTTCTGAAGCAATTGCCATGTCGGGGTTTAAGACCGTCGACTTTGTGATTCTGGTTTGCTACCTCATTTTGCTGGTGAGCCTGGGCCTTTTCCTCTCACGCAACAAAGATGGTAAAGAAAAAAGTGCCAACGACTATTTCTTGGCAGGTAACACTCTTACTTGGTGGGCCGTAGGTGCCTCGCTCATTGCTGCCAACATTTCGGCAGAACAGTTTATCGGAATGTCGGGAACAGGTTTCCGCGACGGTATTGCCATTGCAGCCTACGAGGTGATGGCCGCCGTTACGCTGGTGGTTATCGGCAAATTCCTGTTGCCGGTGATGCTCGACCGCAAGATTTTCACCATTCCTCAGTTCCTGCGCGAACGCTATAACGACGGTGTGGGTCTGGCCTTCTCCATTCTGTGGTTGTTCCTCTATGTGTTTGTCAATCTTACTTCTGTCGCATGGCTGGGTGCCCTTGCCATCGAGCAGATTCTGGGTCTGCAGGGCTTGGCCGTGAGCATTTTCGGCATAGAAATCAGCATGCGCATGCTCATCATCTTCGGCCTGTTCCTCATTGCCGGTATCTACAGTATCTACGGTGGTTTGGCCTCGGTGGCCTGGACGGACGTGATGCAGGTGACTTTCCTCGTGGGCGGTGGTCTGATTACAGCCTACGTAGCCCTGAAGGAAATGGGTGTCATCATGGGCACCGACGCTCTGGGAGCCCTCGGCCAGGTGTATAACGACATGACTACTGGCGCCCACGCCCAGGACGTTCACTTCCACCTTGTCATTCAGGAGAGCCACAATGCCAGCGCCTTTGCCAACGTTCCTGGTATCGCTGCCGTTGTGGGTGGTGTATGGCTGACCAACTTGGGTTACTGGGGATTCAACCAGTACATCATCCAGAAGGGTCTGGCTGCCAAGAATATCGACGAAGCCAAGAAGGGTCTCATCTTCGCCGGCTTCCTGAAAATTTTGATTCCGTTCATCGTGGTGCTTCCCGGCATCTGCGCTTACTACATCATGCAGGATCCCTCCAGATTTGAAAGCATGAATCTGGCCGGTAAAATCAATGTTGCCGACGACGCTTATCCCTGGCTCATCCGCAACTTCACACCTACCGGTATCAAGGGCCTGAGCTTTGCCGCCCTTACCGCTGCTATCATCAGTTCGCTGGCCTCGATGTTCAACTCCACCTCTACCCTCTTCACGATGGACATCTACAAGAAGTACATCAACAAGCAGGCAGGCGACCGCCAGCTGGTGAACGTGGGCCGCTTGGTAGCTGTTTCTGCCCTGATTATCGCCCTCATTGCCGTGAAGCCGCTGCTCGGCGGACTCGACCAGGCCTTCCAGTACATTCAGGAGTATTCGGGCTTCATCTATCCGGGCATCATCACCGTGTTCGGTTTGGGTCTGCTCTGGAAGCGCGCTTCCTCTACAGCTGCCGTATGGACCGCCATCATCACCATTCCTCTGGGCATTCTGTTCAAGGTGTGCCTGCCCGACGTGGCCTTCCAGTTCCGTGCTGGCTACATCTTCATCATCCTCATTACGTTCTTCGTGCTCGTAAGCTATCTCGACAAGAAGTTCATCAGCTGCGAGCAGCCTGCCGAGGGTGACCAGCAGCGCATGATTCTCTGGGCCAAGGTGCTCGGTGGCATTGGCATTCTGATGATTGTCTGCGCCATCATCGTCATTACCCTCGGAGCCATGAATCCTGGTGCTGATCCCGACAGCAACTTCATTGCCTACCTGAACGACATCGGTTTCCAGGCATTCATCTTCTTCGGAGTGCTCGTAGGCTGCAACGCCATCTGGCTCTACAGCAACGCCAAGGACACCAAGAAAGACCAGAAGGCTCTTCCTATCAACCTCGGTCTGTTCTCCACTACCCGCGGCTACACCTACGGTACCATTGGCATCTGCCTCATCACGTTCCTGCTCTATGCCATTCTGTGGTAACACAGCCCCAACGGCATAATGCTACACACATCAAGAAAAAACATGACACGTTACTATAGTGAACACTCAAAAGTCTGGGTCTCGGTCGATTGCATCGTGTTTGGATTCGACCAGGACAAGCTCAAGCTGCTCATCGGCCGCCGGCAGATGGACCCAGGGCGCGGCGAATGGTCGCTCTACGGAGGATTTGTCGGTCCCGACGAAAGCCTTGACGAAGCTGCCAACCGCGTGCTGCTCAATCTGACAGGACTGAAAAAGCTCTACATGCGGCAGGTGGGAGCCTTCGGCGAAATCGACCGCGACCCAGGCGAAAGAGTCATCTCTGTGGCCTATTGCGCACTCATCAATGTGAAAGACTACGACGAGCACCTGCTCGAAGAACATGGTCTGCAGTGGGTAAACCTCACCGAACTGCCCAAGCTCTACTCCGACCACAACAACATGGTGAGTTGCGCCATGAAGCTGCTCAAACAGCGCATCAAGACCGAGCCGCTCAGCGTCAACCTGCTGCCCGACCTCTTTACGCTCACACAGCTTCAGCACGTCTATGAGGCCATTCTCGGCGACGAAGTGGACAAGCGCAATTTCCGCAAGCGCATTAAGCACATGGACTTCATCGAGAAAACCGACCTCATCGACAAAACCACATCGAAACGAGGCGCCGCCCTTTACCGCTACAACAAGCGGGCCTACAAGGGTGTCACCCCTTAAGAAAACGCACACATCCAACAAGCCCCTCTCCCCCATTTTCTCACGACGCGTGGGGAGGGGCTTTCAAAAAAACCAAAGACCCGCGCCCCTGCAAAGGTCTTTCCCCCGCAAGAACGAAGGGGATTAGAAGGGGGGCAAACTATCTTATGCTAGAAGAACTGAAACAAAAAGTATTTAAAGCCAATCTCGACCTTGTGAAACAAGGACTCGTGATTTTCACCTGGGGAAACGTCAGCGGCATCGACCGCGAAAAAGGGTTGGTAGTCATCAAGCCCAGCGGCGTGAGCTACGACGAAATGAAAGCCTCCGACATGGTGGTTGTTGACCTCGAAACCGGCAAGGTGGTAGAAGGCGACCTCAACCCGTCGAGCGACACCCCCACACACCTTGTTTTATATAAGGCGTTTCCTAATATTCAGGGCGTGGTTCACACCCACTCCACCTATGCTACCGCCTTTGCTCAGGCAGGCCGCGACATTCCCAACATCGGCACCACCCACGCCGACTATTTCTACAAAGACATTCCCTGCACACGCGATATGACCGAGGCCGAGGTGAAAGGACAATACGAGCTGGAAACAGGCAACGTGATTGTTGACGAGATACTGAACATCCGCAAAATCAATCCCGACCACACGCCTGCCGTCCTGGTGAAAAACCACGGTCCGTTCTCGTGGGGCACATCGCCCGACAATGCCGTTTACAACGCCAAGGTGATGGAGCAATGTGCGAAGATGGCTTTTGTTGCCTTCTCCGTCAACCCGGAGCTGACCATGAATCCGCTGCTCATTGAAAAGCACTACATGCGCAAACATGGACCCAACGCCTATTACGGACAAAAAGGCCAGAAGCACTAAGGGCACGGCATAATTATTAATATCGGAATAAAGAAATAACGAAATAACAAATAGAATAATAACTAAAAACAAAAAATAAACAAAACAATGAAAGCATTTGATAATTATGAAATTTGGTGGGTGACTGGTGCACAGTTGCTCTACGGAGGTGACGCTGTAGTAGCCGTTGACGGACACTCAAAGGAGATGGTAGAAGGACTGAATGCCAGTGGCAACATCCCTGTGAAGATTGTATATAAAGGCACGGCCAACAGTTCGAAGGAAGTAGAAGCCGTTATGTTGGCTGCCAACAACGACGCCAAGTGCGTGGGTATCATCACCTGGATGCACACCTTCTCGCCCGCCAAAATGTGGATTAAGGGTCTGCAGGCACTGCAGAAGCCGCTGCTCCACTTCCACACCCAGTACAATGCCGAAATTCCCTGGGACACCATGGACATGGACTTCATGAACCTGAACCAGAGTGCTCACGGTGACATTGAGTTCGGCCACATCTGCACCCGCATGCGCGTGGCCCGCAAGGTGGTTTGCGGTTACTGGAAAGACGAACAGGCACAGAAACAAATTGCCGTTTGGGCACGTGTGGCTGCTGGTGTAGCCGATGCTCATGAGGTGCGCTGCCTGATGTTCGGCATGAACATGAACAACGTGGCCGTTACCGATGGCGACCGTGTGGAGTTTGAGCAGCGTCTGGGCTACCATGTTGACTACTACCCCGTGAGTTCGCTCATGGAATACTTCAAGAAAGTAACCGACCAAGAAGCTGATGCTTTGGTTGAGGAGTACAAGAAGGAATACACCATCAAGATTGACGAGAGTGGCGAAGAGGTTTATTGGGAGAAAGTGAAGAACGCCGCCAAGGCAGAGATTGCCCTGCGCCGCGTACTGAAAGACGAGGGTGCTACCGCCTTCACCACCAACTTCGACGACCTGGGCGATGCCGACATCAACGACCCCAACTTCTGCGGCTTTGACCAGATACCCGGCCTTGCCTCGCAGCGTCTGATGGCCGAAGGTATCGGCTTCGGTGCCGAGGGCGACTGGAAGACCGCCTGCCTCTACCGCACACTTTGGGTCATTCAGCAGGGACTGCCCACAGGCTGCTCGTTCCTTGAGGACTACACACTCAACTTTGCCGGCACGCAGTCTTCTTGCCTGCAGAGCCACATGCTCGAGGTTTGTCCGCTCATCGCCGTTGACAAGCCCAAACTGGAGGTTCACTTCCTCGGCATTGGCATCCGCAAGCAGCAAACTGCCCGTCTGGTGTTCACCTCAAAGGTTGGCCGTGGTATCAAGGCCACTGTTGTTGACCTTGGCAACCGCTTCCGCCTCATCTCTCAGGAAGTGGAGTGCATCGAACCGAAACCCATGCCTAATCTGCCCGTGGCCAGCGCTCTCTGGGTGCCGCAGCCCACGTTCGAAATTGGTGCCGGAGCATGGATTCTTGCCGGCGGTACTCACCACAGCGCCTTCTCTTATGACATCACCGAGGAGTACTGGGAAGACTTTGCAGAGATGCTCGGCATAGAGTATGTCAAGATTAACAAGGACACCAAGACCTATGAGTTTAAGCAGCAGCTGCGCAACAACGAGATTTATTTTATGCTGAACAAAGCACTTCAGTAATTGATAATTGATAATTGACAATTTGAAATAATATGGATGCTAGAAAAACCATCACAGAGGGTAAGGCCATTCTCGGTATAGAGTTTGGCTCTACCCGCATTAAAGCTGTTCTCATTGACGAGGAGAACAAGCCAATAGCACAAGGCTCGCACGAGTGGGAAAACCAACTGGTCGATGGTCTTTGGACCTATAGCACCGAAGCCATCTGGTACGGATTGCAGGACTGCTATGCCGAACTGCGCAAGGATGTGCTAAAGCAGTACGACTGCGAGATTGAGGCGCTGGCCGCCATCGGCTTCTCGGCCATGATGCACGGCTACATGGCCTTCAACGATCAGCAGCAGATACTGGTGCCTTTCCGCACATGGCGCAACACCAACACCGGCAAGGCTGCCGCCAAGCTGTCGGAACTGTTCAACTACAACATTCCCCTGCGTTGGAGCATCAGCCACCTTTACGAGGCCATTCTCGACAACGAGGAGCACGTGAGCGACATCAAATATCTCACCACCCTGGCAGGCTACGTTCATTGGCAGGTGACTGGCCAGTTTGTGCTGGGTGTAGGCGACGCTTCGGGCATGATTCCGGTTGACCCCGCCACCAAGACCTACGACGCTGAGATGGTGCGCAAGTTCGACCAGCTGATTGAGCCGAAGGGCTTCAAATGGAAACTGCTCGACATTCTGCCCCGTTCGCTCAACGCTGGCGAGAATGCCGGATTCCTGACTCCCGAGGGAGCCAAGCGGCTCGACGTGAGCGGCCATCTGAAGGCAGGCATTCCCGTTTGTCCTCCCGAGGGCGACGCCGGCACAGGCATGGTGGCTACCAACGCCGTGAAACAGCGCACGGGCAACGTTTCGGCCGGCACCTCGTCGTTCTCGATGATTGTTTTGGAGAAAGAACTTTCCAAACCCTACGAAATGATCGACATGGTGACCACACCCGACGGCTCGCTCGTGGCTATGGTTCATTGCAACAACTGCACCAGCGATATCAACGCATGGGTGGGTTTGTTTAAGGAGTACCAGCAGCTGCTGGGCGTGCCCGTAGATATGAACGAACTCTACGGCAAACTGTTCAATAAAGCCCTCGAGGGTGATGCCGACTGCGGTGGACTCATCAGCTACAACTACGTGTCGGGTGAGCCTGTCACCGGACTGACCGACGGACGTCCTCTGTTCATGCGCTCAGCCAACGACAAGTTCAATCTGGCTAACTTCATGCGCGCCCACCTCTACGGAGCCATCGGTGTGCTGAAACTGGGCAACGACATTCTGCTGAAAGAAGAGAATGTGAAGGTGGACCGCATCACAGGTCATGGCGGCTACTTCAAGACCAAAGGTGTAGGTCAGCGCATGCTGGCTGCAGCCCTCAACTCGCCCATCTCGGTGATGGAGACTGCTGGCGAAGGTGGCGCCTGGGGCATTGCCCTGCTGGCAGGCTATGTGGTAAACAATCCTGACAAACTGTCGTTGGCCGACTATCTGGAGAAGGTGGTGTTCGCCGGTAATACCGGTGTATCTATTTCGCCCACACCCGAAGATGTGGCTGGCTTCAACAAGTACATTGCCAACTACAAGGCCGCTCTGCCCGTTGAACAGGCTGCCGCTCAATACAAGGCATAAGCGAATTGATAATTGATAATTGACAATTGATAATTGATAGTTTGGCTAATCATAAAGTTCAATGTTCAATGTTCAAAGTTCAATGTTCAATGTTCAAAGTTCAATGTTCAAAGTTCAAAGTTCAAAGAATAAAAACACAAATAACACAAATTAAAAAGACTAACATGAAGAAATTATTTTTGTTACTCATGCTTGCCGTTTGCTCGCTGTCAATGATGGCAGCCGACAATGTGAAGGCAACCGTTCATGCCGACAAGGCTGGCGCAAAAATCAACCGTGAAATCTACGGACAGTTCTCCGAGCACCTCGGCTCGTGCATCTACGGCGGCCTCTGGGTGGGCGAAGACTCAAAAATTCCTAACATCAAAGGCTACCGCAAAGATGTGTTCGAGGCCCTGCAGGCCCTGCATATTCCCGTGCTGCGCTGGCCCGGCGGCTGCTTTGCCGACGACTACCACTGGATGGACGGCATCGGTCCCAAGGACAAGCGTCCCTCGCTGCGCAACAACAACTGGGGTGGCACCATTGAGGACAACTCATTCGGTACTCACGAGTTTCTGAACCTCTGCGAAATGCTCGACTGCGAGCCCTACATCAGCGGCAACGTTGGTTCGGGTACCGTGAAGGAAATGGCTCAGTGGGTGGAGTACATGACCAGCGATGGTGACACGCCCATGGCTCGCCTGCGCCGTGCCAACGGACGCGACAAGGCCTGGCACGTGAAGTACTTCGGCATTGGCAACGAGGCATGGGGCTGCGGCGGCAACATGACTCCTGAGTACTACTCCGACGAATACCGTAAGTTCAACACCTATCTGCGCGACCAGGGCAAAAACCGCCTTTACCGCATCGCCTCGGGTGCCAGCGACTACGACTACAACTGGACCACCGTGCTCATGGACAAAATCGGCACCAAGATGCAGGGCGTCAGTCTGCACTACTACACCTGCTCAGGCTGGGACGGCTCTAAAGGCTCGGCCATCAACTTCGACAACGACCAGTATTACTGGGCTCTGGGCAAGTGTCTCGAAATAGAGGAAGTCATCAAGAAGCACAAGGCCATCATGGACGAAAAAGACCCCGAAGGCAAAGTAGGTCTGCTCGTTGATGAGTGGGGCACATGGTGGGACGAGGAGCCCGGCACCATTCCCGGACACCTCTACCAGCAGAACGCCCTGCGCGACGCTTTCGTGGCTTCGCTCTCGCTCAACGTGTTCCACAAATACACCGACCGTGTGAAGATGGCCAATATCGCCCAGGTGGTAAACGTGCTCCAGTCGATGATCCTCACCGACCAGGAAGGCACAGGCCACATGGTGCTCACCCCCACCTACCACGTGTTCCAAATGTACACTCCGTTCATGGATGCCACCTATCTGCCCGTTGACCTCAACAGCGAAATCATGCAGGTGAGCAAGGCTTACTTCAAAGAGAAAGCCAACGCCAAGGACGCAGGCTATCGCCCCTGCCCCATGCTCTCAGCATCGGCAGCCAAGACCAAGGACGGCAGCATCGTACTTGCTATTACCAACGTGAGCCTCGACAAGGACCAGACCATCGACTTCCAGATTGACGGTTTCAACGCCAAGAACGTCAGCGGCCGTATCCTCACCGCCAAGAACGTGGCCGACTACAACGACTTCCAGCACCCCAACCGCGTGCAGCCCGCCGACTTCAAGGATGCCAAGCTGAAGAAAGGCACGCTCACCGTGAAGGTGCCCGCCAAGAGTCTGGTAGTGCTCAATCTGCAATAATTGAATTTGAATAGAGTTT
Organism: uncultured Prevotellaceae bacterium; assembly: GCA_900315565.1. GTDB lineage: Bacteria > Bacteroidota > Bacteroidia > Bacteroidales > Bacteroidaceae > Prevotella. The sequence continues at coordinate 46,071 of OMZS01000015.1, read as the reverse complement.
TATTATGAGACAAGCCAGAAAATGGGTGCTCGCCGCCATTCTTGTGTTCTGTGGCATGATGAGTGCGCAGGCCCAAGTCATGAAAGCTGCCGACCTGGAGAAATACGCCAAACAACGCTACGGCGACAAATGGCTCGACGCTGCCAGAAACCTCTCTACTCAACTGGAACTCGACAAGAACCAAAGTCTTACGTACCAGCAGGTAATCGAGGCTCCCGGCAAAACGAAACAGCAGCTCTATGTGGCGCTGAACTACTGGGTAACCGCAACATTCAAAGACAAGCAGGCCATCACGCTGAACGACAAGGAGGCCGGATGTATCATCATCACCTCCACCATTGTTGATATAGCCGAACATATAGGCACGCTCAACAAATATGCTGTGAGCATTTCGCCCGTCATCCGCATCGACATCAAGGACGGCAAGGTGCGCGTCACCTATACCGTGCAGACATACGACATTTTGGCCGACATCAGCGGCGGCTGGCTCAGCGCCTTGGATTCTGATCAGAAGACCTATGGAGACTCCAAGCGCAAGCGCGACGACAAGACCAACGCAAGGCTCTACGACGAACAGTGGGAAATAGCCCGCCACTATCCTTTCGTTGAAAAAGACGCACAGAAACGCACCTGCGCAAAGGCCCTCGTCATGACTCACGCTTACTCAAATGCCATCATTGACAAGGTGGAGGAAGCTGTGAAGCACGGCATTGTGGGCAACGAGGACGACGACTGGTAGTCGGAGGCCTCATGAAGGTAAGAAATGGAGTATGAATACCGAAAAATCGCTTGAATGTTTGGTTCGTACGTTTATTTTACCTACCTTTGTGCAATTAAAATAGCATATATCACTAACACATCATCAACATTTCTATGAACGACAACAAAATCATGAATCGCGCAGCCGATAATATCCGCATTCTGGCTGCAGCAATGGTAGAAAAAGCAAAATCGGGCCACCCCGGTGGAGCCATGGGCGGTGCCGACTTCATCAACACGCTCTACAGCGAGTTCCTTGTTTACGACCCTGAGAATCCCGAGTGGGAAGGCCGCGACCGTTTCTTCCTCGATCCCGGCCACATGGCTCCCATGCTCTACAGCCAACTCTGCCTCATCGGCAAGTACGAGCTCGAAGACCTGAAGAACCTGCGCCAGTGGGGCAGCGTAACCCCCGGCCATCCCGAGCGCGAACTGGCACGCGGTATTGAGAACACCAGCGGTCCCCTCGGACAGGGCCACTGCTACGCCGTGGGCGCAGCCATCGCCGCTAAGTTCCTCAAGGCTCGTCTGGGCAGCGTGATGAACCAAACCATCTATGCTTACATCTCTGACGGTGGCGTGCAGGAGGAAATCTCGCAGGGTGCAGGCCGCATTGCCGGCAACCTGGGTCTGGACAACCTCATCATGTTCTACGACGCCAACGACATCCAGCTCAGCACCCGCACCGAGGTGGTCACCACCGAGGACACCGCCAAGAAATACGAGGCATGGGGATGGTATGTTCAGAAAATCGACGGCAACGACGTTGACCAGATTCGCGAGGCCATCCGCAAGGCTCAGGCCGAAAAAGAGCGTCCCAGCCTCATCATTGGCCATTGCGTCATGGGTAAAGGTGCACGCAAGGCCGACGGCAGCAGCTACGAGAGCAACTGCGCCACCCACGGCGCTCCGCTCGGAGGCGACAACTTCGTAGAGACCATGAAAAATCTGGGTGCCGATCCCGAGAATCCGTTCCAGATATTCCCCGAGGTGAAGGAACTGTATGCCCGCCGCGCCGAGGAACTCAAGAAAATCTGCGCCGAGCGCTATGCCGAGAAGGCCGAGTGGGCCAAGGGTCATCCCGTACAGGCCAAGCAGATGGAAGAGTGGTTCAGCGGCAAGGCTCCCGTCATTGATTGGAGCAAGGTGCAGCAGAAGGCAGGTGCTGCCACCCGCGGCGCTTCGGCCACCGTTCTGGGCGTGCTGGCCGAGCAGGTGCCCAATATGATTTGCGCATCGGCCGACCTGAGCAACTCTGACAAGACCGACGGTTTCCTGAAGAAGACCCACGACATCGTGCGCGGTGACTTCTCAGGTGCATTCTTCCAGGCCGGCGTGGCCGAGCTCACCATGGCTTGCTGCTGCATCGGTATGGCCCTGCACGGAGGCGTTATCCCCGCCTGCGGCACCTTCTTCGTGTTCTCTGACTACATGAAGCCCGCCGTACGTATGGCCGCCCTCATGGAGCTGCCAGTGAAGTTCATCTGGACTCACGACGCATTCCGCGTGGGCGAGGATGGTCCTACCCACGAGCCCGTTGAGCAGGAAGCACAAATCCGCCTCATGGAGAAACTCAAGAACCACCACGGTAAGAACTCCGTACTCGTGGTTCGTCCCGCCGATGCCGAGGAGACCACCGTCTGCTGGCGCATGGCCATGGAGAACACCGAGACACCTACCGCCCTCATCTTCTCGCGTCAGAACATCGACATGCTGCCCGAGGGCAACGACTACAACCAGGCCACCAAAGGTGCCTACGTGGTAGCCAGAAGCGACGAGGACTACGATGTCATCATGCTGGCCAGCGGCTCAGAGGTATCTACCCTCGAGGCCGGAGCCAAGCTGCTGCGCGAAGACGGCGTGAAGGTGCGCATCGTCAGCGTGCCCAGCGAGGGTCTGTTCCGCTCGCAGCCTGTTGAGTATCAGCAGAGCGTGCTCCCCGCCGGTAAGAAGAAGTTCGGCCTCACCGCCGGTCTGCCTGTCACCCTCGAGGGCCTCGTAGGTGCCGACGGCTGCGTTTGGGGTCTCGAGAGCTTCGGTTTCTCAGCTCCCTACAAGGTGCTCGACGAGAAACTCGGCTACACCGGCCAGAATGTTTATGAACAAGTGAAGAAATTGCTTGCCTAATGGAAATCAAGACAGTAGGTGTAGCCAGCGACCACGCTGGCTACGCTCTGAAGCAATACGTCATACAGTATCTTGAGCAGCACGGCTATCCCTACAAGGATTATGGCACCTACAGCGAGGCATCGTGCGACTACAGCGACTTTGGCCATGCCCTGGCCGAAGGTATCGAGTGCGGCGAGGTGTATCCCGGCATAGCCGTCTGCGGCTCAGGCGAAGGCATCAGCATGACGCTCAACAAGCACCAGAGCATTCGTGCCGGACTGGCCTGGATTCCCGAGATTGCCCATCTCATCCGCCAGCACAACGACGCCAACGTGCTTGTGATGCCCGGAAGGTTCATCGACAACGAGATGGCTCGGAAAATCATGGACGAATATTTCCAGACAGCTTTCGAGGGCGGGCGTCATCAGCGCCGTGTTGACAAGATTCCCGTTCCTGAGAAGTAGCTTTCAACAACGTTTTTCAAACCATAACAAAAAATAAAGCTGGAGCCCCCACTCCAGCTTTATTTTTTGCTTTTATATAATTGTCCTGAATTTTATTATTTCGGCCTTAGTCCTTTCGATGCCAGATGCGGAGCATCTTGCGCCGGACAATGAGCACGTTGAGGAGAGAAACGAGAACGAAGAGGGCTACGCCAAGAAGCAGGGCTGGCAAGGGGGAGCCGTCGGGCAGCTGCGGATAGAGGGTGGCAACGAGCTGCATGTAGCGGGCACGCACAAACCAGAGCACGCCGATGGCCAGCACGAGCACGAGAGCATTAAGGGCGATAGTGAGTAGTTGGTAAGGCCGTGCCACTTTGGAGGGCGAGTAGCCTATTAGCATGAGGCTCTCTAGCTTGGAGGCGTTTTTCTGCACGAGCAAATAGATGCTGAGCATAAGTATATAGAAACTGAGCAGCGCGATGACAAGCCCTACCGCTATGACAATGGTGACGAGGAGCCGAAGGAAATAGACTGTTTTCTCAGCGTTCTGGCGGTCGTCCTCGGTGTCATAGCCTTTCCGCTCGAGGTATTGAGCCACTTGCTCGTCTGCGGGATTGGAGACTTCGAGAAGCAATCTTGAGGGTGCCGTCTGCTCGAGGGGAGCATAGGTCTGGTTGCTCCACTCCATGAACGACTGGGGCACGAGGATGGAATTGAGCCGGCTGGAGAATCCTATGACGCGGCCCTTGTAGATGTCGTCACGGCCGTTGCCGCGGATGCGTATGCGGAGGTTGATGATGCCGAGGACTCCCTCGCTGATTTTGGGCAGGTTGTGGCTCTGGGCGTATCCGAAATTATAGAGGTTAATGTAGCTGCGGGGAAGGATGACGGGCACGTCGGGGCTGGAGCCAGGGGTGTAGTTCCAGTCGGTAAGCGGCACGTCGATGAAGCCGTCGGGCACGCTCTCGAGAAAGAGCTCGGTGCTGATGAGATTTTGCTGGCCTACTCCGAGCTGAGCGTCGAGCTTGTATTCGGCACGGGTGAAGGTGCCAAGGCGTTTGACGAAGGGCTGACGACTGAGGTCGTCGATGTCGGCCTTGGTGAAGCCCTGCGAGCGTCCAGAGAGGGTGGTTGCCGCGCTGATGCGCTTGTTGACTATCATAAAGTCGGCCTTCATGAACGAATCGTCGGCGGTAAACACGGGGAGCACGTCGCGATAGAACTGAAAAGCAAGGAGTACGATGAGCATGCCTGCCAGGTTGGCCAGGAAGAAGCCTGCCAGCTGAGGAATGCTAATGTGGTGGCGAAGTAATTTCCAAACTAAATTCATGACAGAGGGTGTAGTTTTGTGGTTTATTGTTATCGGAAACGCGTGGCGAAAATCAGAGTCTGAAGCATCGTTCGTAGGGCAGTTGCATGTGTTTTCCAATACTGGTGATGATGAGGGCTGCTCCCTGCTGGCGTGCCTCCTGAAGCATGATGTCGGCCATGATGCTGGCGTTGGAGTCGTCGAGGTGGCTGATGGGCTCGTCTGCCAGAAGGAAGTCGAAGGGCTGCACCAGGGCGCGCATAAGAGCCACGCGCTGCTGCTGGCCAAAGGAGAGCCTAGAGACCTTGGTTTCCATCTTGTCCGGTATGCCAAGCATGTCAAACCACTGCTCTATCTGCTGCCGAGTCTTAAAACTGGTGAGGCGGTTTTTGATTTCCACATTCTCCATGGCGGTAAGCTCGCCGAAGAGCCGGAGCTCCTGAAAAAGGCAACTGACATGGCGCATGCGCACGTCGGTCCATCCGGCTACGCCGAGACCGCGGGTGTCGGTATTGTCGAAGAGAATCTTTCCACTATAGTCGTTGCGATAGCCCTGCACATAGCTGCAGAAGGTGCTTTTGCCTTTACCGCTCTCGGCCTCGATGAGGTAGATGTGGCCACGGGCAAACCTTACATCTTGTTGCCACACGTCGGAGTCTTGCTGCTCACGACTGGCAAAGACCTGAGGAATGACATATTTAAAATCGATGGTTTCCATTGTATCTTTTTATCTTTGAACTTTGAACATTGAACTTTGAACTTTTTGATTTGCCAAATTGTCAATTATCAATTATCAATTGTCAATTATCAATTGTATAGACGATTGTGTTGAGTTTACCAAACAGGGGCTCGAGAAGGGTAAGTGCAGCTTGGGCGGCCTCGTTGTTGATGGAGGCAAGGCTGACCACAGCCACCAGCTTCTGCCCTGCTATGCGACTCACTACGGCTTGGGACAGAGGCTGTGGGGCTTTGCCTATGGCGCCTGCGGCTAATTGGGCCGTACTTCCGGCAAAGAACTGGTTGTCGGCCGACACGCCAAAATGAAAGACGGTCTGGCCATCGGTGTAGCAGAACTGACGGGGACCTGTATCCAATATACGTCCGCCGCTGGGGCATGAGCGCTTCCAATAATCCACGTCTTTGAGCCAAGTGTGGTGAGCCAGCTTGGCAGCCATGGTGATGTCGAACTTATCGCCCACTACGGGCACATTGATGGCCATGTCGCCATCTACACTCCTGAGAATATTGTCCATGTCAACAGCCGCGTTGATGCCTGTAAGCAGCGCCATGAGGCCTTTGTTCTGCTGGAGCAGCGCCAGGAAATCGGCTCCCTGCACATTCATGAAGATGCCCAGCGTGCTGCGGGCATCCATGCTTTGAACGTAGTCGCCGCGTATGGGGCGATATATGCTTTGCGACTTTTTCAGGGCAGCATCAATACGCTTGTTGAACGAGAATGTCTCGCCCCGAATGTTCAGACAGCTGTCGGCCACTTCCATCTTGGCCGCGATGAGCACCTGGCTGGCATCGGCGTCGGCAGGTGCGCCTAGGGTGAAAGGTGCCACAAACTTCTCGGGCAACGCATGGGCCTGAGCTACCATGGCCACAGGGGTGCCTATGGAGTCGAGCTTGGCAAACATGGGTGTTTCGCAGATGCCCTGGTCGGCGTTCTGCGACAGATAGTTGGCCATTTGCTGAATAAGGCCTGCCTGGGCATTGCCCACCACAGGGCCCATCACGAGCAAGGCACTGCCCGAAAAGCCAGCCACCCAATTCTCGTTCAGCACGGAAAAGCCAAAGCCTCGCCGCTCGACTACCTGCGTTGCCTTGCCCTTAGTGGCAAGAGCGTTGAGCCAGTCTTCCACCTTGTCGCGACTGGCCACCTTGGCAGCCAGGCCAAGCATGCCGTCGGAAGACTCGAACAAATAAAGTTTTGCATCCAAGCTGATGCCACAATCTTTTACGTCTGTGACGCCGAGAAGTCCTGCCAGCAGATTTTGCCTACCGGAAAACTGCGAGCCACTGGCCATCTTCGGCACATCCACCTGCACCAAAGCGGTGCAGTCCTCGGGGATGGCATTCAGATAGTCGGCGTCCGAACATGACAAAGCCAACAGCACCACGGCTGTTAGCCAAACAACAATCTTTTTACTTATCATACCTTTTGTCTTCTATTTTATTCTATAGACCTCCCACTAACTTCCGCTTACCTCCACAAACTTCCATTACCTCCTTCTCCCCAGATGCATCATCATTACAGCCGCCAGACAGGCGGTCTCAGTACGTAAGCGACTCGAACCAAGGGAAACACTCTCGTAACCGGCATCTAATGCCATGCGGACTTCATCAATAGAGAAATCGCCCTCGGGGCCTATCAGTACTGTCAAATCCTCTCCACTGGATAAGCCGTTGTCGGTCAGACTGTTGAATAAATCAACACGCTCAATTTCTTCATAGCAATGGGCAATAAATTTACGCCCCTTGCGCGGCTGAGAAACAAAGTCAGCAAAGGGACACATGGGGTTGACAACGGGTTTCCATGCCTTTCGGCTCTGCTTCATGGCCGAAACCACTATTTTCTCTATTCTGTCGGCACGCATGGTAGTGCGCTCGGAAAAGCGGCATTGCAAAAAGCTGAACTCATCGCACCCAATTTCTGTGGCTTTCTCAGCCATCCACTCGGTGCGCTCCATCATTTTGGTGGGAGCCATGGCCAAGTGCAGATGGCCTAACCATGGGTGCTGCTGAGGCAGCACCTCCCTGACAACATAAAGGCAACGCTTGGCAGAAGCCAGCGTCACCTCAGCTCTATAGAAGTACCCCTCGCCGTCCATAAGGAACAACTCGTCACCCGTATGAAGCCGCAGCACACGCGTAGCATGCACGGCCTCATCGGCAGGCAATTCGCCCACTTGGGCCGCCAGGGGCACATAGAAAAATCTTGTTTCCTTCACTTCCGTCGTTTCATTTCGTCGCGCAGCTGGGAAGCCAGCTCGTAGTTTTCTTCGCTAATGGCATTGCTGAGGGCCTTTTCGAGCATGTCCATGCTCAGGGTGTTGACAGGTATCGAAATGCCCTGCGCCCCGTTTTGATAATCCACCGACTGCCGCCGCATGAGCGACACGAGAATAAAGATGTCGAGCCCCGCCACCAAGGCCAGAAGCACTCCGTCGCTCACCCGGATGGGCGTCAGCGCCAGCGTCTGCTTATTGACAAGCACAGCCTTGTACTGCCCGTCAACCAGTCCGTTGATAAGCAGCTCGTAGTGCTGACGGTTCATGTCGTCCATCAGCCCACAAAGCACTTCGGGCAGCAATATGCCATTGACCGGAGCATCGGCCAACCGCATGTTAAGCTGGCGGGCCATGGTGCGGTCGCAGACCACCGAGAGCTGTTTCATTTCCAACTCGTCGGTCAGGGTCAGCAAAGCCACGTCGTCTGACCCGACAATCTCGGCCACACCCTTCAGTTTCAGCTTTATCTTTTCCATTCGATTGATCTCAAGGAGCCATTAGCAGCCCCTACCCCTCTGCACTTACTTCTTGGCTTCGGGCTTGAAAATAAAGGCGAAGGCAACACCTACCACCAGGGCAAAGCTGGCAAAGATGAACCAGCACGTCTGCCAGTTACCTACCAGATAGCCGTTCTCCCACGAGCAGAAGTGATTCACAATCTCGCCAGCGGCCAGCGTGCCGATAGTGGCACCAAGGCCATTGGTCATCAGCATGAACAAACCTTGCGCAGAAGCCTTGACCGAGGGCTCGCATTCCTGGTCAACAAAGATGCCGCCCGAGACATTGAAGAAGTCGAAGGCCACACCATAGACGATGCACGAGAGAATGAACAGGAGCACACCAGGCATGGCGGGATTGCCCAAGCCAAAGAACCCGAAGCGGAACACCCATGCAAACATCGACATGAGCATCACCACCTTGATGCCGTAACGGCGAAGGAAGAAGGGTATCATCAGGATGCAAAGCGCCTCGCTGATTTGCGAGATAGACGTGAGCAGAGTGGCATTGTTGGCTGCAAACGAGGATGCCACCAGGGGATCGGCACTCCCCTTGAAACTCGTGATAAACGGGCCTGCATAGCCGTTGGTCACCTGAAGCGACATGCCCAGCAAGGCCGAGAAGATGAAGAACAGAGCCATCTTCTTGCGCTTGAACAGTTTAAAGGCATTCAGCCCGAACGACTCTGCCATGGTCTGGGCAGGTTTCTTCTCGAGCTTGCACTGAGGCAACGTAAAACAATAGCAGCAAAGCACAAGACTCAGAATGCCCGAAACGAAGAACTGCATGTAGGTATATTGGAACTTGTGGGCATTCTCGGCCAGGGTGAACGAGAACGAGCCGTCCTCGAGCACGGCACAATTAACGAACCACATGGTGGCAATAAAGCCTACGGTGCCCAGCACACGAATGGGCGGGAAATCTTTCACCGTGTCGAGCCCATTGTTCTTCAGAATGGTGAAGGCGGTGGTGTTGGCCAATGCCAGCGTAGGCATATAGAAAGCCACACTGGCCGTGTAAATGGCGATAAAAGCGCCCTTGTTGGGCAACTCATTGCCAAAGCCGGCACTCAAGCCCATGTACCACAGGCAGAGCATGGCACAGCCTGCCACCAGATGGCACAAGCCCAACAAACGCTGAGGCTGTATATACTTGTCAGCCACTATGCCCATGATGGTAGGCATGAATATCGACACAATGCCCTGAATAGCATAGAACCACGATATCTGGCTGCCCAAGCCGGCAGAGCCCAGATAGTTTCCCATACACGTAAGATAAGCGCCCCAGACAGCAAACTCCAAGAAGTTCATCAGCGCCAGACGGACTTTCAAATTCATAATAATGCTCCTTTTGTAGGTTAATAAATGGTTATTTGAGGGCAAAGATACGAATAATAGTTGAATTAGCAACCCATTTTGGGGATAATTTGCACCAATCTTTACAATATTAACACAAAAAAAGAACAAACAGCAAATTCAACATGAATTATCAAAAAAGAAGAGAAATAATTGTCGATTCGCTCGATTATTCGAAATATTTCTGTTAACTTTGCACCCCGAAATCAATTCACAACGATTCGAGAAATCAGTTTTTATTCACAAAAAACCAAACACATCATTTTTGGCTATGAAAAGAGACCAAGCAGTGTTCGACCTCATCGAGCAAGAGCATCAGCGCCAGCTGAAAGGCATTGAGCTGATTGCTTCAGAAAACTTCGTAAGCGACCAAGTGATGGCAGCTATGGGAAGCTGTCTCACCAACAAGTATGCCGAGGGTTACCCCGGCAAGCGATATTACGGCGGATGCCAGGTGGTGGACGTTGTAGAACAGATGGCCATCGACCGCGTGTGCCAGCTCTTCGGGGCCGAGTATGCCAATGTGCAGCCACACTCTGGAGCACAGGCCAACGCAGCCGTGCTGCTGGCCGTGCTGCAGCCCGGCGACACCTTCATGGGCCTCAACCTCGACCACGGCGGGCATCTGAGCCACGGCTCACGGGTGAATACCAGCGGTATTCTCTACAAACCAGTGGGATATAACCTGAACAAGGAAACAGGACGTGTTGACTACGATGAAATGGAGCGCCTTGCCCAAGAACATAAGCCCAAGCTCATCATCGGCGGAGGCTCGGCATACAGCCGCGAATGGGACTACAAGCGCATGCGTGAGATTGCCGACAGCGTGGGTGCCCTGCTCATGATCGACATGGCTCACCCAGCCGGACTTATTGCTGCAGGACTGCTCGACAATCCCGTGAAATGGGCACACATTGTTACTTCTACCACCCACAAGACACTTCGCGGCCCGCGCGGCGGCATCATCCTGATGGGCAAAGACTTTGAGAATCCATGGGGACTGAAAACTCCCAAGGGACAAGTGAAAATGATGAGCCAGCTGTTGAACTCTGCCGTATTTCCCGGACAGCAGGGTGGCCCGCTGGAGCACGTCATCGCCGCCAAGGCAGTAGCCTTTGGCGAAGCTCTGCAGCCAGAGTTCAAAGAGTGGGCCACGCAAGTGAAGAAAAATGCCAAGGTACTGGCCGACGAACTCATTAAGCGCGGATTTGCCATTGTCAGCGGAGGCACCGACAACCACTCCATGCTCGTTGACCTGCGCACCAAGTATCCCGAACTGACAGGTAAAGTGGCCGAAAACGCACTCGTGGCTGCCGACATCACCGTGAACAAGAACATGGTGCCTTTCGACTCGCGCTCTGCCTTCCAGACTAGCGGCATACGTCTGGGTACGCCTGCCATCACCACACGCGGCGCCAAGGAAGACCTGATGGTGCAAATCGCTGCATGGATAGAAGAAGTGCTCAACGACCCCGAGAATCCCGAAGTGATTGCCAGCGTGCGCCAGCGGGTGAACGAGAAGATGAAAGATTATCCGCTTTTTGCCTACTAAGAGAAAACAAGAGTAAAGAGGTAGCAAAATGCATAAAAGCCCTACTCTGAAAGAAAAAGTAGCAAACCGCACAAAAGAAAAGCCCAAAACCATCCTAACAGGTGAGTAACCATACTCCAAAAAGAGCGAAATGATGCACCGTTTTTGCACATTTTCGCTCTTTTTTTGCAATTATATTCTTCTGTTTTTCCGAAAATATGATTGAAAACACACTAAAATGACCGTTTTTTTCATTTTACTGCACATTTTTTTTGGGAATGTGCAGGGAAGTCATTATCTTTGCACAAAGTTTTTTAAATTGTGCAATGAAAAATAACACAAGTTTCAATCTATACATTCAGCAAAGTATTATTGATAACTGGGACTATGATGCGCTGACCGACTATCAGGGAGCCACTCTGCAATACAAGGACGTGGCACGCAAGATAGAAAAAATGCACATCTTATTCCGAAGCAGCGGTATCGAGAAAGGCGACAAAATAGCCATCTGCGGACGCAACAGTGCCCACTGGGCTGTAGCCTTCCTGGCAACCCTCACCTACGGAGCCGTGGCGGTACCCATTCTGCACGAATTCAATGCCGACCAAATACACAACATTGTCAACCACTCGGAATCCAAGCTGCTTTTCACGGGCGACTATGTGGCAAGAGACATTAAGCCCGAGGCCATGCCCCTTCTGGAAGGCATTGTTTATCTGCCCGACTTTTCGCTCAGCTTGTCGCGTTCGGAGAAACTTACTTACGCGCGCGAACATTTAAATGAAATGTTCGGACTGCAATTTCCCAAATATTTCCGCAAAGAGCACGTCAGCTACCACGTTGACACAGAAGAAGAGCTTGCGCTCATCAACTATACCAGCGGCACCACGGGATTCTCGAAGGGCGTTATGCTCCCCTACCGCGCGCTGACGGGCAACACCGAGTTCTGCATTCAACGGCTGGGCGAGAAAATCCCTCAGCGCTGCTCGCTCCTGAGCATGCTCCCCATGGCCCACATGTACGGCATGGCCATTGAGTTTTTGTTCCCCTTCGTGTTCGGGTGCCACATCTTCTTCCTCAACCGTCTGCCCTCACCCGCCATCATTGCACAGGCTCTGCAAGAAGTGAAGCCATCGCTGGTAGTGGCTGTGCCTCTCATTGTTGAGAAAATCATTCGCAAGCGAGTGTTCCCCAAAGTGCAAAACAATCTGGTGAGGCTGCTCATCAACATGCCCGTGGTGAGCAAAAAGGTAAAGGCACAAATCTGCACGCAAGTGCTGCAAGCCTTCGGCGGAAACATGTACGAGGTGATTGTGGGCGGCGCGCCCCTCAACCAGGAGGTTGAGGCATTCCTGCTCAGCATCGGATTCCCCATCACCGTAGGATACGGCACCACCGAGTGTGCGCCCCTCATTTCCTACAGCGATTATCATGATTTTGAGGCTGGCTCTTGCGGACAGCCCGTTGACAATATGGAAGTGAAAATTCTGAGCAGTTCCCCACGCCACGTGGCGGGCGAAATTGTCACTCGTGGCAAGAACGTCATGCTCGGATACTATAAGAACGAGGAAGCCACCCGCCAGGCCATCGACCAGGACGGATGGTACCATACGGGCGACACCGGAACCATGTCGACTGACGGACACATCTTCATTCGCGGCCGCATTAAGAACATGCTGCTCGGTGCCAACGGACAGAATGTCTATCCCGAGGAAATTGAAGACAAACTGGGCTCTATGGCTTTGGTCAGCGAGTGCATCGTGGTGCAGCGCGACCAGAAGCTCACAGCACTCGTCCACCCCGACTACGACGAGGCAAAAAACATGGGATTCAACAACGAAGAGCTTCAGCACATCATGGAACAAAACCTTAACGAGCTGAACACACAGTTGCCGGCCTATTGCAAAATAGCTGCCATAGAACTTCACAAGGACGAGTTTCTGAAGACTCCCAAGAAGAGCATCAAACGATACTTGTATCAGTAAGCTAAAAACAGAGAGAAGATTCTCTTTATGCTTTCTGTTATCAGTTAGAGAAGAACATCACACAAACTAAAAACACCATCGGTATGGATATACCTAGCTTTAACGGCATCATTGAGAAGAGCATCATAGACAACTGGAACCTTGATGCGCTGACCGACTACAAAGGAGCCACGCTGCAATATCACGATGTTGCACGAAAAATAGAGAAACTGCACATCATGTTCGAGAACTCGGGCGTGGTGAAGGGCGACAAAATTGCCCTCTGCGGACGCAATAGTGCCAACTGGGCTGTAGCTTTCCTGGCCACACTCACCTATGGGGCAGTGGCTGTGCCCATCCTGCACGAGTTCACACCCGACCAGGTGCACAACATTGTCAACCACTCCGACGCCAAGCTACTCTTTGTGGGCGACATCGTGGCTACCACCATCGACGCCACAAAGATGCCTGCCCTTGAGGGCATCATCTATATTCCCGACTACTCGCTCGTCATTTCGCGCACCGACAAGCTCACTTATGCCCGCGAACATCTGAACGAGATTTTCGGAAAGAAATATCCCAAGTACTTCCGTGCCGAGCATGTACACTACTACCGCGAGGCCAACGGCGACGAGTTGGCCATGATCAACTACACCAGCGGCACCACGGGATTCTCGAAGGGCGTGATGGTGCCCTATCGCGCCGTTTGGAGCAACTACGACTTTGCCGAAAATGTGCTCGGAAAGACCATCAAGCGTGGCGACAACGTCATCAGCATCCTGCCCATGGCCCACATGTATGGCATGGCCTTCGAATTCACCTTCGAGTTTATGCACGGCTGCCACGTGTTCTTCCTTACGCGCGTTCCCTCGCCCGCCATCATCGCACAGGCTTTTGCCGACGTGAAGCCCGCCATCATTATTGCCGTACCACTGGTCATCGAGAAAATCATACGCAAGAAAGTATTCCCCAAAATACAGAACAACCGCATGCGCCTGCTGCTCAACATGCCCGTCATCAACAAGAAGGTGCAAGAGAAAATCTGCGAGCAAGTGGTGCAGGCCTTCGGCGGCCGGTTCTACGAAGTCATCATCGGAGGAGCAGCCTTCAACCAGGAGGTGGAACAGTTCCTCCACCGCATCAGCTTCCCCTATACCGTGGGCTACGGAGCCACCGAGTGCGCCCCCATTATCTGCTATGCCGACTATAAGACGTTTGCCCCTGGCTCATGCGGACGTGCCGCACTCCACATGGAGGTGAAAATCGCGTCGCCCGACCCAGCCAATGTGCCCGGCGAGATTCTTGCCCGCGGACTCAACGTGATGCTGGGCTACTACAAGAACGAGGAGGCCACTCAGCAGACCCTCGACAAGGACGGATGGTACCACACCGGCGACCTTGGCACCATGGACTATCAGGGCAACGTGTTCATCAAGGGACGCTCCAAGAACATGCTGCTCAGCGCCAACGGGCAAAACATCTACCCAGAGGAAATTGAGGACAAGCTCAACTCCATGGCCTTGGTCGTAGAGAGCGTGGTGATTCAGAAAGAAGACAAGTTGGTGGCACTGATCTACCCCGACTACGACGAGGCAAAGAACATTGGCCTCTCTAACGATGACCTGCTAAAAATCATGGAGCAGAACCGCCAGGAGCTCAATCAGGCGCTGCCCGCCTACTGCAAGATTTCGGCCATCAAGCTACAGAAAGAGGAGTTTGCCAAGACTCCCAAGAAGAGCATCAAGCGCTTCCTCTACCAAGACGCATGACTTACTGTAAATCACTCTTATATTTACAACAAAGCAGAGAGCTGCTACTTACCTAAAAACAGAAGAAGGCACAAGCCCCGTTCATTCGGAGTTTGTGCCTTCTGCGTTTAACAAAGCATTATTATTGCTTGCAGGTAGCTATCAGGAGTTAATGGCAGTTCTTGAGCCTACGGCTCGGCTCACAAAGTTAACGGACATTAGTTAACGTTAAGATTAAAGTTAACGTTACGCTACCGTTAGCCATCAGTCGTTCAGCGTGTTTGAGCGCACTCGGCTCAGCGTCTCGGGAGTCATCTGCAGATAGCTGGCAATATAAACCAGGGGCGAGCGCAGAATCACCTGCGGCGACTGCTTGCACAATTTCTTATATCTGTCCTGAGCCGACTCGAATCGCACCAAGTCGGCATGCACCTGACTCAGAATGAGGGACTCCTCGAGTATCTTTCTGAAAAGAATCTGAATGTTCACATTGTGCAACGCCACTTCCTCGAGTCTCCTTTTGGGCAGACAATAGACCAGCGTGTTCTCCAGAGCCTCTATCTGCAAGTGGGTTGGCTCCTCGCGGAAAAGACTCTCTATACACATGAATATGTTGCCCTCTACGGCCAGATATTCGGTCACTTCTTTGCCATTCTTAAAGTAGAACTGTCGCACCAGTCCTTTTTCAACATAATAAATGTTCCGGCAGATGTCGCCTTCCTTGAGAATCATTTCGCCCTTGGCAAACTTCACGGGCACAAGTATGCTCTCGAGAATATCGAGCTCGTCGTGCGTCATCGTACTGTATTTTCTTGCCAACTCTCTGGCCACGTCGCGGGGGGTAGTGGTAAGCAATTCTTTCATTTTTTCCTTCCTTTCTACAGTTTTTCGGGTGTTTATGTGTTTTATTCTTTCATAGATTAGTCAAGCTTCAGCACGGCCAGGAAAGCCTTCTGCGGCACTTCCACATTGCCTATCTGCTTCATTCGTTTTTTGCCTCGTTTCTGCTTTTCAAGCAGTTTGCGCTTTCGGCTCACGTCGCCGCCATAACATTTTGCAGTAACATCCTTGCGCACCTGCTTCACCGTTTCGCGAGCCACAATCTTGGCGCCGATGGCAGCCTGTATGGCTATGTCGAACTGCTGGCGCGGAATGAGCTCTTTCAGTTTCTCACACATGCGCCGGCCAAAGGTGACGGCATTGTCCTGATGGGTCAGCGTTGAGAGAGCGTCCACGGGCTCGCCATTGAGCAGAATGTCGAGTTTGATGAGCTTCGAGGGGCGGAACGAGTCGATGTGGTAGTCAAACGAAGCGTAGCCCTTTGATATACTCTTCAGCTTGTCGTAGAAGTCGATGACTATTTCGCCCAGGGGCAGCATAAAGTGCAGCTCCACGCGGTTGCCACTCACATAGTCCTGGTTGATGAGCTCTCCACGCTTGTCGAGGCAGAGCGTCATGATGGGGCCGATGTAGTTGGCGTCAGTAATGATAGAGGCCCTGATGTAAGGCTCCTCAATATGGTCTATCATGGTCTGCTCGGGCAGCCCCGAGGGGTTGTGCACCTCCATGGAGTTTCCCTGCTTGTCGTACACCTGATACGACACGTTGGGCACGGTGGTAATCACGTCCATGTTGAATTCGCGGTCGAGCCGTTCCTGCACAATCTCCATGTGCAGCAGTCCGAGGAACCCGCAACGGAACCCGAATCCCAGAGCCACCGACGACTCAGGCGTAAAGGTCAGCGCCGCGTCGTTGAGCTGCAGTTTTTCGAGCGAGGCGCGCAGGTTCTCGTAGTCCGTAGGGTCGATGGGATAGACGCCTGCAAACACCATGGGCTTCACCTCTTGGAAACCGTCGATGGCCTCCTTGCAGGGCCTGGCCACATGAGTGATGGTGTCGCCCACCTTCACCTCTTTCGAATCCTTGATACCGCTGATGATGTAGCCCACGTCGCCCGTGCTGAGCTGCTTGCGCGGAATCATGTCCATCTTCAGCACGCCCACCTCGTCGGCATCATACTCCATGCCTGTGTTGAAGAATTTCACCTTGTCGCCCTTGCGAATGGTGCCATTCTCAATCTTGAAGTAGGCAATGATGCCACGGAACGAGTTGAACACCGAGTCGAAAATCAACGCCTGGAGCGGAGCCTCGGGGTCGCCCACAGGCGCCGGCACACGCTCCACCACGGCTTTCAGAATCTCTTCCACGCCTTCGCCCGTTCGGCCGCTGGCCCGTATAATGTCGGCCCGGTCGCAGCCTATGAGGTCGATGATTTCGTCCTCCACCTCGTCAGGCATGGCGCTAGGCATGTCAATCTTGTTCACTACGGGAATAATCTCCAAGTTGTTGTCGATGGCCATATAGAGATTCGAAATGGTCTGCGCCTGCACGCCCTGAGTGGCGTCCACCACCAGTATGGCACCCTCGCAGGCCGCAATGCTTCGCGACACCTCGTACGAGAAGTCAACGTGTCCCGGAGTGTCAATCAAGTTCAATATATATTTCTCACCGCCCTGCATGTACTCCATCTGAATGGCGTGGCTCTTGATGGTGATGCCACGCTCCTTCTCCAAATCCATGTCGTCGAGCATCTGGCCCTCGGTAATCTGAATGGTTTTGGTGTATTCCAGCAGCCGGTCGGCAATGGTCGATTTGCCATGGTCGATGTGGGCAATGATACAGAAATTGCGAATATTATTCATGAATAATTCCGTTTTAAGGATACAAAATTACAAAAAAAACCAATAAAACCGCAACAATTCCGAATATTATGATTATTTTTGCACAAAAATCAGCTTTATTATGAAAAAATTATTTGTTTTTTTAGCTGCTGCCATGCTCTTTGCGGCTTGCAGCGTCAGCACAGAAGACTATGCCAAGCAACAGGCCAAGGCCTTCACCGAGAAAAACTGTCCGTCACCCGTCAAGGGCAACATCCGTACCGACAGCCTTGTCTATGACGAGGACACCCGCACCATGCACTACTATTACTCGCTCTTCGGCATGCTCGACAATCCCGACAGCCTCCCCGGCCGAACCGACGGCATGCGCGACCGCATGCTCCAGGCCCTGAAAAACGCAGGCAGCATGGAGATGTACAAAAAGGCCGAAATGAACTTCACCTACACCTACCACTCCAGCAGCAAGCCCGACACGGTGCTCTACGAGGTCACCTTCCGCCCGTCGGAGTATAACAAGTAGTTGAAAGGAGTTCAAGGAGTTACAAGAAGTACATGAAACGTTTTATACTGATAATGGCTTCGGCAGCCATGTTGTGCGCATGCCAGGAGAGCCTTGAGAACCGTGCGGAGCGCGAGAGCAAGGAGTACACCCAACGCATGTGCCCCACTCCCATCTATAACAACACGCGAACCGACAGCGTCACCTTCGACAAGGCCACCAAGACCTACACCTACCACTGTTCGTTCTTCAACGTGCTCGACGACAGCGCCGCCATCAACCGCGTGAAGGACCAGCTCTACGTTGACCTGCGCAAGGGCATCACCGAAGACACCCACATCAAGGCCTATAAGGAGGCCGGATTCAATTTCCACTACCTCTGCCATTCGGCCAAGAACCCGAAAATCATTCTCTTCGAGGCTCTCTACAAAGCCCAGGATGTTACGGGAGAAGCAAAATAACAGAATCTTTACCGGCTGTCCCTGTAAGAGAACAAAGCTATTTACAGCAGCAACGCAGCTGTTATGCTGAAACACCACAAAACATGCCATAAGGCAGGAAGCGATACGATGCTTCTCTGACCTTATGGCATGTTATTTTATGCCGCGGGGCTCCCTCTCGCCAAGGGGAGGAGCGCTTCGGGGGGCCTTAGGGCTGTTACCCGGCTTCCACAGGCTGGCTTTCGAGCTGCTCGAGGGCTCTGACGAGCTGGTCGGGGCAGCTGGTGCGCTTGGTGCCGCAGGTGATGCCCTGGAGTTTCTCCTTGACCTGCTCTACGCTCATGCCTCGCACCAGCGAGCAGATGCCCTTCAGATTGCCGTTGCATCCGCCTGTGAAATACACCTGCTGTACGATGTTGTTGTCGTCAACGTCAACATCGATGAACTGGCTGCACGTGCCCTGTGTCTTGTAGGTGATGTGGCGCATGGGGATTAGGCCTCCTCGGGTTTCATGTTGGTATAGACGGTCTGCACGTCGTCGAAATCCTCGAGTTTCTCTACCATTTTGTCGATGGTTTCGCGCTGCTCGGCGGTAACGTCTTTCAGATCGTTGGGGATGCGTGTGAACTCAGCGCCAGTCACCTCGAAGCCGTTTTCCTCGAGGTGTTTCTGAATGGCTCCGAACGACTGCGGGTCGCCATAGATGGTGATGCTGTCCTCCTCCTCGTCCTCGTCGTACTCGTCTTCTACTCCGAAGTCGATGAGCTCGAGAATGAGTTCGTCCATGTCGAGTCCGTCTTTTTTCTTGAATGTGAACACGGCCTTGTGGTCGAACAGGAATGCGAGGCTGCCCTGTGTTCCCAGATTGCCGTTGAACTTGTTGAACACCGAGCGCACGTCGCCCACAGTGCGGGTGGTGTTGTCGGTGAGGGTCTCTACAAAGATGGCGATGCCGTGGGGGCCATAGCCTTCGTAGTTTACTTCTTTGTAGTCGGCATGGTCTTTACCCATGGCGTTCTTGATGGCACGCTCGATGTTGTCCTTCGGCATGTTCTCACGCTTGGCGTTGGCGATGATGGCACGGAGCGTAGGGTTCATGTCAGGGTCTGGGCCACCTGCTTTTACGGCAATGGCTATCTGCTTGCCAATCTTGGTAAACGTCTTGGCCATGTGGCCCCATCTCTTCAGCTTAGCTGCTTTACGATATTCAAATGCTCTTCCCATAGTTATATTTTACTATTTTACTATTTTACAATTCTACTATTTCACTATTTTTCTTTAGCGCAACTCGCAGTTGAGTTGCTTCTTGAGGTTCTGAATGAGTTTCTGCATGATGGCGTCGATCTGCTTGTCGTTGAGGGTCTTGGTTTCGTCCTGAAGGATGAAGTTGACGGCGTAGCTCTTTTTGCCGGCGGGAAGGTTCTTGCCCTCATAAACGTCGAACAGCTCGACACTCTTGAGCAGTTTCTTTTCTGTCTGGCGTGCAATAGCCTCAATCTGGCTGAAGGCGATGCTCTCGTCGAGCAGCAGGGCCAGGTCGCGGCTCACGGCGGGATACTTGCTCACCTCGGTGAACTCCACCTTGTTCTTGCGTACGGCCTTGGTGAGTTGCGTCCAGTTGAGATCGGCATAATACACGGGATTGTCGATGCCTGCTTTCTTCTGCTGGGCACGGCTCACTACACCCATTTCGCAGAGCAGCTTGCCGCCGCGGCTCTCAATGGCCATGGCTTTGTCGAAGATGTTGTTCTCGCTGGCACGCATCACCATCTGGCCGCTGAGCAGTCCGACGCGGCGCAGGATGTTCTCAACGTATGCCTTGAGCTCGTAGAAACTGCTGTCCTCGTTGGCATGGGCCCAGCTGCCCTCCACGCGCTTGCCCGTCACCCAGAGTCCCAGGTGGGTTTCTTCCTTATAGGCGCGCATGGGCTCGTCGTTGTTCACCTTTTCGGGGTCGAGCTCGTAGCAGTTGCCGAACTCGAAGAAGCGCAGGTTGGGGTTCTTGCGGTTGGCGTTGTGGGCGATGCTCTCCAGTCCACCGAAGAGGAGCGACTGGCGCATGACGTTGAGGTCGCTGCTCAGGGGGTTGACGATTCTCACGAGGCGCTCTTCGGGATAGCT
Source organism: uncultured Prevotellaceae bacterium (assembly GCA_900315565.1). GTDB lineage: Bacteria > Bacteroidota > Bacteroidia > Bacteroidales > Bacteroidaceae > Prevotella. Next base: position 25,600 of record OMZS01000015.1, on the reverse strand, counting down.
GTTCAGCCCTTCGTAGTAGGCGGCCTTGGTGAGCGAGTTGTTCATGATCTCGTTGAAGCCGCAGCCCAGTAGCTGTTCGCCGCAGAGGTTCTCGAGCTTATGCTTCTGATCCTCGTCGCCCTTGATGACGAGCGAGCTTTTCAGCTGGGTGGGAATCTCTACGTTGTTATAGCCGTAGATGCGCAGGATATCCTCCACCACGTCGCAGGGACGCTGCACGTCAACACGGTAGGGCGGGACAAGCAGCTTGAGGCCTTGCTCGGTTTCTTCCACAATCTTCATTTCGAGCGAGCTGACTATGCTCTTGATGGTCTGGGCTCCTATTTCCTTGCCGATGAGCTGGTGGACGTAGTCGTAGCGGAGATCGACCTCGAAGTCGGCCATGGGGTTGGGATAGACATCGTTGATTTCCATAGACACCTTGCCTCCGGCCAGTTGCTGGCACAGAATGGCGGCCTGCTTCAGGGCGTAGATGGTGCCGTTGGGGTCGATGCCACGCTCGAAGCGGAACGACGAGTCGGTGCTCAGTCCGTGGCGGCGGGCACTCTTGCGAATCCATGTGGGATGGAAGTAGGCACTCTCGAGCACCACGTTGGTGGTGTTCTCGTAGGTGCCACTACCCTTGCCGCCAAACACGCCGGCTATACACATGGGCTCCTCGGCGTTGCAGATGGCCAGGTCGTGCTCGCCCAGGGTGTGCTCCTCGCCGTCGAGGGTGACGAAGAGCTTGCCCTCGTTCTTGTCTTTCACAATGATGTGGCGGCCCGTCACCATGTCGGCATCAAAACAATGCAGGGGCTGTCCGTAGGCCATCATCACATAGTTGGTGATATCTACAATATTATTGATGGGGCGCAGGCCGATGGTGGTGAGTTTGTTCTTCAGCCAGTCGGGGCTCTCCTTCACCTGGCAGCCCGTAAGGCTCACGCAGGCATAGCGCTTGCAGGCCTCGGTGTTCTCGATGGTCACTTGGATGGGCAGGTCGTGATTATCTACCACGAAGGCCTCGCAGTCGGGACGATGCAGGCTTGTTGGGTAGCCGTTCTGCACCAGCCAGGCGTACAGGTCGCGCGCCACGCCCCAGTGGCTGAGCGCGTCGGCTCGGTTGGCGGTAATGTCCACCTCGATGAGCCAGTCGCTCTCCAGATGGTAGTATTCGGCCGCGGGCTGGCCCACAGGTGCATCGTCGGGCAGCACAATGATGCCGTCGTGGCTGCTGCCCACGCCTATTTCGTCCTCGGCGCAAATCATGCCGCACGACTCCACGCCGCGCAGCTTGGACTTCTTGATGAGAAACTCCTTGTCGCCGTCGTAGAGCACGCAGCCCAGGTCGGCCACAATCACCTTCTGACCGGCAGCCACGTTGGGCGCGCCGCAGACTATCTGCGAAGCCTCCTCACGGCCCAGGTCAACGGTGCAGACATGCAGGTGGTCGCTGTTGGGATGGGCCTCGCAGGTGAGCACCTTGCCCACATAGAGGCCTTTCAAACCGCCGCGGATGCTCTGAACTTCCTCCAGCGCGCCAACTTCAAGACCCTCGGAAGTCAGCGCGGCACACACTTCTTCGGGAGTAAGGCTGAAATCAACATATTCCTTCAGCCATTTGTAGGATACATTCATCTGTATATAATGATTTTAAAGTAATTACTTCAGTTTCTGAAAAGTCGGATGCAAAAGTACTAAAAAAACCACTTTTACACAAACAATTCAGCAAAAAATGCTCTTCCCCCTGGCACGATTTGCCGAAATAGCGAAAATTCCACAACAGCACAGCCGTAAAACTACTCATGTTTCGCAGCGAAACTTGCTGGGAATTAGTGAGCCTGCGGCTCGTGAAGTTAACGGAAAATTGCGGAAGTTAACGGATAATAACCTAATCTGTTAGAGAACTAATGTCCGTTAACTCCACAGCCGAGGCTGTTAACTTCCAACAACTCCTTACTATCTTCATCTGAACCTATTGAAGGCATCGTTATTGCCTATGGTGAGCTGACGAAGGTCGTAATAGCTGCCGTTGTAGATATTGAAATCCACATCGCCCTTGATGCCAGGCAGATGGCCGGCATCGGTGTGCTGCCAGAACTTCCATTTGCCTTTGTACTCCACTTTATCTACATAATAATGGGCTATCCAGTAGGGGTAGCTGTCGAAGCGCTGGCCGCTCAGATACTTGGTTTTAAACTTGTAATAGGTGTAGATGATGGGCTTGACATGGTACTTGTCTTCCACAATGTGAAGCCATGTGAGCACGTCGCGCTGAAAATCCTCGATGCTCCGGTCTTGGGGCTTGTGCTCAATGTCGAGCACGGGTGGCAGGTCGCCCTCTTCCAGGTGTACCTGCTTTAGGAAATAATAGGCCTGGTCGCGGGCCGAGGATTTGTTGCTCCAGAAGTGGTAGGCGCCACGTATAAATCCGTACTCACGAGCCTGATAGAAATTGTCGTTGAAGTTCTCATCGAGTTGGCTGCTGCCCTCAGTAGCCTTTATCATAATAAATCGTACGGGGTAGCCTTCGATGGTAGCGTTCTGCAGCTTGTCCCAGTCGATTTCGCCCTGGTAGTGGCTGATGTCAATGCCGTGAATCATGTAGCCGTCGGGGTAGTTGGCGTCGCCGTAGAGGGCGCGCCAGCGGAAGCCCGTGGGACTGACGAAGAAGGCATAGAAAGCCCATACGTAGAGAGCAACAACCAAAACGCCGCCAACCCACCACGGCCAGGAGGGGTATTTGCCTGAAATACTTTTCTTGGCGCGCTTGCGCTTGGGTTGGCGGCGTTTTTGGGTCATTGTTTTATGTAAGGTGAGAGTTACGAGCTATGGTGAGAGTTATGAGCTCGCATCTCTCCACTCTAAACGATTACTTTGCCTGCTCGAGTGCGAGGGTCATGGTGGGCTGGTCGCACACCTCTGTGGGTCCCCAATACTGGATGGGGCCGGGATAAACGTAAGCCGTTTCGCGGGCCCAGCGGTCACGCATGGCGGCAAAAGCCTTGAAGGGCTTGCCGTCGAGCTCGACGAGAGCCTTGCGAATGACAGGCTTCATTTCGCCGGCGCGGCGCTCCATGTTCATCATCATGGTGATGGGCACACCGCCAGCCACCCACTGGTCGGCAGGAGCTGTGGTATTCTTCACGATGGCCATGTAACCCGTTTTGCCGTTGGCAATGAGCATGGCGGCGCTGGTACCGAGTGCGTAGCAGTAGTCGGCATCGAAGTTTGAGGGGGCTGCGCAGCGTCCTTCGTAGCCGAAGAAGTGGTGCTGTGTAGCAAACTTGCCCACAAACTTACCTTCTTTCTTCATCTTCTCCATCTTGGTGGCTACCATGGCGGCAAGCAGTTTCTCGGTCTCAATGAGCGACACCTGTACGTTGCCGTGGGGGTCGCGGTCGAGTGCGAGCTGCTGGGCCACGTCGGTGGGCAGCGAGTTGAACACGGCGAGGTTCTCGGGAGTGAGGTGACTCTTGGCGAAGTCCACCTGCTCTGAGCGGCCGAGATTCTGGGCCTCGGGCGATGCGAGCACGTCGTTGAGCTGAGCAATGAGTTTCTTGATGGCGGGAATGAATTCGATGACACCCTCGGGGATAATCACGGTACCGAAGTTGTTACCGTCTTCTGCACGAGCGGCCACGGCCTGGGCAATGTAGTCAACAACATCGTCGAGCGACATGTTCTTGGCTTCCACCTCCTCGGAAATGAGGCAGATGTTGGGCTGAGTCTGCAGGGCGCACTCCAGAGCGATGTGGCTGGCCGAACGGCCCATTACCTTGATGAAGTGCCAGTACTTACGGGCAGAGTTGCAGTCGCGCTCAATGTTGCCGATGAGCTCTGAATAGGTCTTGCAGGCGGTATCGAAACCAAACGAGGTTTCAATCTGCGAGTTCTTCAGGTCGCCGTCGATGGTCTTGGGGCAGCCAATCACCTGCACGCCGTAGTTCTTGGCAGCATAGTATTCGGCCAGCACGCATGCATTGGTGTTTGAGTCGTCGCCGCCGATGATGACAATGGCATTGATATTGAGCTGGCGGATAATCTCGATGCCTTTCTCAAACTGTTCGGTCTTCTCGAGCTTGGTGCGGCCAGAGCCAATCATGTCGAAGCCGCCTGTGTTGCGGTACTCGTCGATGAGCTCGGCTGTAAGCTCCATATAGTTGTGGTCCACCAGTCCGCCGGGGCCAAGAATGAATCCATAGACATGGTTAGCGGGATTAAGACGCTTCACGGCATCAAAGAGGCCTGTGATGACGTTGTGTCCGCCAGGGGCTTGTCCGCCGCTGAGAATGATGCCAACATTGATGGAGCATGCGTTACTCTCTTCGCTGGGAACAAACTCCACGAGGGGCATTCCGTAGGTGTTGGGGAAGAGACGCTTGATTTCTTCCTGGTTATCCACGCTCTGAGTAGGAGCACCTTCTTTTACCTTTACTGCACCCTGAAGAGCCTTGGGCAGCTTGGGCTGGTAGGCGGCTCTTTGGATTTGCAATGCACTTTTTTCCATAATTTGTTTTGTGTTACTATTAATTGAAATTATTTGTGTATTTGGTTTTTCTGATTCTGGCTTTTACGCTTCACCACATTCGAGGCAAGTTGCAAAAAAACGATGCAAAATTAACCATTTCTGCCAAGAAAGAGAAAGAAAAATTGCTAAAATAGGATAATTGCGAGAAAAAAAACGCCAAACCGCTTGCCGTTACCGAGATTTTTGCTATATTTGTGCAGTAGAAATGACAAAATGAATGAAAGGAAACTTAAAATGATGACTAACAAAAAGGATTTGAAACAGACTATCAACAACATCTGCAGCGACCTGTTTGCAGAGTGTGTGGCTGCTTCATTGTATAGCGGGAAACCCGACAAAGACAATGTGAACGCGTTACTGACTTCCATTCTTAGCATCAACGACGACTACGTGCGCCGCATTTCGCATCCCGAACCGGGCATGGAACCAAAGGTTTATTATAAGCATCTGACCGAGGATTTCAACAAGCAAGTGAACGAAATCATCGACCAAATAGGTAATCTGGGATAACAGTCATGTGGCAAAAATTCTGTAGATGGCTTTTATATCGGCATCTGGGATGGAAAAAAGAAATCAGCGTTGAGCATCCCGACAAATACATCATCTGCCTGGCACCTCACACGAGCAACTGGGACATGTTGCTCGGGCAGGCCTATGCCGGTGCCGAAGGGCTGAAAATCAACTTCCTGATGAAGAAAGAGTGGTTTTTCTGGCCACTGGGGCCGCTCTTCAAGCATTTGGGAGGCATTCCGGTGTATCGCTCAAAGCACACCAGCATGACCGACAATCTGGCCGAGACGGCCAAGAAAGCCGACACGTTCCACCTGTGCATCACCCCCGAGGGCACTCGCTCGAAGAATCCCGATTGGAAAAAGGGATTCTATTTTATTGCGTGGAAAGCCAACCTGCCCATCTTGCTCTACGGAGTGGATTACCAGAAAAGGCTCATCAAATGCACAAAAACGGTAATGCCTACTGGAAACATTGAGGAGGACATCAGAGACATCAAACTCTATTTCAAGGATATGAAGGGCAAAAAGCCCGAAAACTTCACCATAGGAGATATTTAAATGAGAAAAAAAATTGCATTCGTTATATTGGGATGCCTTATGGCCGCTCAGATCACCGCACAAGAAAAACAGGCCGTGCTTCTGGGCGGCACCGACTATAATGGAAACCAGTGGGTGAAAAACATTTCCAAGCCCATCACCATCAGCAACGGCCTGGCCAACAGGCACATCGCACTTTGGGCCAGCCACGGAAGATACTACGACCAGGAGAAAGCTCAATGGCAATGGCAGCGGCCAGACCTCTTCCGCACCACCGAAGACTTGTTTACACAAACCATCGTTGTGCCCTACCTCATTCCCATGCTCGAGAATGCTGGAGCCACCGTATTTACCCCCCGTGAGCGCGACTGGCAGCGCAACGAAATCATCATCGACAACGACGACGAGAAGAAATTTCCCAACTATCTGGAAGTCAACACAAAGAAAGATTGGACTCAATCAAAACTACCAGGATTTGCTCAACACATAGGCTACTACATCGATGGCGAGAACCCCTTCACGGCGGGTACCGTCCGTCAGATTGAGACCATTGCCCAGCAGGCACGCTCATCTGAAGTGAGCTATCAGCCCACCATCACCGAGGCCGGACGATACGCCGTTTACGTGAGCTACCAAACCACCGAGCGGAGCATCGATGACGCTCAATACATTGTCTATCATAAAGGTGAGCGCACTGAGTTTCAGGTCAACCAGCGCATGGGCGCCGGCACTTGGGTGTATCTGGGCACCTTCGACTTCGACCAGGGCTGCAACGAATACAACCGCGTAGTGGTGACCAACTATAGCAAGACCAGCGGCACGGTGACCACCGACGCCGTACGATTCGGAGGTGGCATGGGCAACATTTTGCGCGGCGGAACCACCAGTGGGCTGCCCCGCACACTCGAGGGCGCCCGTTACTACGCCCAGTGGGCTGGCACTCCCTACAAATACTACAGCACCAAGAACGGACAGAACGATTATGGCGACGACATCAACGTGCGCTCGCTCATGACCAACTGGCTGGCCGGTGGCTCCATCTACGTGCCCAACAAAGAGGGTCTGAACGTTCCCATTGAGTTGTCGCTCGCCGTGCACAGCGACGCCGGAGTGGCCAAGGACCGTAACGGAATCATCGGCTCGCTGGCCATCTGCACCACCAATTTCAATGACGGCAAGCTGGGCTCGGGCATTACCCGGCAGGCATCCTACGATCTGGCCAAGCACCTGCTCGACAACACCACCAACGACATCAAGGCCGTCTTCGGACGCTGGAACAAACGCTATCTATGGGACCGCAACTACTCGGAGACCCGCCTGCCCGAAGTTCCCTCGGCCATCATCGAAACTTTGTCGCACCAGAATTTCGAGGACATGAAGTTTGGCCACGACCCCAACTTTAAGTTCATTCTAGCCCGTAGCCTCTACAAAACCCTGCTGCAATACATCAATGGTATTCATGGCTACAAATACACCGTTCAGCCGCTGCCGCCCACCCAGTTCTGCATCGACATAAAAGGCAAGAACAAGGCTAAACTGAGCTGGAAAGGCGTGAAAGACCCCAACGAGAAATCTGCAAAACCCTCCTACTACATGGTTTATACAGCCGTCGGCAGCGGCGGATTCGACAACGGGCGCCCCCTGAAGGGTACGTCGTTCACCCAAAAGATGCAACCGGGCGTGGTGTATAACTTCAAGGTGACAGCCGTGAACAAGGGCGGCGAGAGTTTCCCCACCGAGGTGCTCTCGGCAGCATGCCAACCTGGTGCCACACAGAAAGTGCTCGTCATCAACGGCTTCAACCGGCTCTCAGCACCCGCCATCGTCGATAACGACTCCGTGCGCGGATTCGACATCAACGCCGACCCGGGCGTATCCTATGGCCGCACAGCAGGTTGGAATGCCGACTTGCAGGGAAAATTCATTGCCGGAAACGACTTCAACTACGTCACCACCCACGCCGAGGCCATCAACTTCGCTCAGAAGTACAACATTGCCAGCGCATCGGACGAGGCCGTGCAGGAAGGACGCATCAAACTGAAAGACTACGACGCCGTTGACCTGCTGTGGGGACTTGAGAAAAACGACGGGCACTCGCTTTACATGTATAAGACTTTCCCACAAGCCATGCAGCAAAAGCTTATCAACTACCTTAACGACCGTCATGGCCGGCTCATGGTGAGCGGTGCCTACATCGGCTCGGACATGCGCAATGAAGCAGAACAGCGTTTCTTGGCCAACTGGCTGAAGCTACGCTTCGAGGGCATCAACCGGGGGGACAGCATCAACACCGTTACGGGTATGGGACTCACCACCGAGTTCTACCGTACACTCAACGAGTACCACTATGCAGCCACCTCCACCGACGTAATTGGCCCCGTGGAAGGCGGCTTCAATGTGCTCAACTATTCCAACGGCACCTCCGCCTGTGTGGCTTATCAGGGACAGGACTTCCGTACCATCTCCCTGGGATTCCCTTTCGAGTGCATCATCGACCAGCAGAAACGCAACCTCATCATGCGCGCCATGATGGATTTCCTACTGAAATAGCATTTCTCAACCCTCAAAACCTCCTAAAAAACCAAACCTCAAACCATGTATAAAATTCAAGCCAACGCTTCGGGCACACGAAGCATCAACGTTACTGACCAGCACCTGAGAACCATCGAAAAATACGCTCTGTTGCGCAATCTCATCGACAGCAATGGCATTATCGACGAGAGTGTGCTCGACAAGCTCAAAATGAACGTACGCTCCATGCTCGAGTCGCAACAAGAAACCGACAAGGAGCTGCTCGACCTTTGCCTCGACGTCATTTACAACAACAACATGAAGGCCCTGGGCCTGCACAACCTGGTGCTGCTCTTCATCGACTGGAAGAGCAAGCTCGGCACCGAAGAGCCAGCCGATGAGTAATCTGCAACTTACCGACTGGCTTCCCACTACCAAAAAAGAAGTTGAGCTGCGGGGATGGGATGAACTCGACGTCATTCTGTTCTCTGCCGACGCCTATGTTGACCACCCATCGTTCGGAGCCGCCGTCATTGGTCGCGTTCTTGAGTCGCAAGGGTGGCGCGTGGCCATTGTTCCGCAGCCCGACTGGCATGGCGACTTTCGCGACTTCAAGAAACTGGGCCGCCCGCGCCTTTTCTTTGGCGTTGCCCCTGGCTGCATGGACTCCATGGTGAACAAATACACCGCCGCCCGCCGTCTGCGTTCAGAAGACGCCTACAGCCCCGACGGCCGGCACGACTGCCGCCCCGAATATCCCACCATCGTATATAGCCAAATACTTAAACAACTATATCCCGACGTGCCCGTGGTGCTCGGCGGAATAGAAGCCTCGTTGCGCAGACTCACCCACTACGACTACTGGCAGGACAAGCTGCGCCCCTGCATTCTCTACGACTCGGGGGCCGACCTGATTATCTACGGCATGGGTGAAAAACCAATTATCCGTCTGTGCAACGAACTCTCCTCCGGAAAAACCATCCGTGAGATTAAAGACATTCCCCAAACCGTTTTTCTTGCCGACAAAGAAGACATTCCCAATGGCATTACCCCCGACGACATTGTGCTCCACAGCCACGCCGAATGCTTGCGCAACAAGAAAGCCCAAGCCGAGAATTTTCGTCATATCGAGGAAGAGTCCAACAAGATTCACGCCCAGCGGCTTCTTCAGGAAGTGAACGGACGTTACGCTGTGGTGAATCCCCCCTACCCTCCCATGACCACTGCCGAGCTCGATGCCTCGTTCGACCTGCCCTATACGCGGCTGCCTCACCCAAAATACAAGAACAAGCGCATACCCGCCTACGACATGATTAAGCACTCGGTCAACATCCACCGCGGTTGTTTCGGAGGCTGCGCTTTCTGCACCATCAGCGCCCACCAGGGCAAGTTCATAGTGTGCCGTAGCAAGGAGAGCATCCTAAAAGAGGTGCGTCAGGTGATGCAACTGCCCGATTTCAAAGGCTACCTGTCCGACCTCGGAGGCCCCTCGGCCAACATGTATGGCATGGAAGGCCGCAACAAGTCTATTTGTGAACGATGCAAACGCCCGTCGTGCATTCATCCGCAAATCTGCCCCAACCTCAACACCGACCACAGCCGCCTGCTCGACATCTACCATGCCGTTGACGCGCTGCCTGGTATCAAGAAGAGTTTCATTGGCAGCGGCGTGCGCTACGACCTGCTGCTCCACCAGAGCAAAGACGAGCAAGCCAACCAGACCGCCCGTCAATATACTCGCGAGCTCATCTGCCGCCACGTCAGCGGCCGTCTTAAAGTGGCACCCGAACACACCAGCGATAACGTGCTGAAACTCATGCGCAAACCCTCGTTCAAACAGTTTGAGCAGTTCAAGCAAATCTTCGACCGCATCAACCGCGAGGAACACCTACGCCAACAAATCATTCCCTACTTCATCAGCAGCCATCCCGGATGCACCGAAGCCGACATGGCCGAACTGGCCGTCAAGACCAAGGCACTCGACTTCCATCTGGAGCAAGTGCAGGACTTCACCCCCACCCCTATGACTGTGAGCACAGAAACCTGGTACACCGGCTACGACCCCTACACCCTGGAGCCCGTGTTCAGCGCCAAGTCACCACGCGATAAGCAGGCCCAGCGCCAGTTCTTCTTCTGGTACAAGCCCGAGGAGAGGCGCAACATAGAGCAAGCCCTGCGGCGCATCGGACGCCCCGACCTCATCGGCCAACTCTACAACAATCAACGTTCCCCATCACCCAACACCTATCACCCATCAACCAACACCCATCACCCATCACCCAGTGACCATCATAGAGCTAAGCAGCACAGGCAAGATAAGCCAGCAGACCAACGAGGACGCAATCGTCGTCACCGATAACTTCATAGCCGTTATCGACGGCAGTACCAGCAAGAGTAGCCACCGTTTCCACCCCACCATGAGCAACGGTCAGTACTGCATGACGCTTGTGCGCCAGTACATCGAGTCCATGCCCGCCGACACCGACTGTCAGCACTTCTGCCACAACATCACCCAATACATCCACTTTGTTTACGCCCGCATGCAAGCCGACATGCAAAAACTACTCCAACAGCCCACCGAAAGGATGGCCGCAAGCGCCGTCATCTACAGCCAGGAGCGCAAAGAACTATGGCTTGTAGGCGATTGCCAATGTCTGGTTGACGGAACCTTTTTCGACAATCCCAAGCCCTACGAGCAGCCCGTGGCAGAAATGCGTAGCGCCTTCATCCGCCTGCAGCTCATGCAAGGAAAACACATAGAAGACTTTCAGCAGCACGACTACGGGCGCGACTTCATTCTGCCCGTACTCATCGACAGTTGCCAGCACCAAAACAAGACCTTCGCCGTTATCGACGGTTTCCCCATGCCCATCGGCAAAGTACGTATCCTTGATGTCAGTCTGGCCCATGAAATTGTCCTATCCACCGATGGCTACCCCTTTCTCTGCCCCACCCTCGCCGAAAGCGAGCAGCAGCTCGCCTGCCAACTGGCCGACGACCCACTCTGCATTAACCGCTTCAAGGCCACAAAAGGCCTCATGCACGGCCGCCACTCCTTCGACGACCGCAGCTACATCCGTTTTTGCCCATAACAGCTCCACTTCATCACCCCTGTTCCTAATCCTTTTATTTCTTGTCAGCTAAATACATGCCGCCAAGAATGAGGACTGTGCCCAAAAGGAACCAAGGGGTGATTTGTTCGTTGAGCAGCCACCATGCAAAAAGAATAGTGACCAGCGGATTGACATACACATAGTTGGTGGTAACAATGGCACCCAGCTTGTCCATTGCCCACGTCCAGGCTAGGAAACAAGCCATAGAGGCCACGCAACCCAAAAACAGCAGATTGAGCAGCACGTCGGGGCGCAGCAGTACCTGCAACGGGGGCTGCTCCGGATAAAGCAGAAAATAGGGAATCATGGTGGCCAACCCATAGAAAAACACTTTGCGCGTAATGAACACCGCATCGTAGCGCTGGTTGGCCGGTATCATCAGTAACGAATAAACTGCCCAGCAAAGGTTGGCCACCAATGCCAACGTATCGCCGAGAGGTGAGAGATGGAGCACGAAATGGCCATTGAGCACCACTGCCGCTACACCGAGCACGGCCAGCAATGTGCCTACCACCTGGAGGGGCCTCATACGCTCGGACTTATAGAACGCACCGATGAGCAGCGACGCGAACACAGGGCAGCAGCAAACAATGAGCGAGGTGTTGGTAGTGGTGGTATAGTTCATGGCCGAATTTTCTGCCAAGAAGTAGAGTGAGCCACCCGTCAGCCCTAGCGCCGCCATCAAAAGTTCGTCGCGCCAAGAGTCGGCCCACCAGCGAAACGATTTGCGTCCCAGGGCAAAAACCAGCAGCAGCACATAAGCTATGATAAAGCGCAGAGAGAAAATCACGGCAGCCGACAGTCCACTGACCAGCAACAACTTGGTAAATACAAAGGTGCTTCCCCAGATGGCCACAACGAGGAAGGCTACAAGGTGGTAGAGCAAGACTTCTCGTTTCATTACTTTTTAACCCTGTAGGCCAACGGCGACATGCCAGCTTTCTGCTTAAAGAAATTGGTGAAAGCCGACTGATCGTTGAACGACAGCTCATCGGCAATCTCGCCGATGGTCTTCGAAGTGGTTTTCAGCAAACGGCACGCCTCGTTGTAAAGGAAACTCGACAAGTAGCCATAGACGGTGTTGCCGCTGATTTCGCGCACGGTGCGCGACAGATAGGCGGTGGTGATGTTGAGTTTGTCGGCATAGAACTTCACCTGCCGCTCTGTGCGGTAGTTCTGGGCAGCCAGATACATAAAGATTTTAAAGATGTTCTCCTTGTGCTTCAGGTCGTGGGTAGCCACGTTGTCGCCATAGAGCTGCTCAGCCAGGAAAAGCTGCAAAATGTGAATCTGATATTTCAACATCTCATCTTTATATATATGTGGTTGCTGAATGGCCTTGCGTATTTGCTGAAAGTGGTCGTAGAGCTCAGAAGCTTTCGACTCGTCTAAATGGAAGATAGGGTGAATTTCAAAAATCTCGAGCGGAATGGTGCCGCGCAGGTTGTCGTCCATCTTGAGTAGTTGTTCAAAATAGCCTGCCTCCACCAGCAGATACACCGCTGCCGCACGTGGCGAGCAGCCCAGATGCGCAATGGTTCTGTGTGGGGGAATCACCATCATGTCGTGCATGGACAGGCTCAGCTTATGTCGGCTTATGCTATAGTCGGCAGTACCATAAATCATCAACACCACGCCATAGAAATTCACCATCACAGGCTCCTGCCCTAATCGCTCCACGAAGTCCTGGTTCATGTCCAAGAAGGCTACGGAAGCGCCATAAATATCGGACACGAAGTGCTGCTCGGCAAACTCTGGAAGATTGTAAATTTGAACACTCATTGGCAAAAAACAAGCTGACAGACATGCATATCAAACACATGGTTTGTGACCGCAAAGATACAAAAAAAAGTGCTGAAAACGCTCATTTTTCATAAAAAAAAGACCTTTTTTCGAGTGTTTTGAGGCAAAAAAGCCATAAAGTTCGTTTTTTGCAAATTTTGTTCCCAAATTTGTAAATCACCTTTGCAAAGAATGCTCTATCTTTGCCAACGAAATTAAAACCCAACCTTGTAACTTTAACCTTAGGTCTCTGGAAAGACTCTGATGAACGAAACCTGCATCAAGAGAAACCTCGGACAACCCAACCTTGAGTCGGAATAACACTCTGACATTAACCTTAAAAAACAAACACTTATGGTAACGGCAATCGTTCTTCTTCAATTGGCCATCGTGCTGTCGCTCATTTTTATTGGTGCCCGTGTGGGCAGTATCGGATTGGGTATTTACGGCATGGTGGGCGTATTCATCTTGGTGTTCCTCTTCGGCCTTCAGCCTGGCAAGCTGCCCATCGACGTGATGCTCATCATTGTGAGCGTCATCACAGCAGCCGCTGCCCTGCAAGCCGCTGGCGGACTCGACTACTTGGTGGGCTTGGCTGCCAAGTTTCTGCGCAAGCACCCCGACCACATTACTTATTATGGCCCGCTCACCACATGGCTTTTCTGTCTGGTAGCAGGCACAGCTCACACTTCTTACTCGCTGCTCCCCATCATCTCTGAGATTGCCAAGAACAGCAAAATACGCCCCGAGCGCCCCATGACGGTGGCAACCATTGCTGCCTCGTTGGGCATTACGGGCAGCCCTGTCTCGGCAGCCACCGCCGCCATCATCAGCACCGACCTGCTGGGCGGCAAAGGCATTGAGCTGAAGGACATCATGCTGGTGTGTATTCCTGCATCGCTCATCGCCATCCTTGTATCGTCGTTTGTGCAGAACCGCGTGGGCAAGGAGCTTGACGACGATCCCGAGTATCAGCGCCGCGTGCGCGAAGGCCTCATCAATCCTGATGCCGAAGCACAGAAGATGCAACAAATGGAAAGCAACCCCAACCCGCGCGCCAAGTATTCGGTACTGGCCTTCCTGCTGGGTGTGTTCCTGGTTGTGCTGTTCGGTAGTGTTCCCTCGCTTCGGCCCTCGTTCACTATTGACGGCAAGGAAACCACACTGGCCATGCCTGAGTGCATTGAGATCATTATGATGTCGATTGCCGCCCTCATCCTGATTGTTGGCAAGGCCGACGTGAAAAAGGCCGTAACGGGCAATGTGTTCGGCGCCGGCATGAATGCCATGGTAAGTATCTTTGGTATTGCCTGGATGGGCGACACCTTCTTCAACGGCAACCTGGAGTTCTTCAAGTCCCACATCGCCGACATCGTCACCCAGTATCCGTTCCTCTTCTCCGTGGCTCTGTTCTTCATGAGCATCATGCTCTTCTCACAGGCCGCCACCGTACGCACGCTCTATCCTTTGGGCATCGGCTTGGGCATTCCTCCCTTGGCACTGGTGGCCATGTTCCCCGCCGTGAACGGCTACTTCTTTATACCCAACTACCCCACCGAGGTGGCAGCCATCAACTTCGACACCACTGGCACCACACGCATCGGCAAGTATGTGCTCAACCACTCGTTCCAGTTGTCGGGCTTCATCACCACCTTTGTATCTATCGGAGTAGGCTATCTTATCATTACATTCCTGTATTAATTTCAAACAACCTTATATTTACTAACCCTTAAACAAAAAAATTATGAAAACATTGCGTAACATTATGGTGCTCATGGCACTGTTGGTTTCAGTAAACATCGTGGCTAAGCCAAAAATCCGCATCATCGCTACTGGCGGTACCATCGCCGGTGTGAGCAAATCTTCCACATCGTCTGCCTACAGCGCTGGTCAGGTGGGCATTCAGACCCTCATCGACGCCGTTCCCCAGATGCTCGACATTGCCGACGTGAGCGGCGAACAGCTGGTTAACATCGGTTCACAGGACATGAACAACGAGGTTTGGCTGAAACTGGCCAAGCGCATTAACCAACTGCTCAATCAGGAAGGTTACGACGGCGTGGTGATCACCCACGGAACCGACACCATGGAAGAAACCGCTTACTTCCTCAATCTGACCGTTAAGAGCGACAAGCCCGTAGTGCTGGCCGGCTCTATGCGTCCCTCGACAGCTATCAGTGCCGACGGTCCCGCCAACCTCTACAATGCCGTGGCTGCTGCCGCTTCACCTGCCGTCAAGGGCATGGGTGTGATTTGCTGTATGAACAACCAGCTGCTCGACGCCAAGACCGTCATTAAGACCCACACCATTGACTGCGACACCTTCGAAGGAGGCCCCTCAGGCATCATCGGTTACATCTACAACGGCGAGGCTCACATGCTGCAGACACCCAACAACCTGCATACCACTAAGTCGGAGTTTGATGTCACCAACTTGGACAAACTTCCCAACGTAGGTATCGTTTACGGTTATGCCAACTGCTCTCCGCTGCCCATGCAGGCATTTGTTGACGCCAAGTTCGACGGCATCGTGCTGGCTGGTGTAGGCGACGGTAACTTCTACAAGGATGTATTCACTGTAGCCGAGAAGGCTCAGAACAGCGGCATTCAGATTGTACGCTCTTCGCGCTGCCCCACAGGCCCCACCTGTCTGAACAGTGAGGTTGACGACGCTAAATATCATTTCGTGGCTGCTCTCGATCTGAATCCGCAGAAGGCACGCGTGCTGCTCATGCTCGCCCTGACCAAGACTCACGACTGGCAGCAGATTCAGGAATACTTCAAGAAGTATTAATCAGTTAAGCCTATCAAAAGTCAATCACCTAACCAAATCTATTTATTATGAAGAAGATATTGTTTTTAGCCCTGCTTTTTGTGCCTGCAACCATCATGGCACAGCAGGATAAGGATGCTGCTGCAGGTGAGGAATCTCTGTTCGAGAAGGTCACTAAGATTGAGAAGAAACAGGATAATTTCCATTTCCTGTTGAACCTCAACAACAGTTTCGACATTAATCAGGCCGACGGTGACTTCCAGAATGCCAAGTTCAACATGCGTCAGATTCGTATTGAGGCAAAAGGAAACATCAACGATACATTCTCTTTCCGCTGGCGTCAGCGTCTGAACCGCAACAACTCGCCCGCTCCCGACGGCATTGACAACATGCCTGCATCATCGATCGACGTGGCCGGTATCGGTGTCAACGTGAACGACAAGTTCTCCATGTTCCTTGGTAAGCAATGTGCTGCCTATGGTGGTATTGAATTTGACCTCAACCCCATTGAGATTTACGAATACTCAGACATGGTTGACTACATGAGCAACTTCCTCACCGGTGCCAACTTCCAGTTCCAGCTTGCCCCCAGCCACCAGTTGCAGCTGCAAGTGCTCGACAGCCGCAGCGGCAGCATGAGCGACATGTATGGCGATGGCTACGAACAGTCGAAGGTGCCCCTGGTTTACACAGCCAACTGGAACGGCGATTTCGGCGGTGTGTTCAAAACACGCTGGAGCTACTCACTGATGAGTCAGGCCAGAGGCAATCAGAGCCATTACATTGCCCTGGGCAACGAGGTTACCGTTAACAATTTCGACGCATTCTTCGATGTGATGTACATGCGTGAAGGCATTGACCGCGAGGGCATCGTTTCAAGCATCGTAGGCAACAACGCTCATGGCGGACACCAGAACGACGCTGAGTATCTGTCGCTGGTTATGAAAGCCCAGTATCGCTTCAACCCGAAATGGAACTTCTTTGTCAAGGGAATGCTCGAGAACGAAGGATTCTCCAAAGCCAACGGTACGATTGAAAAAGGCAAGTATCGCACAGCTTTAGGTTATCTCGCTGGTGTTGAATTCTATCCGTTGAAGAACAGCAACCTGCACTTCTTCCTCACCTATGTGGGCCGTCACTACAGCTACACAGACCGCGCAAAAGCATACGGTGTGGACGACTACAGCACCAACCGCATCTCGGTGGGCTACATCTGGCAGCTGCCGATGTTCTAAACAAGAACGGGTGAAAGGTGACGGGTGAAAGGTGATTATCAACACCAACCACCCAACACCCACCACCAACCACCCAACACCCAACACCCAAAATCGTAAAATTGTAAAATTGTAGAAAAATCGTAAAATAAAAATAGTATTATGTCAGAACAGAAATTCAGAGTTGAGAGCGACCTCCTTGGTGAGCTCAAAGTACCCGCCGACGCACTCTACGGCGTACAGACACAACGTGGTATCAACAACTATCACATCTCCCGCAAGAAGATGCGCGATTATCCCGACTATGTCATCGCCATTGCATACGTGAAGCTGGCTGCCGTGCAGACCAACCACTCACTGGGCGTGATCAACGACGAGATAGCAGGCGCCATCAGCCAGGCTTGCCGCGAAATCATCGACGGCAAGTGGCACGAGAACTTCCCCATCGACATGATGCAGGGCGGTGCCGGAACTTCGGTGAACATGAACGCCAACGAGGTGATTGCCAACCGCGCACTCGAAATCATGGGCTACGAGAAGGGCGACTACCAGCACTGCTATCCCAACGACCACTGCAACTGCGGACAATCCACCAACGACGTTTATCCCACCACCATCCGTCTGGCCCTTATCCGCATGAACAAGAGCCTCGTTGCCAGCCTCACTGGCCTCATCAGCGCCCTGCGTTACAAAGGCGAGGAATTCAAGGACATCATTAAGATGGGCCGCACCCAGCTGCAGGATGCCGTTCCAATGACCAGCGGACAGGAGTTCAACGCCTACGCCAACAATCTGGAAGAGGAAATCCTCAATCTGGAGCGCAACGTGAAACTGCTGCACGAAATCAACATGGGTGGCACCGCTATCGGTACTGGTCTGAATGCCGTGCCCGGTTTTGCCAAGCTCTGCGCCGCCAACCTGAGCAAGCTCACCGGCGAAGCCTTCGTCTCGGCAGCCGACCTCGTGGAGGCCACTCCCGACACCGGTGCTTACGTGAGCTACTCCAGCGCATTGAAGCGCCTGGCCATTAAGATCAGTAAGATGTGTAACGACTTCCGTCTGATGGCCTCTGGCCCCCGCTGCGGTCTGAACGAGATTAACCTGCCGCCGCGCGCTCCTGGATCAAGCATCATGCCGGGCAAGGTGAACCCCGTTATTCCCGAGGTAGTCAACCAGGTTTGCTTCAAGGTTATCGGCAACGACACCACCGTAAGCTTTGCCGCAGAGGCTGGCCAGCTGCAGCTCAATGTGATGGAACCCGTCATCACCGAAGCCCTCATTGAGAGTCTGCTTTGGCTGAAGAACGCCATCGACACCCTCGTAGAGGAGTGCATCCTGGGCATCACCGTCAACAAGGAGCGCTGCTACGAAATGGTGAAGAACTCCATTGGCATTGTCACAGCCCTGAACCCCTACATCGGCTACAAGACCTGCACCAAGGTGGCTAAGGAAGCCCTGCAGACCAACCGCTCGGTGTACGACATTGTGCTTGAGCAGAACCTCATGTCGAAGGAAGAGCTCGACGCTGCCCTCGACCCGAAGAACATGCTCAACCCGCACAAGTTCAAGATGAAGTAAAACAATCTTTTCAGAGGAATCTACCACTCAGAGTCTGGCAAGACGCTTTGCCAGGCTCTGTTTTGTTTTGTATGAAACCACGATTGAGAAAATTATCTCGCGGTAATAGAAAATTAACTCACGGTAATAAAAAAATATCTCACGGTAATAGAAAAATATCTCCCGACGATACTCTAAAATTCTCTAGAAAATTTTGGTGTATCCTCGGGAGATAATTTTGTGAATGAGCCAGCCCCGTTTCTATTCCACGACACGGGGTTGCCCACAAGCGGGCACAGCCTTTAATAACCGATGGGATGGTTGAGCATGAGTACTTGGTTTTCGCTCAGTTTCAGTCCTTCGGCCACATCGTCCTTCATCATCATGGCGCGCGCCACGGTCTTCAGCCCCATGGCCGTGCAGGCCAGATAGATGTTCTGGCTCACGTAGCCTGCATCCATGCAACCATACGTCTCGCCATTGCCGCGACCGCCAAACTTGCTTTGGTCGCTCACTAAAACCAGCGACACTGGAGCCGCAGCCACTGACTCCTGACGCGCGGCAATAGCCTTGCGCAGGTCCTTGTCGCACACTTTCTGAAGCACATTTTCCTTGGGCTGCCAGAGCCATGCTCCTTGCGCCGTGCAGACATAAACCTGAATGTCTTGCGCATTGATGGCCGACGCAGCAGTAATCTTGCCACTCTCGGGGCGGCTGATGCCGCAGGCGGCCCAAAGGATGTTGGCCAGCGTCTGGTCATCTACGGCTCGGCTGGAGTCGAATTCGCGTTCGGAACTGCGCTGTCTGAGCGCGTCCATCAGCGTCATTTTCACTTCGCCCGTAGTGGGCTGAGGCAGTGTGCGCACCTCCTGCGCCGTCATGCAGCAGTTGGTCAGCAGAAGTGCCATGGCGGCAATCATCATTTTCTTCATGTTTGTCGTTTGTTTGATAGATAGTTGTTTTTAGCTACAAGCTGATAGCTTTTGTGTATATTCTCGTTGCAAAAATACTACAAAAAACGCACATCCTTTAACAATAACTCAAAAAAAACGTCAGCAGAATGCAAAAATCCAGCAAAAGCGGTGGAAAATAAAAAACAAATTTGTAAATTTGTAGCGAACAAGGAAACATCTTAACTTACTAACCCATCATTAGCCTCAACAGCATGAACAAAAAATGCCATCACATTGTCTGCAGCCTGACTCTTGGAGCCTTGCTCGCCATGCTGGTACTCACAGCGGGATGCTCCACGTCGGCGTCGGGGCTTTCGCGCCAGGAGCGCAAGGCAATGGTGGCTGCTGCCGTGCAGCGCAATCTCAGCAACCTGCACTTCAAGATTAATGTCAACACCATGTATCCACAGCGCGGCGTGCCCAAGCATCTGGACTACGGCTACGAGGTGAAAGTGCAGGGCGACTCGCTCTATTCTTACCTGCCCTACTTCGGACGGGCCTACAACATTCCCTACGGCGGTGGCAAAGGACTCAACTTCAGCGAGCGCATAGCCGAAAAGCAGGTGACTCACCCCAAGGCCGGACTTACGAGCGTGGTGCTGTTTGTTCAAAACAACGAAGACCAGTATCTCTACACCATCGAAGTGTTCGACAACGGAAAGGCTTCGGTCTATGTGCGCTCTCGTGAGCGCGAGGCCATCAGCTATAGCGGAGCCATGGTGATAGAGTGAGGAGTGCTTGAGTTGGGAGTGAGGAGTATCTAAAAACGGAGAAGATATGACACTGGATTTTATACTGAGAATATTCGTTGCGGCTCTGCTTGGCGGAGCCATTGGCCTGGAGCGTGAATACCGCTCGAAGGAGGCCGGATTTCGCACTCACTTCCTGGTGGCGCTGGGCAGCGCACTGTTTATGATAGTGTCGATGTATGGGTTCAACGAGGTGTTGCAGGTGGGCACCGTTCGCCTCGACCCGTCGCGCGTTGCCGCCCAGGTGGTGTCGGGCATCGGTTTCATTGGCGCTGGCACCATTATGATACAGAAACATGCTGTGAAAGGACTCACCACGGCAGCAGGCGTATGGGTGACGGCAGCCATCGGCCTTACCTGCGGCGCAGGCATGTATATGCTGGCCGCAGTGGCCACCCTACTGGTACTTATCGGACTGGAGGCCATGAACTACGTGCTTCACCGCATGAACCACGCCTCCCCCAAAGAAGAAGGACAAAAAGAAGAAGAAATATGAACGAAATGTTATTTATGGGACTCGGCACACAAGAAATACTTCTTATTGCGCTGGTCTTTCTGCTCCTGTTTGGCGGGAGTAAGATTCCCGAACTGATGAAAGGGCTCGGCAAAGGAGTGAAAAGCTTTAAGGAAGGCATGAACGAAATGGACGGCCTGAAGGAGCTTGACGACAAGAAAGACACTCCCAAAGAACAATGAAAGAGCATCAGGGCCCTGCGTCGCCCTCCGACCAAGCATCGGCCAAGCCCGACAAGACGGTCAGCACATTCTGGGACCATCTCGACGAGTTACGCGGCTGCATCATTCGCATGGCTATAGCCACGGTGGTGCTGGGCATGGCGGCTTTCTGCTTTAAGGAAGAACTGTTTGCCATTGTGCTCGCTCCGCGCAGCAGCCAGTTTGTCAGCTACAGGTTGTTGGGCGTAGAGCCGTTCAGCATCAGCCTGATGAACACGGGGCTTACTGAGCAGTTTATGATTCACATGAAGACTGCCCTCTATGCTGGTTTGCTGTTGGCCTCGCCCTACGTGCTCTACGAACTGTTCCGATTTGTGTCGCCTGCGCTCTATGCCAACGAACGTCGTTATGCCACGCGCATTGTGGGAGCATCCTACGTGATGTTTGTTTTGGGCACGCTGCTCAACTATTTTCTCATCTTTCCACTCACGGTGCGTTTTCTTGGCACCTATCAGGTGAGCCCCGACGTGCAGAACATGCTCACGCTACAGTCGTATATGGACACACTCATCGGCATGAGTTTCGTCATGGGCGTTGTGTTCGAACTGCCAGTAGTGTGCTGGCTCATGGCCATGATGCATATACTCAAAGCCAGCTTCATGCGCAAGACACGTCGCCACGCCGTGGTCGTCATCATCATCGTGGCTGCCATCATCACACCTACCACCGACGCGCTGACGCTCTGCATCGTGGCTCTCCCCATTTGGCTGCTCTACGAGGCAAGCATTGGCATCGTTGCTATCACCAACCGAGAGCAGAAGTTAGCGGGAGGTAGTGGAAGGTAACGGGAGGTAGCGGGAGGTAACGGACATTAGTCCTCTAACTGAAAGACATTCTCTCTCCCCTCGCCACTCTCCTCTTTTAAAATTTAAACAATTCAATACAAAAACACTATGCTAAAAAAACTCAGAATCACGCTGGCCACTATTTTCTTCGTCGGCATCACCCTGATGTTTCTCGATTTCACAGGAACACTCCACCACTGGCTGGGATGGATGGCGAAGGTGCAGTTTTTGCCAGCAGTCTTAGCACTCAATGTCGTCATCATTTTGGTGCTGTTGGTGCTCACTTTGGTGTTCGGCCGCATCTATTGCTCGGTGATTTGTCCGCTGGGCATCTTCCAGGATTTGGTGGCCCGGTTGCGCCGAAAGAAAAACAAGTATTCTTACTCTAAGGCCATTTCGTGGCTGCGCTACACCATGCTCGGCATCATGGTGGTAGCCATCGCTGCCGGCATCGGCTCGGTGGTACAGCTGCTGGCTCCCTACTCTGCTTACGGGCGCATTGCCACCATGATTTTTCAGCCTATATGGAAATTTGGCAACAACCTGCTCGCCTCCGTTGCCGAGCTCATCGACAGCTACGCCTTCTATCGCACCGAAGTGCTGGTACCAGCCATGGGAGTGGTGCTCATCGTTGCCGTTGCCACAGCTCTGCTGGTAGGCATTTTGGCCTGGCGCAACGGACGCACCTACTGCAACACCATCTGTCCTGTGGGCACGGTGCTGAGTTTCTTCGCCCGTTTCTCGTGGTTCAAAATTCGTTTCGACGAAGACAAATGCCGCAACTGCTCGCTCTGCTCCAAAAACTGCAAGGCTGCCTGCATCGATTTCAAAACGCGCACGGTGGACTACAGCCGCTGTGTGGTGTGCGGCAACTGCATCGACAAGTGCAAATTCGGCGCACTGAGCTACGTTGGCGGCTATAAAAGCACAAAGGCTTCTGCCAAAGCTGACAACAATTCAGACAATGCTGGCAAAGCAGCCAACACAGACAGCAGTGTGGATGCTGGCAAACGCTCGTTCCTGCTGAGTGCCGCCCTGGCCACCACGGCTGCCATGGCTCAGGACAAGAAAAAAGTGGACGGCGGACTGGCCGTCATCGAAGACAAAGTGGCTCCCGAGCGTCAGACTCCCATCACTCCTCCAGGCTCAGTAAGCGCACGAAACATGGCTCAGCACTGCACGGCTTGTCAGTTGTGCGTGTCGGAATGTCCCAACCAAGTGCTGCGGCCTTCCAACAGCCTCAGCAGCTTCATGCAGCCCGTCATGTCGTACGAGCTGGGCTATTGTCGCCCGGAATGTACGCGCTGCGCCGACGTATGCCCCACCGGAGCCATCCATCACATAGCCAAAGAGCAGAAGTCGAGCACCCAAATCGGACATGCCGTGTGGATAAAGAAAAACTGCATACCGCTGACCGACGGAGTGGAATGCGGCAACTGCGCCCGCCACTGTCCCGTGGGAGCCATCGAAATGGTGCCCTCCAACCCCGATGACGAAGAGAGCGCTTATGTGCCCGCCGTCAACGAAAGCCGCTGCATAGGCTGCGGAGCCTGCGAGAATCTGTGCCCTGCCCGTCCCTTCTCTGCCATCTATGTGGAAGGACACGAGGTACACAAGGAAGTGTAAGTTCAATAAACGACAAAACAATGAAAGACAAAAACATATCGCGCCGCCGATTCCTGAAACTGTTCGGGGCAGGCGCAGCCACCGCTACCGTAGCTCTCACCGGCTGCAAAAGCAAGGCTGAGGAAGAAATCAAAGACGATTACAAGAAACAGGTGGAGCCCCCTACGGGCAAGATGACCTACCGCGACAATCCCAAGAACAAAGACCATGTGTCGCTCTTGGGATACGGCATGATGCGACTGCCGCAGATAGAAGGCAAAGAAGAATACGACCAGGAGATGATCAACCGCCAGGTGGACTACGCCATTGAGCACGGAGTGAACTATTTCGACACATCTCCTGCCTACTGCCGCGGTCAATCGGAGCGCTGCACCGGCATTGCCCTCCACCGCTACCCGCGCGACAAATATTTCGTGGCCACAAAGCTTTCGAACTTCAGCCCCGACACGCAGACGCGAGAGGCCTCCATCGAAATGTACCACAACTCCATGAAAGAGCTGCAAGTGGATTACATCGACTACTACCTGCTCCACAGCATCGGCGGTGGAGGCATGGATGCCTTCAACGCACGATACGTGAACAACGGCATGCTCGACTATCTTGTAGAGGAGCGCAAGGCCGGACGTATCCGCAACCTCGGTTTTTCATATCACGGCGATGTCAACGTGTTCAACTACCTGCTCTCCATGAACGACAAATATCAGTGGGACTTTGTGCAGATTGAGCTTAACTACCTTGACTGGGATTTCGCCAACGAAATCAACAGCGACAACACCGACGCCAGCTATCTCTATGCCGAACTGCAAAAGCGGGGCATTCCCGCCGTCATCATGGAGCCCCTGCTCGGCGGACGACTAGCCAACCTTCCACAGTTCCTCATGCGCGAACTCAAACAGCGCGACCCACAGAAGAGTGTCGCATCGTGGGCTTTCCGATATGCAGGAACGCCCGAAGGCGTGCTCACCGTATTGAGCGGAATGACATTCATGGAGCATCTCAAGGACAATCTTCTCTCCTACTGCCCCCTGCAGCCCCTCACCGCCGAGGAGCAGGAGTTTCTTCATGCCGACATCGCCCGCAAGCTGGTGGGACTGCAGAACATTCCCTGCAACGACTGCAAATACTGTATGCCGTGCCCCTACGGCATCGACATTCCGGCCATCTTCGTACACTACAACAAATGTAAGAACGAAGGACTGTTGCCCCAAGACGCTCAAGATCCTGACTACCGACGGCAGCGGCGCAACTATCTGATTGGGCTCGACCGCACCGTGCCCCGACTGCGCCAGGCCGACCACTGCATACAGTGTGGCCAGTGTCAGCCTCATTGCCCTCAGAATATACGCATTCCGCGCGAACTTGCCCGCATCAGCCAGTTTGTGGAAGAACTGAAACAGGACACCTACGGCAAGGAGAAAGAGGAAGAAAAAGAAGGATAATCAAATGGAACAAACACAACACAAAACGAGGAACTAACCAAATTGGGTGTAGTTCCTCGTTTTGTGTGAATGTGCTCGTAAGTAATGCCGAAAAGACGTTTCCCCACTCAAATAAAATAGTAGAGGAACGAGGCGATGCCCTCGAGCGCAGGCTTACGCTGGCCTTCAATTTCTATTTTGAAGTCAATCTCTGCCTTGCAGATGCCGCGAAGATTCTGAATATTGTGAAGTCGGGTGACTAGGCGGATACGGCTGCCAGTGATGACGGGTTGGCCGAAACGCATTTTGTCCATGCCATAGTTAACAAGCATCTTGATGTTGTTCACTTGAATGATCTGATCCCACATGTAGGGCAGCAGGCTCAGTGTCAGATAGCCGTGAGCAATGGTGCTCTTGTAGGGGCTTTCGGTAGCGGCGCGCTCGGTATCAACGTGTATCCACTGATGGTCGAGGGTGGCATCGGCAAACAGGTTGATGCGCTCCTGACTGACTTCAAGCCACTCAGAGCAACCGAGTTCTTCTCCCAAGTGTGCAGCAAACTCATCGTATGAGTTAATCACTAATCTTTCCATAGTTTTATTAATTGTTTAAAGTTATTTAAGTTTCGCATATATAAAAACGACCACAGATTATTCAGATTTCATGGATTCTCTGTCGATTCTAGCAGCCAAGTTGCGGTTTATTATGATTGCACAGATTGCTGCATGCAGCCTAAATCAGAGAAATTCAAAAGAGAATCTGCGAAATAGCAATAGCTGGTGCGCAGCCCCAAAATCTGTGACATCTGCGTAATCTGTGGTA
>OMZS01000026.1 GCA_900315565.1 uncultured Prevotellaceae bacterium | reverse complement strand
CTCGTAACTCCTTGATTTTTAAGGCGCTTCAGGATGGGCTTGAACCAACGACCCCCTGATTAACAGTCAGGTGCTCTAACCAACTGAGCTACTGAAGCAAATACAATCATTTCTGATTTGCGGATGCAAAAGTACGTCGTTTTTCTGAAATGACCAAATTTTTTTGCGAAAAAATTTAGTTTGTACTCAAAAATAGTGTAATTTTGCAGAAAAATATGGTGACAGCCTTTATTTTATTCGATAAATTCATTATAAATACAAGAAAACCTCGACAGGAACTATTGCATCAATGAAAATAAGGAAACTAACGTTTTTGCTGCTGTTGGCGGTAGTGATGCCGGCTGCGGCACAAGAGAACAAAGACCATCATTTGGAGGTGGCCAAGAATCTGGAAGTGTTTAATACTATTTACAAGAACTTGGACATGATTTACGTTGATACGCTTGATGCTGCTGAGACTATTGGCGCAGGTATCGATGCGATGTTGAAGAGTCTTGACCCGTACACGGAGTATTATCCCGAAGAAAAAATGCAAGATTTGAAGAGTATTTTTACGGGAAACATATATGCGGGGATAGGCTCGACCATTCACTACGACTCAAGCATCAAGCGTGTGCGTATTTACGAACCTTATGAGGGAAATCCTGCGCAAGAGGCAGGCCTCAAGATGGGTGATATCATTCTGAGTATTGACGATGAGTCGATGATTGACAAGGACGTGAGCTATGTGAGTTCGCATCTGCGGGGCGAGGCTGGTACTAGTTTTCTTCTGAAAATCAAACGCCCTTCTACGGGAAAGACAATGCAAATGAAGATTACCCGTCGTCAGATTCAGAATCCTACTATTCCATATTATGGCCTGCAAAACGACAGTATAGGTTATATTCTGCTGAGTGGTTTCACTGAAAACAGCAGTCGTGAGGTGCGTCGTGCGTTTATCGACCTGAAAAAGCAGGGCATGAGAAAACTGGTGTTTGACCTTCGCGGGAATGGTGGTGGCTCAGAGCAGGAAGCTGTACATATTGTAAACATGTTTGTTCCTAAGGGCGTCAACGTGGTGAGCAACCGTGGCAAACTGAAGAAAGTGAGCCGTGACTATGTGACGACAGTTGAGCCGCTCGATTCATTAATGCCTGTTGTGGTACTAGTGAACGGCAATTCGGCCTCGGCCAGTGAAATCACCAGTGGAGCGTTGCAGGATTTAGACCGCGCCGTGATTCTAGGCACACGCACTTATGGTAAGGGGCTGGTGCAAATGACGATAGACTTGCCCTACAACGGAAACCTGAAACTCACCTCCAACAAGTATTTTATTCCCAGCGGGCGCTGTATTCAGGCTATCAACTACCGGCATGGCCATGGAGGCTATACCGAGCATGTTGCCGACTCGCTTACCAAAGTGTTTTACACGAAGAATGGTCGTGAAGTGCGCGATGGTGGAGGCATTAAGCCCGATGTGGAAGTAAAGCCCGACTCGCTGCCCAACCTTGCCTATTATTTGCAAGCCTCAAGTCGCGATTCTGCCGACGTACTTTATAACTACGAGCTCGACTACTACCTGGCGCATCCAACGATTGCCAATCCGCGCGATTTCAAACTGACCGACGCAGACTACGAGGAGTTTAAACAGCGCGTTATAGCGAGTGGGTTCACTTATGATCCAGAAAGTGAAAAAATACTGAAAAATCTGAAACGAATGGCAGAATTTGAGGGCTACTACGAGGATGCCAAGGATGAGTTTGACAATCTGGAGAAAAAGCTGAAGCACAATCTGGGCAAAGACCTCGACAAGCACAAGGCCGTCATCAAAGAAATGATAGAAAGCGACATTGTGGCGTTTTATTATTATCAGAAAGGTTCTGTTGAGTTAGGTCTGCGCTACGACAAGATGTTTAGCGAAGCCTGCAAGTTGCTCAATAGTCCTTCGGAATACGAGAAGATTTTACAGCCGCCAACATTGGTTTCGTCGAAGTAAAGAGATTTTCATCATTCAAAAATACAAACCAGATGAACGTACAGATAGAGTCTTCGTGGAAAGAGCATCTCATGAGCGAGTTTGAGAAGCCTTATTTTGTGCAGCTCACTAAGGCTGTGCGTCAGGAATATGAATCGACAACGTGCTATCCGCCGGGTCGATTCATTTTCAATGCCTTCAATTTGTGTCCATTTCATCGGGTAAAAGTGGTCATTATCGGGCAAGATCCTTATCATGAGCCAGGGCAGGCTCACGGACTGAGTTTCTCGGTTCAAGACGGAGTACCTTTTCCGCCTTCGCTTCAGAACATCTTCCGAGAAATTCATGATGACCTGGGAATTAACATTCCCGCCACAGGCAATCTCACCCGCTGGGCCGAGCAAGGCGTGCTGCTGCTCAATGCCTCGCTAACTGTTCGTGCCCATCTGGCCAACTCACATGCAAGGCTTGGCTGGCAAACCTTCACTGATGCCGCCATTAAGGCCCTTGCCACCCAGCGCGAACACATAGTCTATATGCTTTGGGGCGGTTTTGCACGTGGCAAAGCCTACATGATAGATAAAACACGAAATCTCGTGCTTGAGTCGGTTCACCCTTCGCCGCTTTCGGCCAATCGTGGCGGATGGTTCGGGCAGCATCAGTTTTCACGTTGCAACGACTATTTACGCCAGCATGGCATTGAGCCTGTTCAATGGTGAGGAAACGAAGAGGTAAAGGCGAAAAATTGTGAATGGAATAAGAAGCAAATGAAAGATAATATACTTCCTATATTGCAAGTGGGCAACGTGTTGGTTTCCTCCGATATTCTGACAGAAAAGTTTTGCTGCGACCTTAGTGCGTGTAAGGGCATTTGCTGTGTAGAAGGTGATGCCGGAGCACCTGTTTCGCTCGATGAAATCGGCGAAATTGAGAATGTGCTCGATGAAGTGTGGAGTGACCTTTCTGCCTCGGCGCAGGCTGTTGTTGATAAGCAAGGTGTAGCTTATACCGACCCCGAAGGCGATCTTGTCACCAGCATCGTGAATGGTAAGAACTGCGTTTTTACGTGCTATGCCGACCTGAAAGACCAGAATACAGGCGAAACCATTCACGACTGCTGCTTGTGTGCACTTGAGAAAGCCTTTCGCTCGGGCAGAACCAGTTGGTGCAAACCCATTAGCTGCTCGCTTTATCCCATCCGTGTGAAAGTATTCAAGGGCGGATTGGTGGGGTTGAACTACAACCGGTGGAGCGTTTGCAAAGATGCCGTGAAAAAAGGCGAAGAGTTGCAACTGCCCGTTTATCAGTTTTTGCGTGAGCCACTTATACGCCGTTTTGGCGAAGAGTGGTATGACGAACTCTGCCAAGTGGCCGACGATTTGAAAAAGCAAGGCTATCTTTAGCTTTTTCTGTATTCCGACGGGCTCATCCCCACGTGTTCCTTGAAAAACTTTCCGAGGAACGACTGATTAGGAAAGTGCAGATTTTCGGCAATTTCTTTGATGCTTTTTGTGGTATTTTTCAGCATGATGCGCATTTCCAGCGTCACGTAGCTGTCAATCCATTCGTTGGGTGTGCGTTTACTCACCTGCTTGATGGTTTCAGAAAGATATTTTGGCGTGATGCACAATTGCTCTGCATACCATCCCACACGGCGCTCCTTTCTGAAGTTTTCCTCCACCATTTTTATGAATTTCGTGAAAATAATGTCGGCGCGTGTCTGTCGTCGGTCGTTTTTCTGTTGCAAACGGTAGATTACATTGCTCAAATCGTAGAACATGGCCAGTAGCAACGTGCGCACAGCGTCGCGCCGGAAGTGATTCTCGGTGTTGGCCGTTCGTTCTTTTATCATGGCGAAATAGCTTTTGAACACTTCTGCTTCGCGTGATGATACCGAAACTACCGGATGGTAGCGCGAAAACAGAAACAGGGCCGACACGTCGCTCACGTTTTTAATGATTTCGTTGAAGAAGTTGGCCGTTAAAATGAAACAAAGTCCCTCAAGGTCGGGACTAGCCATGAAATTGTCGAGAATGTGGCCTTCCGAAATGATGAGAATCTCGTTGGCCTTCACCATTTGTTCTTGTGTGTCGATGGTGTATTGAGCGCGTCCGTGCGTACAAAGCGCTACCACAATGCGGTTCATACGCCGTGGGTCGCGCGGAATGGGAGCTTCGGACATGTCGTCGAGCAGCACGAGATCGTCTTCGAGAAAGCTGCCCGTTCCCAGACCTTTCATTTTATCTACATTCAGTTCTTGTATAGCATTTCTCTCCATATTTATTCGTTGTTTACGCTATTGGTGGTATTATCGGTTTCGCTGTTGTCTTCTTCTTCGTCCTCGTCGTTGTCGTAAAAAACAGTGGTTTCATCGGGCTGATGGCTGTTTCGGTCCTCTGCATAGGGACGTACATAGTGGCTGTCGGGTAGCAGCACATCCATGGCTTCGACACTCACAATTTTGTCGCTGCTTAGGTAATAAGGAACTTCCATCTCGACAAAGCCCGCCTCGCCCATGGTGAACCGGCGGCAGACCTGCTCTTCGTCTTTGCCGTTGCAAACATAGTGCAGCCCATTGATGTGAAGAGTGTCGCCAGCCGTCATTTTTTGCAATGTCACCCTCACGCGCCCCCAGAATTGTGCGCCGCAACCTACAGCCAAACGGCGCTTTTGGGAAACAGCGATGTTGGTGACGTTTTTTTTCAGGCTGTCGTTGGCAGCAACAGAACTGCTGTCGGATGCTGTGTTGACAATGCTGTCGGGCAGCAGTACGGGTAGGTGAGTGTCTTCCCACAAGTGGCAATTGTGAATCAGGTTGACGCGCATGGGTAAACCCACCTTCTGCCGGCTGTCCACGGCTGAGGCCATATAATTGTTCAGTCGCTCCACGCGTTTCATAAAGGCTGTTGGTGTTGCATTGCCATTGATGTGATAACGCCCGTCAATCATTTCGTCGCCATTGCTCATGGTGTGGGCGAATGCCGACATGCATGTCCACGTTTCGTCGGTGAAATGGGCAAATTTTAGCCCTGCTGCTTTGCCAAACAGTTCTAGCGAAAGCTGTTTGGGTGCCTTCGTGGCAGCGGCCGCCCCTGCTGTTGTCTTGTTGGTTGGCAGAGGCGAATACCAGACAGCAATGGTGTTGGAACCTCGCTGAATGAACGGCAACACGTCGTATCTCACCACACATATTGTGTTGCTGTCCTCAGCACGGCCTGGCTCAAACAGTTGGGTTGTTACGTTTAGACCGTTGACGTAGAGTATAAAACGCCCGCCACTGGCCACCTCGACAAATACCTCGGTAGGCATGGTGTTGAAGTTGAAACTGCGCTTGAACCATAGTTGTTCAGTAGGACAAGTTGAGGCAGCCCGAATCCAGTGCATGTTCCAGTCCTGCGCGGGCACGGCCAGACTCCATGTAGCTAACAGTATGCCAATTAACAGACGTGTCATTTCAGCGTTTTGGTCTTGCCTCCATCAATAGCGATGGCCTTTTCCTGTCCGTTGTATTTCACCACCACGTTGGCGCGTTTATCGGTTTTGTTGGTGATGACGGCTTCGGCCACCTTGGCGTTGCGCCATTTCATCGCCACTTCCAGTCCGCCACGCGCGCAAATACCTTTCACGCTGCCCGATGGCCATGCCTGCGGCAGGGCCGGCAGCAATTCGATGGTATATACCGCGTTGGTTTTCACCTCAGAGGCATTGCCGCTCAGCGCGGGTAGCGGCGCGCTGCTTTGTACCAGCATTTCGCAAACGCCAGCCGTGCCGCCAAAATTGCCGTCAATCTGGAAAGGCGGATGAGCGTCCATCAGGTTGGGATAAGTGCCGCCCGAGTGTCGCCTGTCAGGACCTTTGTATCCGTCGGGGCTGACGTAGGTGAGCAGTTTCTGATAAATGTGGTATGCCTGCTGGCTGTCGTGCAGTCGTGCCCACAGATTGATGCGCCATCCGGTACTCCAACCTGTTGTTTTGTCGCCTTTTATTTCCAGTGAGCGCCTGCAGGCCTGGGCAAGCTCGGGTGTTGTTTTGGTGGTGAGGTGATGGCCCGGATAGAGTCCGATGAGATGGCTTTGATGGCGATGCTGAAAGTCGAAATCGTTCCAGTCGTAGTACCATTCGTTCAGGTCGCCCATGTGTCCCACGGTGTAGGGCCGCAATGCGCTGAGCGTCTGCTGTTGAGACTCAATGGCGCGGTCGAAGGGGTTGAGCGTTTGTTCGGCAGCAATGGTGTTGATAAGCAGTTCGCGTATGATGGCCAGGTCGGCTGTGCCGCCGTAGCAGGTCATTCCGTGGTATCCTTTGTCTGTTACGTACTCATTTTCAGGCGATGTGCTGGGGGCGGTAATGAGTTCCTCAGGGCGGTTGGGATTACTCACAAGCCAGTCTGTGCAAAAGTCGGATGCTCCGCGCATCAGTGGCAGTACGGTTTGTTGCAGGTAGCGTGTGTCCTGAGTAAAGAGGTAGCGTTCCCACAGGGTATTCACGAGCCAAGCGCCGCCCAGATTCCAGTTGGCCCACTCGGGTTTTTCATTTTTTTCGCCAACGGGGTTGGTCATGGCCCAGATGTCGCTATTGTGGCTACTGCACCATCCGCGGCTGATGCCATAGTAATTTTTTGCGGTGAATTGGCCGTTTTCTGCCAATGCGGCCACGAAATCGTCGAGCGGAGCAGCCATTTCTGCCAGATTGGCTGTGAAGGCTGGCCAGTAGTTTTCCTCCAAATTAATATTTACTGTGTAGTTTCCGCGCCACGGAGACCACAGATGGGGGGTCCAGAGTCCTTGCAGGTTGGCTGGAACACCGGGTGTGCGCGAACAACTGATGAGCAGATAGCGTCCGTATTGCATGTAGAGTGTTTCGAGATAGGCTTCCGAAGCTCTGTTTTTACCCATTTCATCGGTATATTCGCGAAGCATTTGTTCGGTGGTGCGGTCGTGGTTAAAGGTTGCACCCTCCAGGTTCATTTCCAGGCGGCAGAAGTATTTGCGATAGTCGTCGATATGCCGTTGGCGTAGCTGCTCGTAGGTATAGTTTTGCAAATGCCATGCATCGTCGGCAGCCTGCTCTATGTAGGGTGCGCCCTCGCTGACGGGATGTCGGTTGAAACCGTTGAAACTGGTGGCATTGGTGAAATATACCTCCAGTTCGGTGGCATTCTCTATTTGCAATAGTGTGTCCTTCTTCAGGCATTGTCCGTCCTTGAGTTTCACGAGCACGTTCGAACAGAAGCGGATGGAGTTTTCTGGGTCGCCCATGGCATGGCCTGTAATGACGAGCTGTTGTTCGGAGGCTTTCACCCTGTGGGGAACCTGCGAAGTGATGCTCAGTTGCACGTTGATGGCTTTGGGTTGGCTGGCTTTGATGCGCAGGGCGATGACACGGTCGGGAGCCGAGGCGAAATATTCGCGTTCGTAGTTCACCTCACCTATTTTATAGCACACGCGCGCGAGGGCACTGTCGAGGTTCAGTTCGCGGCGGTAGGCTGTGTATTTGCCGGCATTGGGGTCGGCAATGTGGAGCGTGGCCAGTGGCTGGTAGTGCTGCGAGTTGTGCCCTTGCACGTTGAGCTGCAGCGAGTCGGCCAGCGCATAGTCCTCATTGAACAGTGCCTTTCGTATTTCAGGAATCCATCGCGAGGCACCCGCGTCCTCGTTTCTATCTACAGGTTTGCCCGTCCAAAGGGTGATATCGTTGAGATAGATGCTGTCGTTGTCGGGCGAGCCGTAGATGAGTGCGCCCATTTTGCCGTTGCCAATAGGGAGCGACTCCTCGAAATACTGGGCGGGACGGTCGTACCACATTCGCATGGGCTGTTGCCCTTGAGCCATAGCAGCAGAACTGCTCATCGTGGTGGCAGCCGTGAGCAATAATGACAGTGAGAGCGTGGATGAAAGTTTTGTCATAAGTGATTGTTTTGGGTTTGTTTTTGCAAAGTTAGGAAAAAATATCGAATTAGACAGCCAGTAGATGCAAAAAATGATTATTATTGTGGGGGCTATGACACTAAAAGCCGCGAAAGCAGGGGATGCTCTCGCGGCTTTTGTGCTATATGAAGGCTTCATGCCTTTGCCATATCAGCAGAACCCTTTTAGTCCTGAATAAGACATTCGCCGGTCATGTCGGCGGGCTGCTCCAGTCCCATAATGTGGAGAATGCTGGGAGCCACGTCGGCCAGACGGCCGTCGCGCACCGTGGCGCTGTTGTTGTTGGTGACATAAATAAACGGCACGGGGTTGAGCGAGTGGGCGGTGTTGGGAGTGCCGTCGGGATTGATGGCATTGTCGGCATTGCCGTGGTCGGCAATGATAATGGCCTCATAATCGTTCTTCTTAGCTGCCTCAATCACCTCGCGCACGCAGTTGTCAACGGCCCATACGGCCTTGGCAATGGCGTTATAGACGCCTGTGTGACCCACCATGTCGCCGTTGGCGAAGTTCACCACGATGAAGTCGTACTCTCCGGTGTTGATGGCACCCACCAGTTTGTCTTTCACCTCGTAAGCACTCATTTCGGGTTTCAGGTCGTAAGTAGCCACCTTGGGACTTGCTACCAGAATGCGGTCCTCGCCCTCGAAGGGAGCCTCGCGTCCGCCATTGAAGAAGAAGGTCACATGGGCATACTTCTCGGTTTCGGCCGTGTGGAGTTGTTTTTTACCCTGGCGCGAGAGATATTCACCCAGCGTGTCCTCAACATTCTCCTTGGGGAACAAGATGTGCAGTCCCTCGAACTTGGCGTCGTAGGGAGTCATGCAGTAGTATTGCAGTCCGGGAATGGTTTTCATGCCAGCGTCGGGCATGTCTTCCTGTGTCAGGACGATGGTGAGCTCCTTGGCGCGGTCGTTGCGGAAATTAATGAAAATGACTACGTCACCTTCCTCAATGATTCCGTTGACCGAGGCGTTGTGAATAGGCTTGATAAACTCGTCGGTAACGCCCTCGTTGTAGCTTTCCTGCATGGCCTGCACCATGTCGGTGGCTTGTTTGCCCTGTCCGGCTACCACCAGGTCGTAAGCCTCTTTGACGCGCTCCCATCGCTTGTCGCGGTCCATGGCGTAGAAACGCCCCACGATGCTGGCGATGTGGGCATCGTTTTGCTGGCACACCTGCTGCACCTGCTCAATGAATCCCTTACCGCTCTTGGGGTCGGTGTCGCGGCCGTCCATGAAACAGTGAACGAAGGTCTGGTCCTTCAATCCGTAGGTCTTGCCCACCTCAATGAGCTTGAAAAGATGGTCGAGGCTAGAGTGAACGCCACCGTCGCTGGTCAGGCCCATCAGGTGGAGTTTTTTGCCATTATCCTTGGCGTAAGTGTAAGCAGCCTTCACCTGCGGGTTCTCCACGATGGAGCCGTCCTTGCAGGCGCGGTTGATTTTCACCAGGTCTTGATAGACGATGCGTCCGGCACCGATGTTGAGGTGTCCCACCTCCGAGTTTCCCATTTGTCCGTCGGGCAGACCTACGTCTTCGCCCGAGGCTTGCAGCTGTGCGTGTGCGCTTACTGCGTTCAAATAGTCAAGATAAGGAGTGGGTGTGTTGAAAATCACATCACCCTTTCCATGTTTTCCGATTCCCCAACCGTCGAGAATCATCAGCAGAGCTTTTTTTGCCATAATTGTTTTTCCTGTTTATTGTGTTATTGATTATCTCCAATCTTTTTGCCACTTATTTGTGCGAGTGCAAAGTTACTGCTTTTTGGCGGAATGAGCAAATATGATCAATTAAAAGCGGTTAAAAAACAAACGCCAACCGATTTTCTGCGAGGTGGGGGCAGGCAAAACAACGGTTGGCATTTGCTGATATGCGTATTGGTAGTGCAAAGATAGGGCGTTTTGCCAAATGGCACAATAGCCTCAGGGCGATTGACATACGCTAAAGCGCGCTTTGCGCTGTCATTCAGCAAGTTGTGTTTTCCTGAAACAGCGGTTTTGACACAATCGTACCGCGTTTTGGAAACTTCTCATCGGGTTTTAGAGAATTATTTCACGGTAATTATCCAAAATTCTCTAGAGAATTTGAGCGTAAAACAAGGTTTTAGAAATCTATGTTTCGAGAAGGTGAACGTAAAGCACGGCAGGACGGCAGGCAGAGCACGGCAGAACGATGGCAAAAGCTTGCCGTTGTGTTGCTTTGTTGTGTTTTTGTTGGTCTGAAATGCTGATTACTCGTGGAAAACAGCTATCTTTGCCACTGGAATCCTAATTATTGCTCTCTCAAATTGGGGGCAGCAGGGCAAACAAGTACGAAAATGGATGAAAAGAAACCGAGAAACACCTTTGCTGGCGCGAAACAACCTTCTATGAAACGCCGTAGCAACCAGAACAACTACTACGGAAAGCACATATACATGCTCACACTTGTTGTGGAAGGCCGAAGGCCTGTCCTCGGGGAGCTGGTTGTTGGCACCGAGAATGGCACGAAAGGAGACGGGGCTTATATCAAGTTGACGCCTTTGGGCGAGGCTGTAACCCGCTGCTGGAAGGCAATTCCTTTGTATCACCCGGAGGTGAAGCTGCTGGCTTTTCAGATGATGCCCGACCACCTGCATGGGGTGCTTTTCGTGCAGGAAGAAACAGAAATGCACCTGGGACAGGTGGTGAGCGGCTTTAAAGCGGGCTGTAACAAGGCCTATAGAGAGCTTTTCGGGAATAGAGGAGAGGGGCGCTTGGAGGCGGGTATTGCTGAGGCGGTGCCTCAGCCTACGCA
This sequence comes from uncultured Prevotellaceae bacterium, assembly GCA_900315565.1. Classification (GTDB taxonomy): domain Bacteria; phylum Bacteroidota; class Bacteroidia; order Bacteroidales; family Bacteroidaceae; genus Prevotella. The sequence goes on along the minus strand of OMZS01000026.1, from coordinate 74,521 downwards.
AAGCCTTCATAGCAAAGGGCCAGGCAATGAAGGCGCAGAGCAAGGAAAAGAAGGCGCAGGGCAAGGCAATGGAGGCGCAGGGCTGGGCAAAGAAGGCGAAAGGCTGGGCAAAGGCAAGAGTTTTTCTGGGTATATGGGCTTGCCGTATGAAGCGGCACCGCCGCTTCCCTTTCCTTCCTCCTCTCCGCCTCCCTTTTCTTCCTCTTCTCCGCTGCCGCTTCCTTCTGAGCAGCGGCTGAAAGCCGACGACCGCAGGCGCGGGCTTCTTTTTGAGCGCGGTTACAACGATCTTATCGCTAAGGGCTACGACATGCTCCCGAGGCTCATTGGCTACGTGAAAGATAATCCCCGGCGGCTGGCCATTCGCCGGGCCCATAGAGATTTGTTTCGGGTTCATTTCGGCGTGCAGTTTGGTAACCATGTGTTTGCGGCTATAGGTAACCAGTTTCTGCTCGAGCACCCCGAAAAAGAGCAGGTGCAGCTTTCAAGGCGGTTTAGCGAAGCAGAGATAGCGGAGAGCGTGGATTACTACCTTGCAAAAGCTGCTCAAGGGGCGGTGCTCGTGTCGCCAGCCATTTCGAGAGGCGAGAAAGCCGTGATGCGTGCCGCCTTGAATGCCCGTTGGCCCATCATTTTCATTACTTCGTGGGGCTTTAATGAGTTTTCTAAGCCAGGCCACCAGTATTTTGAGGCTTGCGCCGAAGGACGGCTGTTGCTGCTTGCCCCATGGCCCCATCAAAACGAGCGGATAGCTCTATCGCGGGCGATGTGTATGGAACTGAACTCGATGACTGAGGCCGTATGCAACTATAATCCATTTGCAGAAAAAACATGACGCAGAGGATGGCTATGTCACAAAGATTGCGTATTTTTGCACACAGCGAAGAAAACGATAACCATTAAAACAGTAAGAACCATGAACACAATCAGCAAGCTAATGATGGCTGCGGCATTGGTGCTTTCGGCCTCGGGGCCGTTAAGCGGCTGCGCCGACAGCATGAAGAAAAACAGCAATAGCCAGGGAGTGACCGGCATCAGCGACGCGCTGACTGGCAATGACGGCTCTTTGGCCGAAAACGCTCCTGCCGGAGAAGTGCGCCAGATAACCGTAGGTATCGACGATAGCGGTCTTACGAAGACCACCGTCATGGTGGGCGACGGTGAGTTCGACTACTACAATTACGACAATGCCGCCGTGGGAACCGTGAAAGTGACCCTCTCCGGCCTGCCCGCATCGGTGGAAGAGCTGAAACAGCTGCAACTGCCCAAAGGCATGGCCGACTTGCACGCCACGCCTTATTTGGCTCCGGCGCTGCTGGTGGCAGCTTTGAACCAGTTTTTTGTTGACAAGGACGAGAGCAAACGCATGGTGAATTTCATTGCAAAAAAATACAAGGACACGGGTGTGGGCGCGGCCGACTATTATGCCTCGGAGTGGGCACAGCTGAGCCAGTACAACGAGAAATACATGCAGGCCGTGCGTTCTTACTTCGCCGGCGCCACAGCAGCCAACGGTTTCACCCCGTCGCAACCCGTCACCATGACGATGGAGCTGAACAAATACAGCTATACCGCCGACAAGAACTGCATACAATTGTGGATAAAATCGTCGTTGAAAGCTTCGAAACAGGAATTGAAGATCTGGATGCTCGACCAAGACGGCGACGGACGCTACGACTATTTCTATCCCACGGGCTTTATGACGCTGGCCCATGGGCTGGGTGAGTATTAAAAGCTGGCGATATATTGCTCCACTCCTTTACGGATGCTGTCAAGGCCGAAACGCTCAGGGCGGATGTCGGCAATGGCCATCCATTGAAGGGCGGCCACGTCGTCGTGGGCCGTAGGCAATTGGCCGTCGTCGGCATGGCACTCGTAAAACATGTCGAGCGTGGGAATGTCGAAGCCGCTGAAATGGTAAATGTTGGGCAGTGAGAAGAGAAAGCGTGGCTGGCTGATGGCCAGTCCGGTTTCTTCCATCACTTCGCGGCGAATGCTCTGCTCAGAGGTTTCTCCGATGTCTGAAAATCCGCCTGGCAGGTCGAGCGTACCCTTAGCGGGCTCGCAAGCACGGACGGCTACGAGCAGCTCGTCGCGGCTGTTGCGGATAAAAGCCACGCAGGCGGCCGAGGGATTGAGAAACCATTCAAAGCCGCATTGCTCGCAGCGTTTGCTCTTGAACGAGCTGACTACGAAGTGGCTTGACCCGCAGACGGGGCAAAAGCAGAACTTGTGTAAAGGGTGTTTTTCTTGTTTGTCCATGGTGAAATAATGGTGTTCATGGTGCAAAGTTAGAAAAAAATGACACTCGGATGCAGAAAAATTCAAAAAATGTTGCGCAGGTGCAAAATTATTTGTACTTTTGCACCCGTTCAGTGGAATGAGAGGCTTCCGAAAAGCCTCTCATTCCATTTTTATAACACATTAGTTAGTAATATGATTGATAAGAACGTCGTAAAAAACATTGTTGACGAGTGGCTGGAAGGCCAGGATTATTTCCTTGTAGGCATTGAAATCAGCCAGGATGACAAAATTGTTGTTGAAATCGACCATGCCGATGGGGTGTGGATTGAGGATTGCGTGGCCCTGAGCCGCTATATTGAGGACCATTTGAGTCGCGATGAGGAGGATTACGAACTGGAAGTGGGCTCTGCCGGCCTCGGACAGCCTTTCAAGGTGGTGCAGCAGTACCTGAACTTCCGTGGCAAGGCAGTAGAGGTGCTCGATGCCGACGGCAAGAAGTACAAAGGCATTCTGAAGGAGGTGAACGGTAACGACTTCACGGTGAGCGTCAGCGAGAAAGTGAAGAAAGAGGGTGCTAAGCGCCCTGTGATGGAAGATGTTGACCACGTATTCCAGATGGACAAAGTAAAATATACAAAATACATAATAAGTTTCAAGTAAAGCTATGGCAGCAAGAAAAAAAGAGGAATCGACCATCAGCATGATTGATACCTTCAAAGAGTTTAAAGAGACGAAGAATATCGACCGCACTACGCTTGTGAGCGTGTTGGAAGAAAGTTTCCGCAACGTGATAGCCAAACTGTTTGGCTCCGACGAGAATTTCGACGTCATTGTAAATCCCGACAAGGGTGACTTTGAGATTTACCGCAACCGCATGGTTGTGCCCGACGGCGAGGTGGAAGACGAGAACAAGGAAATTTCGCTTTCAGAGGCACAGAAGATTGCCCCCGACTACGAGGTGGGCGAAGAGGTGAGTGAGGAGGTGAACTTCTCGAAGTTTGGACGCCGCGCCATTCTGAACCTGCGCCAGACGCTGGCCTCAAAGATCCTGGAGCTGGAACACGACTCGCTCTACAACAAATACAAGGACCGTGTGGGCCAGGTGGTCAGCGGCGAGGTGTATCAGGTGTGGAAACGCGAGGTGCTGCTCGTCGATGACGAGAACAATGAACTCATTTTGCCCAAGTCTGAGCAGATTCCTGCTGACCAGTATCGCAAAGGCGAGACCGTGCGTGCCGTCATCCTGCGTGTTGACAACGAGAACAACAACCCCAAGATTATTCTTTCGCGCACCAGCCCCATGTTCCTGGAGCGGCTTCTTGAGGCCGAGGTGCCCGAGATTGCCGACGGTCTGATTACCATTCGCCGCGTGGCCCGTATGCCGGGCGAGCGCGCCAAGATAGCCGTTGAAAGCTACGACGAGCGCATCGACCCCGTTGGCGCTTGTGTGGGTGTGAAGGGCAGTCGTGTTCACGGCATTGTGCGCGAGTTGTGCAACGAGAACATCGACGTCATCAACTATACGTCGAACATCAAACTGTTCATTCAGCGCGCGCTGAGTCCTGCCCGCGTGTCGAGCATCAACATCGACGAGGAGAACCACAAGGCCGAAGTGTTCCTGAAGCCCGAAGAGGTGAGCCTTGCCATCGGTCGTGGCGGTTTGAACATCAAGTTGGCTTCTATGCTCACAGAGTTCACCATCGACGTGTTCCGTGAGGTGGATGACAACGAGGCCGACGAGGACATCTACCTCGACGAGTTCTCTGATGAAATCGACCAGTGGGTCATCGACGCCATCAAAGCTATCGGTCTCGACACTGCCAAGGCCGTCATCAATGCCCCGCGCGAAATGCTGGTGGAAAAAGCCGACCTTGAAGAAGAGACTGTTGACCATCTGCTCGAAGTGCTGAAAGCTGAGTTTGAGTAATCTCTGTCATCAAGTCAATAGGTATCAGTCAATTGAAAAATCGAAAATCAGTAAATCGAAAATCAAAATAGATGAGTATTAGATTAAATAAAGCCATACGCGAACTGAACATAGGACTTCAGACGGCAGTTGACTTCCTTGAAAAAAAGAAGGAACTGGGCGAAGTGAAGGCCGACCCCAACTTCAAACTCAGCGACGGCCAGTACGAGGCGCTCGTTGAGGCCTTCAAGGGCGACAAAGAAATGAAGGGGCAAGCCGAAAAACTCTTCCAGAAACATCCGAAAGAGAAAAAATCAAAGCCTGTCGAGCAGACGATGGCCGAAACGCCATCGGAGAAGAACCGTGTGCAGTTTAAGCAAATTGGAAAAATAGACCTGTCGAGTATCGGTAAAAAACCGGTGGCTCCTAAACCCGCTGCGCCTGCAGAAAAGCCAGAAGTAAAGGAGAAACCCGCTGCCGTTGAGCCTGCTCCCAAGAAAACCGCCGAACAGCCTGTGGCCGAGGTGGCCAAACCTGTGGAGAGAAAAGAAGAAAAGGTGGTGGAGAAACCCGCACAGCCCGTAGCAGAGAAACCGGCACCTGCCGTTGAGGCCGAACAGCCGAAGACAGAGGTGCAAAAACCTCAGACAGCTGTTGAGGAAAAGCCGAAACCGGAAACTCAGAAGCAGCAGAAACCCGCGCAACCGAAGAAGCCCGCTCAGGAAACTGCCAGCCAGGAGCGTCCTGCCAGCACTGCACCGGCATCTCCGTCGAAGGAGGTGTTCACCACCAAGGCCGAAAAGAAAATGCTCAATGCGCCCAAGGTGAACGTGCTCGGAAAGATTGACCTCGACTCGCTCAACCAGAGCACACGTCCCAAGAAGAAAACCAAGGAGGAACGTCGCAAGGAACGCGAGGAGAAGGCCGCACAGGCTCATAGCGCACAGGGTGGCGAGAAGAAAAAGAAGCGCGTGCGCATTGGCAGCGAGCGCGTGGATATTGAGGCTGCCAGCAAGAGCGGAAACTTTGGCGGCAACAACAATAACAACAAGAAAGACAAAGACAGCAACAAGGATAAGGGTGGCAACAAGAAGAACCGCAAGCGTAACCAGAAGCCTCTGGAAGTGAACGAAGAGGATGTGGCACGCCAGGTGAAGGAAACGCTGGCCCGACTGACCAACAAAAACCAGAACAAGAAGGGTGCCAAGTATCGCAAGGAGAAACGCGAGGCTGTTCAGGAGCGACTCGAGGAAGAGCGCCTGGAAGCAAAGGCCGAGAGCAAGATTCTGAAACTCACCGAGTTTGTGACGGTCAGCGAGCTGGCCACCATGATGAATGTAGGAGTAAACCAGGTTATTGGAACCTGCATGTCGATAGGTATCATGGTGAGTATCAACCAGCGGTTGGATGCTGAGACCATCAATATCGTGGCCGAGGAGTTCGGTTTCAAGACCGAATACGTCAGTGCCGAGGTGCAGAACGCTATCACCGAGGAGGAAGACGACGAGAACGACCTCATTCCGCGTGCCCCCATCGTTACCGTCATGGGTCATGTTGACCATGGTAAGACCTCGTTGCTCGACCATATCCGCAACACCAACGTCATTGCCGGTGAGGCCGGAGGCATCACGCAGCATATCGGTGCCTACAATGTGGAGCTGAAGGACGGACGACAAATCACCTTCCTCGACACGCCGGGTCACGAGGCGTTTACCGCCATGCGTGCCCGCGGTGCGCAGGTTACCGATATCGCTATCATCATCATTGCTGCCGACGACTCGGTGATGCCTACCACCAAGGAGGCCATTGCCCACGCTCAGGCGGCCAATGTGCCCATGGTGTTTGCCATCAACAAAATCGATAAGCCCGGTGCCAACCCCGACAAAATACGTGAGGACCTGGCCAACATGAACCTGCTCGTCGAGGAGTGGGGTGGCAAGTACCAGAGTCAGGAAATCTCGGCCAAGAAAGGTATTGGCGTAGATGAGCTGCTTGAGAAAGTGCTGCTCGAGGCCGAAATGCTCGACCTCAAGGCCAATCCCAACCGCAAGGCCACGGGAAGCATCATCGAGAGCTCCCTCGACAAGGGTCGCGGCTATGTTTCCACCGTGCTTGTGTCGAACGGCACACTGAAGGTGGGCGACATCGTTGTGGCTGGCACCAGCTACGGCCGTATCAAGGCCATGTTCAACGAGCGCAATCAGCGTATTCAGGAGGCCGGACCGTCAGAACCCGCCATCATCCTCGGCCTGAACGGCGCTCCCACGGCTGGCGACTCGTTCCATGTGATGGAAACCGAGCAGGAAGCCCGCGACATCACCAACAAGCGCGTACAGCTGCAGCGCGAGCAGAGCTTGCGCACCACCACCAAACTGGGTCTCGACGAACTGTCGCACCGCATCGCTTTGGGCGAATTCCACGAGCTCAACATCATTGTGAAGGGCGACACCGACGGAAGTATCGAGGCCCTGAGCGACTCGTTCATCAAGCTTTCTACCGAGAAGGTGCAGGTGAACGTCATCAACAAGGCCGTGGGTCAGATCAGCGAGAACGACGTCATGCTGGCCAGCGCCTCGCAAGCCATCATCGTTGGCTTCCAGGTGCGTCCGTCGGCCGATGCCCGCAAGCTGGCCGAGCGCGAAGGCGTGGAAATCAACACCTATTCAATTATTTACGATGCCATCGACGAAGTGAAGTCCACCATGCAGGGCATGCTCGACAAGGTGAAGAAGGAAATCGTTACTGGCGAGATAGAAGTGAAGCAGGTGTTCAAGATTTCCAAGGTTGGCACAGTGGCCGGTGGCTTGGTCATCGACGGCAAGGTTCACAACAAGGACAAGGCCCGTGTGGTGCGCGACGGTATCGTGGTTCACACCGCTCCTATCGATGCCCTGAAACGCTATAAGGACGATGCCAAGGAAGTGGCTACAGGTCTGGAGTGCGGCATCTCGCTCGTCAACTTCAACGACATCCAGGTTGGCGACATCATCGAGACCTTCACCGAGATAGAGGTGGAACAGAAACTCTAAACCCGCAAGGTTTCTTTCTTCCTCGCGATGGATTTCCGTTCGCATGGGAACGTATTGCATAATCGTCTCCCGACGCAGTTTACGCAGCGTCGGGAGATGTTTTTTTGTTGTCGGGAGATAATTATTTATTTTCCGACGCTACCTTCAAATTCTCTAGAGAATTTTGGCCTGTTCCAAAGTTTTGATTATCTTTGCATGTGGAATAACCCAAAAACAATCGACATGAAAGAAACAACTCGCAACTTCCACCGACATAAACGGCCAGCCGGCAACCGCCAACGGCCAACAGTAAACGTCCTCCTGCGCCTCGTTTTTCTCCAGGCCCTGCCGCTACTGGTGCTGACCGCTTGCGTGTCGCCCGCTGAGCGTAAACACATGGAGGCCATGCTCACCGACTACGAGCAGCGCAACAGCCAGTACGACACCCTCAGCATCGACAGCACCCGCCGCCTGGCCGACTTCTTCAGCCGCCACGGCGACGCCCACCAGCGCATGCGCGCCTACTACCTGCTGGGCTGTGCCCACGAGACTGCCGGCGAGAGCCCGCAGGCACTCGACATGTTCTACAAATCGCTGGAACAGGCCGACACCACCGCCAGCGACTGCGACTACAAGCGACTGAGCCGCATTCACGGGCAGATGGCCGCCGTTTATAACAAGCAACGCGCACCACAGCTGGAGATTGAGGAAGAGAGGATTGCTGTTAAATGTGCATGGCGGGCAAAAGATACACTCGCTGCTCTAATTTACTATCAGCACTTAGCCCTTCCGTATCATATGCTAAATCAATTAGACTCCGTTCTTTATTATAGCAAAGAAGCCACTCGGTTGTTTTTAGAAATCGGCTCAAAAGAGCATGCAGCGAATTCGCTTGGAGTAATGATTGATGTGCATCTGCGTCAAAAAAACTATGACAAAGCCAAAGATGCTTTGATTGAATATGAGAATAACAGCAATTTATTCGATTCCGCAGGAAGGGTTAGGAATGGGGCTGAGATTTATTATTACCTTAAAGGACAGTATTACGAGGCTATATATCAGAATGATTCAGCAGAATATTACTATAGGAAGTTACTTAATAGTTTGTCCGATTTTAATCAAAAAGAGGCTGCATACAAAGGATTAATGTCTGTTTACGAAAAGGCAGGCATAGCAGACTCTGCCATAAAATACGCCTCTCTGTATTGCGACGTTAACGATTCTGCAAGCATTGCCAGCTCGTCAGAAGAAATTATACGTATGCACGCTCTCTACAATTATAATGCTAACGAACGAAAAGCAAAAGAGAAAGAGAGGGAGGCTCTGAATTATAGAAGAGCCATTGGGGCTGTTTTGATAGCAGTTCTGTTGTTGACTTTTGTGGTCTATCAATATATAAAACACCAAAAGGAGCAGAAGCGTAAAGAACTGATGGCGGCAAATGCTGAATATGTTACCCTTCTTTTCCAGTACAACCAAATACAAAAAGACCTGAAACTATCACAGATTAACTCCAGTACTTTTCAACACGAAAAGGAGATGGAAGTTGAAGAATTAAAAAGAAAACTCGCAGTGTTGCAAGGCACCCCTGCAATAGTTGAAAACTGGAGTATTGAGCAAGCAAAGCTTTACAGTCCTTTAATAATGGAACTCCACAAGTTAGCTGGCAAAGTTCAGAAGCCATCTAAGAAGATATGGGATGATTTTTTGTATTCAATGCAAAAAGAGTTTCCTGAATTCATGGAAAAATTAAACAACGGCGAGGCACATCTAACAGAACAGGAATTGTTGACAGCCGCACTCATTAGGTTGCAGTTCACACAGGGAGAACTATCGGCTTTACTGGGGGTTAGCAAGCAGCGCACAAATAATCTCAAAAGAAATATTAATCGGAAATTGTTCAAAGAAGAAGGAGCTTCCACACTCAATAATAACATCTATAAGCTATAAACGCTATCGGGTTTACAAAGTGTACATCTCTGCAAGCAGTTGTAAATCAATGTTTTCTGACGAAAAGCGAATAATGGGTTTACAAAGTGTACTCTGTTTATTTGTCGCTTAGTTTTCTTTTCCATAATTTTGCATCAATTAAAAACGACAGAGTGATAACAAGCGTTACGTAATGCAGCAAGTAGGGCTTTTTCCCCATATTTTGCAGTGGACAATCGCAAACGGATAAATAAAACTTATATAAACTGTATTTTTATAGCTTATGAAGAAGTGTTTCTTAATGATTGTCGTCGCACTGATGGCAATGAATGTGAATGCCCAGAATGGATTTGGGCTGATGGCAGGTGTGAACAGTTCTACTTCGAGTGCGAAGGATGTAGGTTGGGATACGGGCGGTTTCGTGGGTGCGCTGTATGACATTCAGCTCAGCGGGAACCTGTTTTTGCAGCCGCGCCTGGTGCTGTCGTACCAAGAGAATGAAAGCAAGGACAAGACTTGGTGGTACAGCCAATGGGCTGCCACGCTGCCGGTGCTGGCTTCGTGGCATATCGGCCTCTCCGACAAAATGGGCATCAACCTGAACGCCGGAACGTATCTGCGATATGCGGCCTTCGGACGTGACCGCTATCAGGGAGGTGCGTTGGGCTGGTGGCACGGCAGCATGGGCGAGCGTCTGCACGTGGGTGTACAGGCCGGCGCGCAGGTGACGTTCGGAAAGTGCTTTGCCACGTTCGACTTCAAGCATGCGCTGAAGCGTTCGTTCCTGAATGTGGGTGGCTTCGAGAACACCGTGCAGGTGGGTGTCGGCTATAAATTCTGATTTTTGTTTCGGACTGACACGGAACACCATGGATTGTTTTGTTTTCCGTGTTGTTCTGTGTTAGTCCGCTGTCTTTCTTAGACACGGAAAGTCAAAGGTTGTTGTACTTTCCGTGCTTTTTATACATTTCTTTCCCCCCGTTCGATGGTCATTTTGGCGAAAAAACGTTCGCTGAACTTGGAAAAGTGGTTGGCAGCAGGTTGGATAGAATTAAAAAAACGGTGAAAGTGCAGGCTTTTCACCGTTTTTTTTAATATCTTTGCATCCAAATTGTATAATTAATGAGCAACAACAACGAATTTGTGCGTCAGGTGGCCGAGCAGAAATATGAGTTCGGATTCACCACCGACGTGCATACCGAAATCATAGAGAAGGGTCTGAACGAAGAAGTGGTCAGACTGATTTCTGCCAAGAAAGGCGAGCCGGAGTGGATGCTGGACTTCCGACTCCGCGCCTTCCGTTATTGGCAGGAACAAAAGGAACCTACGTGGGGACACGTTCACGTGCCGCCCATCGACTATCAGGCCATCAGCTACTATGCCGACCCTATGGCCAAGAAGCCCAAAGGCGACGGCAAGATTGACCCCGAGCTGGAGAAAACGTTCGACAAGCTGGGCATTCCGTTGGAGGAGCGGTTGGCGCTGAGCGGCAATACCGCTGTGGATGCCATCATGGACTCGGTGAGCGTGAAAACCACTTTCAAGGAAAAACTGGCCGAGAAGGGTATTATCTTCTGCAGCATTGGCGATGCCATCAAGCAGCACCCCGACCTGGTGCGCCAGTATCTGGGCACGGTGGTACCCTATCGCGACAATTTCTTTGCCGCGCTCAATTCTGCCGTGTTCAGCGACGGCTCGTTTGTGTATATCCCCAAGGGAGTGCGCTGCCCCATGGAACTAAGCAGCTATTTCCGCATCAACGCCCGCAACACGGGTCAGTTTGAGCGCACACTTATCATTGCCGACGACGACTCGTACGTGAGCTATCTGGAAGGTTGCACCGCCCCGATGCGCGACGAGAACCAGTTGCATGCCGCCATTGTTGAGATTATTGTCAACGACCGTGCCGAGGTGAAATACTCCACCGTGCAGAACTGGTATCCCGGCGATGAGCACGGCAAGGGTGGTGTGCTCAATCTGGTGACCAAGCGCGGCGACCTGCGCGGCGAACGCTCGAAACTGTCGTGGACACAGGTGGAAACAGGCTCGGCCATCACGTGGAAGTATCCCTCGTGCGTGCTGCGCGGCGATGATTCGGTGGCAGAGTTCTATTCGGTGGCCGTTACCAACAATTATCAGGAAGCCGACACGGGCACCAAGATGATTCATATTGGCAAGAACACACGTAGCACCATCATCTCGAAAGGCATCAGTGCCGGCCACTCGCAAAACAGCTACCGCGGACTGGTGCGCGCCACGGCCAATGCCGACAATGCCCGCAACTACTCCAGCTGCGACTCGCTGTTGTTGGGCTCTGATTGCGGTGCCCACACGTTCCCCTATATGGACGTTCACAACCCGACGGCCATTTTCGAGCACGAGGCTACCACGTCGAAAATCTCCGAAGACCAGCTTTTCTACTGCAACCAGCGCGGCATTCCTACCGAGCAGGCCGTTGGCCTGATTGTGAACGGCTACGCCAAGGAAGTGCTCAACAAACTTCCCATGGAGTTTGCCGTTGAGGCGCAGAAGCTGTTGTCGGTTTCGCTCGAAGGCACTGTGGGATGAGGTTTTCATATATCTCCGGCGTTATTTCACTCGTGTCATTCTTTGCGTGAGTAAAGCCTTGCACTGCTCAATCAATTGCACGTTTGGCTTTTCCAAAGGTACTTGCGCTCTAAAAACAAAAAGAAAATGGTCTTTCTTTTTTGTTTTTTACTCACTAAATTGTACCTTTGCAGTGATTAAAGAAAACAGACAAATTACTTTGTTGATTATGAAACGTTTATTGATATTTGTTTTTGCCATTGTTACTGCAAGTCTGATGAAAGCAGAAACAACAGGTACTGAAGAAAGTGCAGACTGGACAGCAGGCGAAGTACGCAGTGCCTTGATTAGCGAGCCTCTGAAGTTGAGTGCGCCGAGCATGGAGTGGGAGACTGCCGCTAAAAAGCCTCTTGGACGTATTCTGACTACAAGAGACCCCAAATTGGAAGTACGAATGCTTCCTTCGGTGACGACGAATGCCGCTGAAAGCATGGCCACCGAGAAATACCAGCTGACATGGATGCGCACAAACGAAGGGGTAAAGCCTTTTAAGGTGATGGATGACCTGACATTCGCGGGTGTGCCGCTGTTTGTTGCAGGTATGATTGCCAAGAGCGAGAAAAAATCGTTCAGGCAGAACACAAAAGACAACAAACACACGCTGATTACCGATTTCAAGACAAGTATTGACGACTACTCGCAGTTCTTCGGACCGGTGATGACCACGGGCCTGAAGATTGCTGGTGTGGAAGGCCGTAGCGACTGGGGACGTTACTTAGCCTCCACCGCATTGTCGTATGGCATTATGGCGGGCTTTGTGAACTCCATCAAATACACGGCGAAGGAGATGCGCCCCGACGGCTCTACTGCCAACTCGTGGCCGAGCGGACACACGGCAACAGCCTTCGTGGGAGCCACCATCCTGCACAAGGAGTATGGATTGACACGCTCGCCGTGGTATTCGGTGGCAGGCTACGGTGTGGCTACGGCCACGGGTGTGATGCGTGTGCTGAACAACCGCCACTGGGTGAGCGATGTGCTCAGTGGTGCGGGCATTGGCATCATGTCGGGCGAACTGGCCTACGCCATTAGCGACTGGCTGTTTAAAGGGCGCGGCCTGCTGCGCGGTGACATCAGTGGCAATAAAAGCATCATCGACAACCCGTCGTTTTTCTCAGTGTCGATGGGCATTGGCTTCGGTTCCAGCAATCTGGACTTCAGCATGGAAAAACTTGAACTGACTGATTTCGATGGCGACAATGTGCTTAATCTCAGGTTCGGTGCCTCCACGGCCGTGGGGGCCGAGGGTGCCTATTTCTTCAATAAGTACGTTGGCGTAGGTGGACGTCTGCGTGTGAACAGCTCGCCTATCAAGGGATGGGATGGTATTGAGAGCTATGCGTGGAACGATCTCGTGGAGTCCCTTTATGGCGATGACTACAAATCGGACGCCGAATTCCGCCGCTTCATCGACGGTGACGGTATGTACCTCATGGAAGATGCCTACTTTACCATTAAGAGTGACCATCTGACAGAGTTTTCGGCCGATTTGGGCGTTTACTTCAACCTGCCGCTTTCCAAACGATTTGCACTTGGCTCGAAGCTGCTCGTTGGGCGCAGCATCATGCAGGAGGTTGACCTCAATGCCACCGTCACAGGATGCAAGCGCGAATTGAGCATTGAGTATTTGATGGACGAAATGAAAGACAATGTGCTCTTCAAGGCGACACCTAAATCAGACAAATATAACGCGGAGTTTGATTACTTTACCCTGGGAGGAAACAATACGATGAAGTTTGGTACGGGTCTCTCGCTCACATATGCCTATAAAGAGAATTACGCGTGGAGGCTGTTTCTCGACTACGACTTTTCGAGGAAGACCTACACCATGACCTATAATCCCGTACCATTCGTGTTAGAAGCTATTGACCTGTCAATGGGCGAGGAATCTGTCCCTATGATTAACCTGCTCGAGCCCGGAGACTTGGAGTCGTTTAACGAGACACAACACATGAAGAAGAATCGCCATACGTTTATCCTGGGCGGTTCGTTTACGATTTCATTCTAACGATTGCTGTGCATGAGATTCATCTCGAAAAGCATCAGTGCCGGCCACTCGCAGAACAGTTACAGCTGACTGGTGCGCGCCACGGCTAATGCCGACAACGCCCGCAACTACTCCAGCTGCGACTCGCTGCTGCTGGAGATGAAAGAGAAATGATAAAGATTGAAGATAAAAGAAAATAAACTTTAGATAAAGGTGTTAGAAGTAAGAAATTTGCATGCCAAAATTGGCGAAAAAGAGATATTGAAGGGCATCAACCTCGTGATAAACGATGGCGAGACCCATGCCATTATGGGACCTAACGGCTCGGGCAAGAGCACGCTGAGCGCTGTGCTGGTTGGCAACCCGTTGTATGAGGTCACCGAGGGCGAGGCATTTTTCAACGGCAAGAACCTGTTCGACATGAAGCCCGAAGAGCGTGCGCATGAAGGGCTGTTTCTTTCGTTTCAGTATCCGGTAGAGATTCCGGGCGTATCGATGACCAATTTTATGCGTGCGGCCATCAACGAGAAACGAAAGTTTCAAGGGCTGGAACCGATGAATGCGGCAGAGTTCCTGAAACTGATGCGCGAGAAGCGAAAGATTGTGGAGCTCGACTCGAAGCTGGCCAACCGTTCGGTGAACGAAGGCTTCAGTGGCGGTGAGAAAAAGCGCAACGAGATTTTCCAGATGGCCATGCTCGAACCCAAGCTCAGCATTCTCGACGAAACCGACTCGGGACTCGATGTCGATGCCATGCGCATTGTGGCCGAAGGTGTGAACAAACTGCAACGGCCCGACACCTCATGCATCGTCATCACCCACTACGACCGTCTGCTCGAAATGATTCGTCCTCAGTATGTGCATGTGCTCTACAAAGGACGAATGGTGAAAACGGGCGGCCCCGAACTGGCCCGTCAGATTCAGGAGCACGGTTACGACTGGATAAAAGAAGAAATCGGCGAAGAGTAATTGTTAATTGACAATTGATAATTGATAATTGACAATTGGCGAATGAAAGTTTACAGTTCTCAGTTATGAATAGTGAGCAACAATATATAGAACTCTACGAGCAGGCGCGGCAGATGATTTTCGGTCACGCCACTGAGCCGATGAATGCTGTTCGCGACCAGGCTTTCGAGGATTTCAAGGCGCAGGGGTTCCCCACGAAAAAGGTGGAGCGTTACAAATACACCGACATGCAGAAACTCTTCGAGCCCGACTACGGTGTGAACCTCAACCGCTACGAAATAGCCGTTGACCCTTACGAGGCTTTCCGTTGTGACGTTCCCAACCTGAGCACCTCGCTCTATTTTGTGGTGAACGACTCTTTCTATAACCAAGCCCTGCCCAAGAGTCATTTGCCCGAGGGTGTCGTTGTAGGGTCGATGCGCGAGCACAACGAAATAGTGAGCAACTATTACGCCCGCCTTGCAAATACCAGCGACGATGCGGTGACAGCGCTCAACACCATGCTGGCCCAAGACGGACTGCTGGTGTATGTGCCCCGGGGAGTGAAGGTTGATCGCGCCATTCAGGTCATCAACATCCTGAAAGCTCCGCCGCAAAACGCCCAACGCGCGGTGACCGACATGATGGTCAACCGCAGGGTGCTCATTGTGGTGGAAGAAGGGGCCGAAGTGAAAATCCTCTTCTGCGACCATACTGCCGACGACCGCAACTTCCTTACCACCCAGGTCATTGAGGCTTATGCCGGTGCCAATGCCTCGCTCGACCTTTACTGTCTGGAGGAAACCCACAATAAAAATGTGCGTGTGAGCAACGTGTATATCGACCAGCAGCGCGACAGCCGTGTATGCCACAATGTCATTACCCTGCACAACGGCATCACCCGCAACCGGCTCGACCTCTCGCTCAGTGGCGAAGGGGCAGAGTGCTATTGCAGCGGTTGCGTGATAGCCGACAAACACCAGCATGTAGATAACAACACGCTTGTCACTCACCGCGTGCCCCACTGCACCAGCCGTGAGCTCTACAAGTACGTGCTCGACGAGCAGGCCACGGGGGCCTTTGCCGGAAAGATGCTGGTGGAACACGGCGCTCAGAAGACCGTGTCGCAAATGACCAACCAAAACCTCTGCGCCACCAGCGAGGCCCGCATGTTCACCCAGCCCATGCTCGAAATCTATGCCGACGACGTGAAGTGTGCCCACGGCTCTACCGTTGGTCAGCTCAACGATGCGGCCATGTTCTACATGCGCCAGCGCGGCATCAGCGAACATGAGGCCAAGGTGCTTTTGCAGAACGCTTTCATCAACGAAGTCATCGACCAGATGAAGCTCGAGCCTCTGCGCGACCGGCTCCACTATCTGGTGGAAAAGCGTTTCCGTGGCGAGCTAAGCAAATGCAAGGGCTGTAAGCTGTGTAAATGAGAAGTAAGCGGACAAAAATCTGGTGAAGAACAAAAAAGGAGTGGAGTAGGGGTTTAATAGTATTGAGTAATAAAGGCCTAGAAAAAATCAACTTAACGTAAATGAAAAACTATTTATTCACAGTAATGATGTTGTTGACAACAATGTCTTTACATGCGCAATCTTTCTGCGGCGTACACAAGTACGACGGGGAGCACAAAAACGAAGGCACTGGCTACGTGATAAGCGGTTACAACGTGGTGTCGGGTGCTTTCGTGGGAGTGGAACTCTCCTATAAGCGCCATCTCACCGACCGCTGGCATGTGAGCTCCAACGGCCAGCTGCAGTTCGGCAAGCAGATCTATTCCATCGGGATAGAGGGTGGCTACCGGTTGCCTTGGGGCTTCTCCGATTTCTATTTTGAGGGTCGTGCCATAGCCAACCGCTACAACCGATGGCAGACCAACGAGAAAATCTACAATCTCTCCGTTGTGTGGGAAACACCCTATATCCACCTGCGCCTGGGAGAATCGTACATTCACTATCAATTCCACGATGACGGCTATTCCGAGCCGCTCACCATGACCTTCGGTACCGGCGTGACAATTCGTCCCCGCTGGCACCCGTGGAACATCGGACTCTTCTTCCGCAATTACGATGAGTTCTACTACGAAAACTGGAACATCAACTGGGGCTTGCAGTTCTACGCCAAACTGCGTGAGCAGATGATGCTTTTCGGCGAGTTCACCGTGCGCCCGGCAGGCAGTATCAGCCAGTTGGCCAGTAAATACGAGACAACGGGAAGGTTAGGAATCAAATACGTTTGGTAATCATGAAGACAAGAATCAAAACATACGCGTTGGCCATTCTGGCCGTCGCAGGTCTGATTTCCTGCGAGAAAGTAAGTCCCATAGGTGTGCTCGTCTCGGGTACGGCCGTTGAGGACCGTGTGGAAATGTCACATAGTTATTATTCCACTTATAAAGGCGATTTCAGGGAGCACTTGGCCCCTTCTGGCGAATACTCCTTCCTGGTGGGCGCCGACAGCCATGTCACCTCCGACTTGGGGCGCATGCAAGAGATGCTGCAGATTGGACTCGACCACGACGACTTGATGTATTGTCACTTGGGCGACATTGCCGACACGAAGGCAGAATATTACATCAATCTGGGCACTCTGATTGACGAGTACAAGTGGAGATATGCCAGGAAATACTATAAGGAAATATATGTGGGAGAAGATGATGACGAATGGGAACGTGAGGACAGGTCTAATTATATTTATGAGGACACAGTCTATAATAGTATATACACAGTCAATGATATTCCTTTCCCATTCTATCCTGTTGTGGGCAACCACGATATTACCCACAACGGCTGGGCACTCTGGTCGAACCTCTTTCATTCGTCGTTCTACGATGTTTACGTTACTGTGGGAGAGGAACAGAACATTGTGGACCATTTCATCTTTCTCGACACAGCCAGCGGCACCCTTGGCAAGAAGCAGGTGGAGCTGATAGAAGAAGGCGCGCTTTTCGGCAAGGAACTTGAGGAGTTTGGCCTGAAGATGCGTCACACGTTTGTGTTTACCCACACCAACCTGTTCCGCCCGTCGTCCATGCAGTTTGCCTCGACGTTTGCCCGCGAGGAGACTTTCTTCCTGCTCAAGCAGTTCGAAAAATGGAATGTTCATACGGTGTTCTATGGCCATGTGCACAAGTGGGACGAGCGCGACTACGCAGGTGTGAAGCACATCACGCTCGATTCCATGAGCGAGCGCAACAGCCCCGGCCCCGGCGACTATCTGCTGCGTGTGCATGTCAAAGCCGACGGCACCGTGAGCTACGAGAAAGTGAGAATGAACTATGTTGCCCCATAGACCCATGCCAATGCCATGTACGACCTGCAAGCAATAAGAGCCGATTTCCCCATTCTTTCGCGCCGGGTATATGACCGTCCGCTGGTCTATCTCGACAATGCGGCCACCACGCAGAAACCGCTCTGCGTGCTCGACGCCATGCGCGAGGAGTATCTCAACGCCAATGCCAATGTTCACCGTGGCGTTCACTACCTTTCGCAGCGCGCCACCGACCTGCACGAGGCTGCCCGCGAAACGGTACGCTCTTTCATCAACGCCCGCAAGACCGAGGAAATTGTCTTCACCCGCGGCACCACCGAGGCCATCAACTTGGTGGCCAGCTCGTTCTGCCAGAGCCAGATGAAGCCGGGCGACGAAATTCTCGTCAGCGACATGGAGCACCACTCCAACATTGTGCCTTGGCAGCTGCAGGCGCAACAGCGGGGCATTGTGGTTCGCCACCTGCCCATCACCGATGACGGCAGGCTCTGCTGCGACTCAGGCCCCCTTTGCTGTGACTCTGATTCCCTTTGCTGCGACACTGTCGCAGCCTACCTGACAGAAAAAACCAAGCTGCTAAGCATCACCCATGTGAGCAACGTGCTGGGCACGGTGAACCCCGTGGCCGAACTTGTGCGCATGGCCCATGAGCGCGGCATTCCCGTCTTGATAGACGGCGCGCAAGGCGCGCCCCACACGCGCATCGACGTGCAGGCCCTGGACTGCGACTTCTATGCTTTCAGCGGTCACAAGATGTATGGTCCCACGGGCATTGGTGTGCTTTATGGCAAGGAAGAGTGGCTCGACCGCCTTCCCCCCTATCAGGGTGGCGGCGAAATGATCGACAAAGTCACTTGGGAGCGCACCACCTTCGAGCGGTTGCCCTTCAAGTTCGAGGCCGGCACGCCCGACTATGTGGCTACCCACGGGCTGGCCACCGCCATCGGCTATATCAGTTCTGTTGGCTTCGATAGCATCGAAGCCCATGAGCGCGAGCTCACCCGTTACTGCATGCAACAGCTGCAAACCATCGACGGACTACACATCTACGGATGCCCCCTCCCCACTTCGCCTCTCGAAGAGAAGATGTGGAACCACGATGCCGTCGTCTCGTTCAACGTGTCGTCACCCAGCGGGGAAAGCATCCACCATCTGGACATCGGCACCCTGCTCGACCGCCTTGGCATCGCCGTGCGTACTGGCCATCACTGCGCCCAGCCCTTGATGCAGCGGCTGGGTATCAGCGGCACCGTGCGCGCCTCGTTTGCCCTTTACAACACGAAAGAGGAAATCGACACGCTGGTAGCGGCTGTCCGACGCGTGGCAGCCATGTTCTGACATCGTATGCGCCATTATAATATAATGTACGCGTGTACTATTATATTTTTATAGGCGGGCCTGCAACCTGATAAACAAAGGTTGCAGGCCCGCTTTCGGTTTGTTTTTGCTCAGAGGCTGTGCTTGCACACTCTGACGCTCCAGCCGAACCATAGCGCGAACGCTGCCCGCAACAGCAGCGGACATTCGGCCGGCAAAGCTGCCAATACGAATGCCACCTGTGCCTGCACCAAGAGCAGCGTCTGCCGCAGGTCGATGGGGCGTTCCAGTACACGCGAGTAGTATTGGCAGAGAGGGGTGATGGATTTCTTCATTGTTTCTGTCATTCTTTTAAAGGTTAATAAGGACGATTGCGCAGCCTCCGACATCCAAGCCGAAACTTTCGATGGCCATGCGGATACCTTTGGTTGCCAGATAGACGTTTCCGATTGCCATGCTGACGTTTCCGATTGCCATGCAGACGTTTCCGATTGCCATGTGGAAGCTTTCGAAGCCATAATTATTTGTTGTTTCATATTCATGGGTTTCATTGTTTTGGGTTCTTTTCTATAGATTTTTCTGTTTTCTGCTGCAAAGAAATCGCAGTTTTGTGCACAATATGTTCACAAACCGAAATATTTCTGTTAAATCTTTCCCTTTTTCAATCATTTTAACGCTTTTGCACAGAACTGCCCCGCGAGTTGCGATAATATTACCGTGAGTTATGAAAGTAATGCCGTGAGTTACGAAAATAATACCATGAGTTACGAAATTATTACCGTGAGTTATGAAAATAATGTCGTGAGTTACGATAATATCTCGCGACGTTACGCCCAAATTCTCTAGAAAATTTTGTGTTATTACCGTAGATGATTTTCGCATCGTTTTGTTTCCCCAAATTCTGCTCCGATAAAACTGCCATAAATGCAGGCAATAATTCATCGGTGCTTTCGTTTTTCTAGAAAAAGGGTGGATTTCGCTCCGCGCAGGAAGAAATATTCATTTTGATAAAGATTTATTTTTGATGCTGAAAAGTTATTATTACGAAGAACTGACCGAGGCTGGATGCGATGAGGCGGGGCGCGGTTGTTTGGCTGGGAGCGTCTATGCGGCTGCCGTCGTGCTGCCAAAGGACTATGAGAACGATGAGCTCAACGATTCGAAACAGCTCACCGACCGTAAGCGTCATGCCCTGCGCGAAGTCATCGAGCGCGACGCGCTGGCCTGGGCCGTGGGCATTGTCACTCCGCAGGAAATCGACAAAATCAATATCCTCAATGCCAGTTTCCTGGCCATGCACCGTGCGCTCGACCAGCTTCGGCTACGGCCCGAGGCCATCATCGTGGACGGTAACCGTTTCAGACCCTATTACCCGCCGCTGGGTATGAAAGTCGAGAGTGTGCCAGCCATCATGGGTGGGTGCGCCGAGGGAAATGTTGCGCCAGATGCCACCATTCAGCGGGCCAGGACTCCGCTGCCTCACACTTGCATTGTGAAGGGCGACGGCAAGTATCTCTCTATCGCTGCCGCTTCTATTCTGGCCAAAACCTACCGTGACGACTACATGGACCGTTTGGCCCTGGAATATCCCCAGTACGACTGGGCGAACAACAAAGGCTATCCTACGCGCAAGCACCGCGAGGCCATCAGAGCCTATGGCCCTACGCCCTATCACCGCATGAGCTACACGCTGTTGCCGCCCGAGGAACTTTCGCTCGAATTCAAATAATTACATCTTGAACCACAGGGACTTACACCTCCGTCAGCCCGTTGGTCCCATTCGTATCAATCACCTCATTTTCTGCCCATCCCATAGAAAGCATGCGACACGACAAACTAGAAAAACAACTCGAGCTGCTGCTCCTGCTCATCGAGAACCGCGACATGGACGTTGACCGCATTTGCGAGCGCACGGCCATTTCGCGCCGTACGTTTTATTACTATCTGGAGTTCTACCGCGACTGCGGTTTTGTGATAGAGAAGCGCGGGCGCCGCTACAGCATCGACCGTTCATCACCATTTTTTGCGAAGCTGGTGGACCGCATCTCGTTCACCGAAGACGAGGCCATCACCATTCGTCAGCTGCTGGAGCAAGTGGACGTGCGAAATGCCGTCGTTGAGGGTGCCAAGCGTAAGCTCGACCGCTTCTACGACTTCAAAATTCTGGCCAACGACGAGTTGCGCCGCCGCACCGCCGAGCATGTGAGCATGCTCTATCAGGCCATTAAGTTCAAGCAAATGGTGGTCATCAAAAACTATTCGTCGCCTCACGGTCAGTCGCAGAAAGACCGCATCGTGGAGCCGTTCATGCTGATGAACGGCAACAACGAGGTGCGCTGTTTTGAGCCTTCGAGCGGCATCAACAAGACTTTCAAGCTCGCCCGCATGGAAGGCGTGCAGCTGCTCGACCTGCGCTGGGGCCACGAGTCGCAGCACCGGCAGATGTTCACCGATGTGTTTATGTTCACCGACGAAGAGCAGCAGCAGGTAAGACTGCGGCTGGGGCTGCTGGCTCACCACGTGCTCACCGAGGAGTATCCGCGTGCCGAGCGCTATCTTACCCACGAGGGTGGCAGCCGGTGGCTGTTGGATATCCCCGTTTGCAGTTTTGTGGGCATCGGCCGTTTTGTGTTGGGCCTGGCCGACGATATTGAGGTGCTTTCACCCGACGACTTCCGCCACTATTTGGCCCGCAAAGTCAAAAACATGGCCGAAAAGTATGGCGAAGAATAACTCCCGCTAACTTCTACTTACTTCCGTTAACTTCCGCGCCATTTTCGCTCATATCATCCTTTATTTTAACATTTTCTTTTAAAAAATGTTTAACGATGTATGTTTTTTATAATTTTTTTTGTTGATGTTAATTAAATGCAGTATTTTTGCAG
Organism: uncultured Prevotellaceae bacterium; assembly: GCA_900315565.1. Taxonomy (GTDB): domain Bacteria; phylum Bacteroidota; class Bacteroidia; order Bacteroidales; family Bacteroidaceae; genus Prevotella. Next base: position 52,411 of record OMZS01000026.1, on the reverse strand, counting down.
GGTGACATGAAAAATGCGCATGAATTTATCAACTTTTTTGTGAAAACTTGTAAATTTTTCCAAAGTGATAGTTTCTGCGCTCTCATGCCAACGAATAGTGCGTTTTTTCATGCATAACCGCGACATGGGGGGATGGTTAAAGAACTTTTTTTAATAGTTTAATTTATAAAATCGAGAGAGAATTTATGGAAAAAAGACTAACAATGTTGTTGGCCGGCCTGTTTCTGAGCATAGGAATGGCGCTGGCACAGACGAAAGTCAGCGGTACCGTATTGTCTCAGGACGATAACCAGCCTGTGGTGGGAGCCACGGTCATGGTAGTCGGAACACAAGTGGGTACTGTTACTGACTCCGAAGGTCGTTTCTCGCTTACCTGTCCGGCAGGCAAGAACACACTTCGCATCACCTACATCGGCATGGAGCCGTTGGTGGTGAGCGCACGTTCCAACATGCGCATTCTGCTCACCAGCGACCAGAAAGCCATCGATGAAGTGATCGTGGTAGGTTATGGTACCCAGCGCCGTGAGGCTAAGACGGGTTCTATCACTACCCTTTCAACCGAAGATTTCGCCGACATTCCCGCCACTTCGCTCGACAAGATGCTTGGTGGTAAGTTGGCAGGTGTTACCGTGTCGCAAACCAGCGCACAGCCCGGTTCGTTCTCTGATATCCGTATTCGTGGTATCAGCTCTATCAACGCCGGCAACAGCCCTCTGTGGGTGGTCGATGGTATCCCCATGATGGGTGGCGACGACGCTGAAATGGTGAACACCAGTAACACGCTTGCTGCTTTGAACCCCGACGACATCGAGTCCATCACTGTGCTGAAGGACGCTGCCGCCGCATCGGTTTATGGTAGCCGTGCAGCCAACGGTGTCATCCTGGTACAGACCAAGAGCGGTAAGGAAGGCAAGAGCCGTTTTGGTGTGCGTGCCAAGTATGGCGTTTCGAGCCTTGCCAACGACAACGACTACGGCACGATGACCGGTCAGCAGCTGCTGGAGTACCAGCGCGACGCTATCCGCAATGCCGGCATGAATCCCGACGATCCCGCAGGTGCTTACTATCGCCCCTACGAGTTGCTCTCACGTCCGCAGACCAACTGGATGGACCATCTCACCCGTCTGGGACGCATGCAGGAGTATGAGATTACCATGCAGGGCGGCTCGGCCAAGACAAAGTACTACAACTCACTGTCGTTCCACGACAATCAGGGTATCTACTACGGAGTTGACTTCCGCCGTATTTCTGGCCGCGTCAACGTTGACCACGAAATCAACAAGAACCTCAAGACCGGTACCCGCATCAACGTGGGTTACACCAAGGGTAACGACGTGCCTATGCAGGACCTCTATTATTCTAACCCTGCATTTGCCGGCATGACCATTATGCCTTGGACTCCCGCCTACGACGAGAAAGGAAACTACAACTCTTCAATTCCTGAGAACTCTAACTCCAACCCGCGCGCTACTGCCGCCTACGACGACCAGTGGCAGAAGAAGTACAGCTTCAACGGAAGCATCTATCTTGAGTGGAAGCCTATCCGTCAGCTGACTTTCAAGACCACCAACGCCGCCGAAATGGGATTCATTGAGAGCCGCCGTTACTGGTCGCTTGAGGCTCACAACTACGCATCGGGATACCCCGAGCTGCAGACCATCAACAGCCAGCGCCGAAGCCTGACTACTTCGAATACCATCACCTTCCAGGACCAGTACGACAAGCACTCTGTTCGTCTGCTCGCTGGTCAGGAGGCCAACCAGTATAAGTATCAGTACACTTACGGAATGAGTGAGAACCTGAACCCGCTGATTCCTTATCACCAGTCGGGTGACTCGTCGAAACACCCCGTTGAGGACTATGTAAGCACACGCACACTGCTCTCTTACTTCGGTATCCTCGACTATAACTTCGACTCGCGCTACTATCTGCAGGCTTCTGTCCGTGAAGACGGTAGCTCGCTCTTCGGAAGCAACTCTCAGTGGGGTCTGTTCTGGTCGGTAGGTGCTTCGTGGAATGCTCACAACGAGGCATTCATGAAGAACTTCGACTGGCTGCAAGTGTTGAAGTTCCGCGCCAGCTACGGTGTCAACGGTAACAACAACATCGCACTCTACCAGCAGTATGGTACTTACACATCTTCTATTTATAACGGTGTAACAGGTCTGCGTCCTTCTACACCAGCCAACCCCGACCTGTCGTGGGAAAAGAACTACACCTGGAACGCTGGTATCGACTTCCGATTCCTGAAGCGCTTCTCTGGAAGCATCGACGTGTATTCGCGTAAGACCACCGATATGCTGCTCGACAAGTCGCAGTCTTCTACCAGTGGTTTCAACAGTGCTACCACCAACATCGGCTCGATGCGCAACACGGGTGTTGAGTTCCAGTTCGACGCTGACATCATCGACAAGCAAGACTGGAAGTGGACCCTCGGCTTCAACCTGGCCCACAACTCTTCGAAGATTCTCGAATTGGCCGGCGACGAGATGATGAGCTACAGCGGGGACTCTCGTCTGCGCCACATCGTAGGCGAACACATGTTCACCTTCTGGCTGAAAGACTACTACGGAGTGAACCCCGTCAACGGTGAAGCCCTCTGGCGCACCGAGGATGGCGAGCTCACCAACGACTACAATTCAGCCGCATGGGTGAAGAGCGGAAGCCCCGAGCCTAAGCTCACTGGCGGTATCAATACTTCGTTCTCTTGGAAAGACATCACTCTGAGCATGGCTACCGAGTTCAAGGCCGGCAACAAAGTGCTGATTGTTGAAAACCGTTACTTCACTTCCGACGGTAACCAGCTGACGATGAACCAGCAGAAGAACGCCATGAACTACTGGCGCAAGCCGGGCGATACGGGTGTGAACCCCAAGCCCATTGCCGGTAACTCTACCAACTCTTACAGCTTCAGCTCCAACCGTTTCGTTGAGAAGGGCGACTACTTCCGCATCAAGGACATCACGCTGGCTTACAACCTGCCGCAGCAGCTCCTCTCTAAAGTTGGACTCAGCACCACTCGCATTTATGCAAGTGCTCTCAATCTTTTCACATTCCATGATGTGAATTTCTGGGATCCCGAGCGTGGTATCGATGGTATGGGATACGGTGTTTATCCTGTTACCAAGACTTTCATCGTGGGACTTGATTTGTCGTTCTAACTTAATTCATTAAAAGGAAAAATCAATATGAAAAAGATATTTTTAGGAATGGCACTGCTCTCAGCAGCCGCAGCTTTCACTTCTTGTAGCGGATTCCTCGACGAGGAACCCAAATTGAAGCAGAGCAACGAGCTTACCTTCTCTAATTACGACGGTCTCGATGCTGCCTGTGCTGCCCTGTACGGAATGATGCAGAGTGCCAGCTGGTACGACGGAGTATTTATCCTGCAGTCGGAACTGCGCGCCGGCAATGCCAAGAACCCCATTTCGATTCCCGGCTCTGGACGTTATCGCAACGACACACAGTGGAACTACAACGAGAGCAGCACAAGTCCGCTTTGGACCTATGCTTATTATACTATTGCACGCGCCTGCAACGTCATCAACAATCTTGAGACAGCCGACAAAGGCAGTGCAACAGACCAGGATATGAACAACCTCAAGGCCGAGGCTCTCTTCATGCGTGCTCTTTGCCACTTCGACCTGGTGATTACTTACGCTCAGCCTTACACCTCAGCCCCCAGCTCGCCTGGTGTGCCCGTGGTTACTGTTACCGAGAACGGTCTGCCTGCCCGTAACACCGTAGAGGAAGTTTACACTCAGGTGGTGGCCGACCTCACCGAGGCTGAGGGTCTCATCAGCAGCCGTTACACTCGCGAAGGCATTAGCGACCCCGCTGCCATCGTATCGAAAGAGGCCATCCAGGCTCTCCTTTCGCGCGTCTATCTGTACATGGGCCAGTGGCAGAAGTCGGCCGACTATGCCACAAAGGTCATCAACAGCGGCCGCTTCAACCTGCTCTCTGGCGACGACTATCTCAACATGTTCCGTGCCTCGGTTGCTCCTACCGGCAGCGAAATCATCTTCGAGGTGTTCGGTTCAAAGAAGAACGAATACTGGGATGAGTCGGGTTGGACACACCTTCCCTACATCACCAGCTGGGGCAATGGCGACGATGGCTCAGGCGACGTTTGCGCCACTACCGACCTCGTGAGCCTGTACGATGAGGGCGACATCCGCCTGAAGTTCTTTGCCAAGAACGAGAACGACAACCTCATTACCAAGTATTCGGGCAAAGAGGGCGGCGTTCCCCGCGAGACCAACATTCCCATCCTGCGTCTCTCAGAGATGTATCTCAACCGTGCCGAGGCCATCTCGAATGGTGCCTCTATCAGTGGAGCCAGTGTACGTGGCGACCTCGATGCCATTGCATCGAAGCGCGGAACCACCGTTCCCTCTCAGTTCAGTGTGTTCGACGAGCGCCGCAAGGAACTCATGTTCGAAGGTCACATTGTCTATGACTATGCCCGCTGCAAGAAATCTCTTGTGCGCAACGACTTCGACGGCGTTACCAACAAGGACGTTCCGTTCCCAAGCCATCGCTGGGCAATGCCTATTCCGAAGCGTGAAATGGATGCTAACCCCAACATGACTCAGAACGAGGGCTATTAATGATTAAAGATTAAAGATTAAAGATTAAATATTCCGAAACATGATGAAGATATTTAAATTAACATACGGACTGATGGCTGCCGCTGCCCTTACGCTGGCATCGTGCAACCTGAACGAGGCTCCTGAGTTCGACGATGCTGATGCTTTCGTGGCCATTCAGCAGACATCGGCCTCTGTTACAGAGAACGGTAATGAGCTGCAGATTCCCGTTATGCTGACTTCGTTGTCGGGTGTTCAGGGCTCTGTTGATTTCGAGATTTCGTTCCCTGAGACCAATGCCGCTCAGGAAGGTGTCCACTACACGTTGGGCAACACCTCGAAGACCCTTTCGTTCACTAAGGATGCTCCTACTCAGTACATCGTGCTGAAAGTGATTGACAACGACACGTTTGGCGGCGACAAGAAGCTCACCATCACCTTGAGCAATCCTCAGGGTGTGAAGCTTGGTGCCAACAAGGTTTGTGGTGTGACCATCGAGGACGACGAGCACCCGCTGTCGTTCATCCTGGGTACTATGAATGCTACTGGTCTCGACTACTTCAGCGGCGCTCCTGAGTCGTGGACTGCTACCTTCGAGAAGGATGCCGACGACCTGAACAAGGTTTGGATTTACAACATCTGCTCGGGTGGCTGTAGCCCCGATTATCCTGTTTATGGTATCGTCAACGAGGAAAAGACAGAAATCAGTATTCCTGTTGGCCAGACAAGCTATGCCTCTTCTTCTCACGATGGTAAGTTCGAAGGCTGGGCTGGTTCTGACCCCGACAGCGACGAGATGCTTACTTCTGGTATGGCTATTATTGGTGAAATCAGTCCCGAAGGAGTTGTTACCATTAAGAACGCATTTGGTGCTCACGCCTACAACGCAGGCACAACCACTAGCGCTGGCTGGTTTGCTATTGAAAAGGGTGCTGTTTTCGTAAAAAGTAATTAAATCATTCAACAACTGAAGAATTATGAAGAAATTAATATATAGTTTGGCAATGGTTGTCATGGTTTTGGCCAGCTGTACAAAATTCGACGACCCTGTGACCGAGAACTATGGCAACGGGCCCGACATTCAGGTGGCTGTCACTCCTGGCGTACCCGCCGACAGTGTGTTCACCATCACGCTTACCCCCGCTGCCGGTACTTCTTACTATTCATTTGCCGTTGGAGAGGGTGAAGAGGCTGAAAGCCTCGATGCCCAGACGCTGCTCAAGGGCGGCTACGGCAACCCCGTGCTCAATGCTTCTGAGCATCCGTCATTCACGATGACCATCAGCGATGCCGACCCCAACACTTCCTATGTTGTGTATGCTGTGGCCTGCAGCGATAAGGGCATTTGCGGCAACATTGCCGTTGCTCAAATCAAGACTGGCGATGCCGGTGTTCCTGGTCCTGTTGATTTTGAAGGCGATGCTGATAACAAGACGATGTACATTCTGTTTAGCGAGGACGTAAAGCGTGGCTCGGGCGACTTCAAGGTGCAGTACTACATAGAGAAAGACATCATGAACCCCGTCACTCTTCCTGCCGACTCAGTGCAGATGGATGTGAGTGGCAAAGTTGTGACTGTCGTTTCTACCGCTCTCCCTGCTGGTGCTTATGTCACCTACTCTTGGAGCGAGGGTGCCTTTGTTGACGGTGCCGGCAACAATTGCCGTGCGTTCACCAGCGGTCTCGACATGACCAAGGGTACCTTCACTGGTATCAACATGCGCGTCACTACCGTGCCCTTCGCCATTACCGACGAGAATGTTACCGCTCCCTCAGTTGGTTCTCTCTTCGACAAATGGGAGGAGTTCAAGGGCGAACTGACTTTCGACTTCGATGTTTACCGTTACGACCGACTGGTGAAGGACGGCGATGTGTCGGTGGTCTATGCCAGCGACTCGCGCACAGCCATCTATAAGCTCACTGCCGAGCAGTGGAGCGTAAGCGGCAAGAAACTTACCTTCACCCTGCCCGCTTCACCTGCTCCTGGCGAAAAGGTGTATGTGAGCCTTATTGAGGGAGCCATTACCGATATGTATGGCAATCCCAACGTTGAATACACCAGCGAGGTGTGGTGGTTGTTCTTCGCACCCACCAAGGAGATGGTTCTTGGCGACTTCGACTTCACCTTTACTTCGGTTTACGACGAAGAGCCTGAGGAGTACGATGGCGGTAGAGTTACCATCACCGACCTGGAAGATGGCAAGAACGGCGTCATGATTTCCAACCTGTTCGATGGTGGTGAAGGCTTTGAGGTGGCTGGTACTTACGACCTGAGCTCCGCCAAGGTTACCATTCCTGGTTTCCAGGTAGTAGGCGAAGATGAATATCAGGGCATTCCGCTTTATTTGGTGCTTTACAATGTGGATGGGGAAACTTCTTATGTATCGTTCACCATCAATGCCAACGGCACGCTGACCTCCGACAATATTGGTCTGTTGGCTGTAGCCGTCGAAACGGAGGATATTCTGGGCTGGTGGGAGAAGTGTGCTACTGCTACGCTCACCCCTGCTGAGGAAGCAGCTGCCAAGGCCAAGAAGGCTGGTATCCACAAGGCTCTCAAGAACATCAAGCTGCCCAAGAACCTGCGCAGCCTGAAGAAGATTTCCAAGAAGTAATCTCTCTGTCCATAAAATCCTCTTTTCCTCCACCCTTGTCAAGCGGTGGAGGAGAAGAGGATTTTTTTATTAACCATTTAATTACTCATTTCCAAGATGTTCAAAAAATTCATTCTGCTCTTGGCAGTTCTCATGCCACTCACTGCAGCTCAGGCCAACGAGATTAGCCCCGAAACGGCTGTTGCCAAGGCCCGCCAGCTGCTCGAAGAGCAAGTTGACGGCTTCAGTGCTCAGTTGAAGTCAGTACGTGCCTTCAGCTACGAAGGCCAGAAAGCTTACTATGTGGTGCAGTTCACTCCCGGTGGCTGGGCCATGATCTCCGCCGACGACATGTCGTCGCCCTTTATCGGCTATTCGCCCGATGGCGTTTTCCAGACCGAGAATCAGCCCGAGAATTTCCGTGGCATGATGGAAGTCTATGCCCAGCAGGTGGTGCGCAATGCCCGCCTATTCAGCGAGCCTCACAAGGGCTGGCAGCAGGCCAGCCGCCCCAATAAGGCTCCTCGCAAGGCTTCGGGCAGCGACAAAGTTGAACCGCTGATAAAAGTCAACTGGAACCAGTCGGGTAAATTCAATAAATATTGTCCCGAGGATGCCAATGGCCGGGCTCTCGTGGGCTGTGTGGCCGTGGGCATGGCTCAGGCTATGAGTGTGGCCAAGTGGCCCAAGCGTCCTGTGGGCGAATTTTCTTACACCAGCGAGAATTACGGCTCTATGTATATTAATTACGACAAGGAGCCTGCCTACAACTGGAATAACATTCTCTCGGGTGCCAACGACCGCGACGACGTGGCCCGTCTGCTCTGGCATTGCGGCGTGGCCGTAAAGATGGATTACGGCACCGACGGCTCTGGCACGCAGACCTCTTATATTCCCGCAGCTTTGCAGCGCAACTTCAGCTATCCCAATAGCGTTAAATTCTATAGCCGCAAAGATTTCAGCAACAGCGACTGGAACGACCTCATCCTGAACGAACTGAAGGCTGGCCGTGCCGTGGCCTACAGCGGCTATGACCCCAAAAAGAGCTACGGTCACTGTTTCAATCTCGATGGTTACAACGGCCAGTGGTATCACGTCAATTGGGGCTGGGGCGGTTCTAACAACGATTACTTCTCTCTCGACGCCTTGCGCGACAAGACCATGGACATGGACTACACCGAGGGCCAGGGAGTGGTTGTGGGTATTCGTGCCCCATCTGAGAAGCCCAGCAACATTGTGCTCTCTCACAACATTGTGCTTGCCGGAAAACCCAAGGGCACCAAGGTGGGCGACATCACTGTTGAGAGCGAGGCCGAGAATCCCACATATTCGTTCAAGGTGCAAGGCGAGTGGGCTCCGCTCTGGGGCGACTATCTGCCCGCTCCGTTCGAAGTGAAGAATGGCGAGCTGGTTACCACCGAGGACAATCTCGAGGTGGGCGACTACACCGTCACCATCACTGCCACCAACACCAAGAACAAGGCATCGGTGAGCCGCGATTTCACCATCCATGTGTCCAACGTCGATGCCATCAGCAGTGCGCAGGCGCCTGCCACTACGGCCAGTGAGCAGTACTTCAGCCCCTCGGGCGCTCAGCTCAGCACGCCGCAGCCCGGCCTGAACATCATTCGTCAGCGCATGAGCGACGGCAGCACACGAACCACGAAAGTCATTTTAAAATAAGTGTAACAAGCGTATGAAAACCAGGATTTTTCTCATGCTTTGCCTGCTGTCGGCACTGGCAGCCAGCGCTCAGCAGTACGAGCCCAACACCCGCTGGCCCTATCTCTACTCTGATTTCGGCCCGGGCACCATCTATCTGGACAACAACACCAAGAGCGAGAGCAACCTCAATATTCACCTTTGGGGCAATGTGCTCCACTACATCGGCACCGACGGTAAAATCTATCAGAGCGACGATAAGAACGTGGTGCGCGTGGAAATGGACAACGATGCTTTTGTGTTTTGCGACCACAAAATGATGAAGATTCTTGCCACCGAGGGCACGCAGCTGCTTGTGAAACTCACTCGCGCCGACTTCGACGCTCTGCAGGAGGGTTCGGGCGCCTATGGGGCCAGTCTCAACTCGTCGGCCAAGCGCGACCTCTCGTCGCTCAACCTTGGCGGACTCGACAACCCCGACCTCGCACAGCTTGAACAGCAGCGCTACGAAGGCAGCGGCATTCCCCTGATCGACACTTACTACTTCATTCTGAACGGCACCCAGGTGGAGGCCACCAAGCGGGGCGTTGACAAGTATCTTGGCGACAGCCGTGCCGACGAGTTGAAGAAGTTTCTGAAGGAGAACAAAATCAAGTGGAAAAATCCCGAAAGCCTTGCCACACTGCTCAAGTTCTTGGCTCAATAGCTAACATTTGAGCTATTTAATAAAACAAGAAAAACAGGGAAAAACAAGAAAACCATAGGAAAGAATTTGTTTTTCCCTGTTTTCTTGTTTTTCCCTGTTTTTTCTATTGAAACCACCATGAATGGTTCCTTCCTATTCCTGCGCTAATAGACCTTCTATTGCTCCTCCATTTGTTCGGTGAGCAATATTTCAAGTTGCTCGGCCGAGAGACGTAGGTGGAACTGTCCGTTGATGGCCACCGAGATGCGTCCCGTTTCTTCGCTCACCACAACAGCAATGGCATCGCTGTCCTGCGAGATGCCCATAGCAGCACGGTGGCGCAGACCCAGCTCTTTGGGTATGTCCATGTCGTGGCTGACGGGCAGAATGCAGCCGGCGGCTTTGATGCGTTTCTGCGACACCACCATGGCACCGTCGTGCAGGGGCGAGTTCTTAAAGAAAATGTTTTCTATGAGCCGCTGGTTGATGATGGCATCGATGCGGTCGCCCGTGGCCACGATGTCGTCGAGTGGAGCAGCCCGTTCGATGACGATGAGCGCGCCTACGCGACTCTTGCTCATGCTCATGCAGGCCATGACGATGGGCATGATGACGCTCTTGTCGGTTTTCTCTTTCTTCTCGCGTCCGAAGTTGAAGATGTTCATCAGAGGCTTGACGCTCTGGTGGCCACCCATCACGTAGAGGAACTTGCGTATTTCGTCCTGGAAGAGCACAATGAGCGCCAGCACACCCACGCTGACCAGTTTGTCCATGATGCTTCCCAGCAGACGCATTTCCAACACCTGGCTCACCAGCAGCCAAATGACCACAAATATCATGATGCCGATGAACACGTTGACCGAGCGCGACTCTTTCATCACCTTGTAGCTGTAGTAAAGCAACAGGGCGACAAGAAATATGTCGATGAAATCTTTTATTCCGAATGCGAACATGTAGTATAGATTTTCTATTGAACTCCTTGTTTTCTTTTACCTGCGATAGTTGAATTATTTCTCAAATTGTCTGACGGCTTCAACGAGCTTCACGGCCTCTACTGCCTCGCGCACGTCGTGCACCCGCAGAATAGAGGCGCCTTTCATCAGTGCCACGGCATGGAGGGCAGTGGTGCCGTTGAGGGCTTCGTCGGGCGTTGTGCACAGTTGGCGGAAAATCATCGACTTGCGGCTCACGCCCACCAGCAGCGGCAGCCCCAGCACGTTGAGTTTTTCGAGCTGTGCCAGCAGCTCGTAGTTCTGCTGCAGTGATTTGCCGAACCCGAATCCCGGGTCGAGTATCATGTCCTTTTGTCCCAAGGCGCGCAGCTGCTCCGTTTTGTGGGCAAAGCTCAGCAAGGTGTCGCGCAGGGTGGGCTGTACCGACATCAGGATGTAGGGCACCTGTAGCTTGGCCACCATGCTGAACATGGCCGGCACGTCGGTGGCGTCGTCGGCCGTTCCTTCGCGTCTGTCGCTCAGCGGAACACCCGCCACACCCGTCAGCCCGCCTTCCGAGACATCGTTGATGATGTTGGCTCCGTATTCCTCTACCGCCATACGGGCCACCTCGGGCCGAAACGTATCTACCGACACAATGGCCTCTGCCGCCTCGCGGCGCACAATGCTCAGGGCAGTGCGCAGACGCGCCATCTCGTCGGCCTGACTCACTTCTGCTGCGCCAGGGCGTGTTGAGAAGGCACCCACGTCGATGATGGCTCCGCCCTGGCTCACTATCTGTAGTGTGCGTTCGGCTATCTGTTTTTCCGTCTGCTGTCGGCTGCCGCTGTAGAACGAGTCGGGCGTGGCATTCAGAATGCCCATCACCAGCGGCGGGTTGAATCCCAGCAGCCGTCCGTTCGTTTGTATCTGGTATTCCATTTTGTGGTTGTTCAGAAAGATCTCGTTGCCTGCTTGTCAAGCAATGCGGGTGCTCTCTGTTCGTCGGCCTTTAGTGTTTACATTAGCAAAGGTATGACAAATTCGGCTAATTACAAAATAAAACTTGCATAAATACAATTCTATTCCGAAAATATTGAATATCTTTGCACTAACAAATAAAAAACACGTCATGGACATCAAAAAACTATACCAGCTCTACAAGCAGCATCCGTACATTACCACCGACAGCCGCGACTGTCCCGAAGGAAGCATTTTCGTCGCCCTGAAAGGTGACTCGTTTAATGGCAACGACTTTGCGGCCAAGGCTCTCCAGCAGGGATGCGCCTATGCTATCGTCGATGAGCCACAAGCCATCGATGACAGCCGTAAGGACCAGTTCATCCTTGTTGACGACTGCTTGCAGACATTCAAGCTGTTGGCTCGCGAACACCGCCGGCAGTTCGACATTCCCGTGGTGGGCATCACTGGCACCAATGGCAAAACCACCACCAAAGAGCTTGTGGCCACCGTTCTCGCCGAGCAATACAACGTTATGGCCACGCAGGGCAACTTTAACAACGACGTGGGTGTGCCCAAAACCCTCTTCAGGCTCAACGGCGACCACGAGATAGCCGTCGTAGAGATGGGAGCCAGCCATCCGGGCGACATCAAGACCCTCGTTGAAACCGCCGAACCTACCTGCGGACTCATCACCAACGTGGGCCGTGCCCACTTGCAGGGCTTCGGCTCGTTCGAGGGCGTGAAAAAAACCAAGGGCGAGCTCTACGACTATCTGCGCAAGCGCGGCGAGGAGGGCGACCCCGACCATGGCTTTGTGTTTATCAATGCCGATGACAAGGACCTGATGCAAATGGCCGACGAGCGGGGCATCATTCTTCAGGCTGCCTACGGCACAGGCAACAATGAGGACATTGTTGTCAAAGGCGAAGTGGTCGAATGTGCGCCTTTCCTGAAGTTCCGTTGGTGGATTAGCGACGAAGAGGGCGACTCGCCCAAGGAAGAGGTGCAAACCCATCTCATCGGCTCGTATAATCTCTACAACATGCTGGCAGCCATCTCGGTGGGACTGTTCTTCGATGTCGATATTCCGCAAATCAACCACGCGCTGAGCAACTACATTCCCAGCAACAATCGCTCGCAGCTCACGCGCACTGCCAGCAACACCCTTATCGTAGATGCCTACAATGCCAACCCCACCAGCATGGCGGCAGCCCTCAGGAATTTCCGCGACATGAAAATGGAAAACAAAATGGCCATCCTTGGCGACATGCGAGAACTGGGCGAAGCCTCGGCCGAAGAGCATCAGCGCATTGCCGACATGCTCAGCGAATATGGCCTTACCAACACTTGGCTCGTGGGTGAGGAGTTCGGTAAAACCGACAGTCCCTTCCGTAAGTTCAGCGATGTGGAGCAAGTAAAGGCGGCCATCGCCCAGAAGCCTCCCCGCGACTGCTGCATCCTCATCAAAGGCAGCAACAGCATCCGCCTCTATCAGCTGCCCGAAGTGCTCTGAACACGAAGTTGCTTGTTGGTCGTGATGATTCGCGTCATTTGTTTAGTTCGTAGTTGAAAAAGAGAGTAGGAACTGCTCATTTCAATAAAATAGGGAAAAACAAGTTTTGTTTGATTTGGCTTTTCTTGTTTTTCCCTGTTTTTCTTATGAAATCACCATGAAGAATCTTTTAATTAAGCATTCGGGGTATTTTTTTTCTTTTTTTCTGCCTAAAAATGCTCGTAATTGCGAAAAATGCACTATCTTTGCACCGCTTTTCAAAAAGCTTTCGGGATGTAGCGCAGTTGGTAGCGCACTACGTTCGGGACGTAGGGGTCGGGCGTTCGAGTCGCCTCATCCCGACCAAAACAAGGAAGTTGCTGAATTTCAGTAGCTTCCTTTTTGTATAGGTCTTTTTTAAGTGCTCTCAGTTTTTTGATATTTGAGGAAAAAAACGTGAAAAGTGAATGCATCTCAAATTTTTTTCGTAATTTTGTCTTTTGATTATTAACCTCAACAATATGTCAACCGAAGAATTACAGAAACGGACAACCGTCAATATACAAGAAAAAGCTAACCTCGTTTGGGAAAGAGCGAGGAAATCTTAGCCCATTTGCAAGAGCTTGGGATGGAAGAGGCGGCATTAATGGCTAAAATCATGGGACGATGAGCAAAAAGTCGATACGTTTTTTCAATGACAGAGAAGTACGTGCTGTCTGGGACGAGGAAAACTCAAAATGGTGGTTCTCGGCCACTGACATCGTGCGCGCCATCAATGACGAGGAAGACTACGTAAAAGCAGGTAACTACTGGCGATGGCTGAAAAAGAAATTTCGCAGCGATGATATTCAACTCGTGAGTGTTACTCACGACTTCAAATTCCAAGCTCCCGATGGCAAACAACGTTTCGCCGATGCTTTAGACAGTGATTGTGTAAGGATTTTGGCGGAGAACTATCCCAATAACCGTGCCCGTTCGTTCCTGCACTGGTTCACCTATAGCGACAACAGCATTGACGGACAGAGCAAGAAGAAAGCCTATACGCTCGTTGAGAGTGGTCTGCTTGATAGCATGAAGCCTGGTACCATTGAATGTTTACAGCAGATTCACGCTTACCTTTTTGGCGGGCTTTACGATTTCGCAGGAAAGATACGCACCAAAACCATCTGGAAAGACGGCACACTCTTTTGTCGTGCCGAGTATCTGAAAAAAAACCTGGACATCATAGAGAATATGCCAGAAACAACTTTCGGGGAGATTGTAAACAAGTATGTGGAGATGAACGTTGCCCATCCCTTTATGGAGGGTAATGGCCGTGCAACCCGCATCTGGCTCGACCTTATCTTCAAGGCGCGCCTGAAACTTTGTGTGGATTGGAGTAAGATAGACAAAAAGGAGTATCTGGCAGCTATGCGCCAAAGCATGACGGATGCCACAAAAATCAAAGCCTTACTCCAAAGCGCAATGACCGACCGCATTGATGACCGCGAAATCTTCATGAAGGGCATCGATTATTCATACTATTATGAACAATCTGATTTAGTGAGTGAGGATTAAAAAAACGACAGAAAAAGAGGTGTAACTGATAGATTTTCAGTACACCTCTTGATATTTGTTCCGTTTTTGTCTTGCCAAACTGCTGACCTTATTCTTCGCTATGCGTCGGCAAAGACCTTGCCGTCGTCGAGGGTGATCTGGAGTTTGGTATATTCGCAGTGGAAATCGTGTTCCAGACGGTCCAGGTAGCGGGCACTCTCCCATTTGCACATGGGCAGGTCGTGCAGCAGGTAGTTGCCGCAGGCCTCGGGCCGCGTGGCCGGTACCTCCGTCTGTTGCAGAATCCACTGCAGGCACTTGATGGTCAGTTGGCGCATGTCCTCCACGCTGTAGTTGCCTGTCATGATGATATACATGCCCGTGAGGCAGCCCATCGGGCCAACATACACCACATCGTCCTTGGCCTCGCTGTTGCGGAACCATGTGGCCATGAGGTGCTCCATGCTGTGCATGGCGGCTGGTGCAACGGCAGGTTCCTGATTGGGCTCGGTGATGCGCAGGTCAAACGTTGTGAATCCTTTGTCCTCGCGCGAAACGTAAATACCCGGCTTGAGGTGGGTGTGGTCGATGGTGAAACTTTGTATTACTTCCATAATGCTACTTTTAAAATCTTGTGCAAAGTTACTAAAAACGAGAGGAATGCAAAAGGAAAACTTGTTTTTCTTTTCATTTCCGAGTGTCAGTAACTTCGGCGGAGCCAAAGTTAGATAAAAATTCTGAGATTCATTAGCCTGTCGGGAGATTATTGTGCCCTAATAGGGTGTTGGGTGTTGGGTGACGGGTGATGGGGCCTGTTAGGAAATACTACATCATAACAATTCGGGTCTAAATTCAAAGTGCATGGTGTCGTAATGATACCATCTGCCTCCCCATATAAAACCGTACTTCTCAAATACCTTCACTATCTCGAAAGGAATGCGATTGGCATACTTCAAAGTGTCGGTCTCTGAGCAATTAGGGTTTGACCAGAGCCAGTAGTCAGAGAAAGATGTATTGATGTCAATGGCAATACCATAGCTATGAGCACTTTGGCGATTGGCTCCCCTCACTGTTCTCCAATTGAACGACGAGGCATTTGTCAAATAATACCGCAACTGAGGCTGCTCTGACAGCTCAATGGCTACTTTCCTCAACTGGTCTGCAGCACCATTAACCTTGGAAAAACGTATCTTTTGGCCAAACCAATCTACAGAAACAAGATTTCTCCTTGCGGCTTTTTTATTGCTTCCATACATCTTTTTGAACAGAGCCTCACAACGTCCCCTTCCACAATCATTCAGATACGAAGGCAAAGGGTTGATGGTGTCATAGGTCATTGAAAACATATCTTCAATGTCGCAATCATCTAACATCTTGATAAAACTTTTCTTCTTTCCGTCGTCGCACAGAATTGTGGTTCCATCTGGAAAGACAAGACGATTGTCAATGAGATACCTGATGGCAAATTCAGGATAAGCTTCAATTACTTTCTTGGCATATAGTGGAATCGAATCAATATTACTGACAATGCTATCTTCCGAATAGTAAATTGAATCAGAAGCTGGTGCTTGATTGGCCTGCCTGTACGGTATGTTTTCACAACCGACAAGCAAAAGAAAAGAAAACAGAGTAATCAATTTCTGCATTTTAATTCGTGTTTTTTTTGATAAAATCAATATGATGTTTCTCTATGCCAGACATAGATTAATTGGGTGCAAAAGTACAAATAATATTCTACGTAAATCTTCGATTAGCGATTTTTTTCAACTTAAGGATAACAGGTTCGCTTACAGGGAGTACAGGGAGTAAATGGGAATCATGAAATAATCCTCTACACAAGCAAGAAATTCTAAAATAAATTCGTAATTTTGCAAACGAATCGAAGATATATAAATACCATTGAATCATATATGGTATTTGAATCGGCATAAAGATTTGTTACTTCCTATAACTACGGCCCCCCTTAAAAAAGCGATAGTTGAATTATTTGATAATATAGAAGAGATTATGAAAAGGATTATGTATATTTCAATTCTGCTGATGGCTCTGACTTCAAGTGCCTTTGCTGCTACGGACGACATCGGTCTGTACGTGAAAGATATCATCATCGGTTGGAGCGGTGGCGGTGGTACGAAGGATGTGGAGCACAATGCTTTCTCCTACAACCAGTACGCCGAGAACTATTGGGACATCCACGACCTGAGCACCAATGTCTATAATAAGCTTGATATCACCTTTGCCCAAGCCGTAAACTACGATAACATTAATGTCGTAGCCACCTATAGCGACGGCACCACTACCGAGACGAAGATTGCTAACGGCGCTACGAGCCACACCGTGAACTTCGATGCCAACAAGACTCTCGTCAAGATTGCCATCACCATAGGTTGGGATGGCCCCAGTGGTTCAACAACCATCTACTTCGACAGCATCATCATCCGTGCCAAGGACTCAACGGGCAACGTCGGTACGATGCCCGTCGGCTCGCCCAAGTTGGGCAAGGGCATGGCCAACCCCCTGCTCGACTTCCACTACATTGCCGACCCCACCGCCATTGAGTACGACGGCCGCCTCTACGTCTATGGCACCAACGACCATCAGCAATACGAGGCCGGCACACCCACTAACAGCTACGAGGCCATCAAGTCGCTCGTCGTCATCTCCACCGACGACATGGTGAACTGGACCTACCACGGACTGATTGACGTAAAAAACATTGCGCCATGGATCGCGGCATCGTGGGCTCCCACTATCATCAGCCAACCGCAGGCCGACGGCTCCACGCTCTTCTCGCTTTACTTCTCCAACAGCGGCACCGGTTCCGGCGTCATTCAGGCCAAGTCGCCCTTAGGTCCTTGGACATCGCCACTCAACAAAAATCTCACCGACGGCTTCGACCCGGGTGCCGTCGTAGATGACAATGGTGATGCATGGCTTGCCTATGGCGGCGGCAAGGGCAAAATCGTCAAATTGAATGCCGACCTTCACTCCGTAGCTGCCGGTCCTGTGCTGCCACCAACGCCCTATCACTTTGAGGCCAATGAGCTGAACTTCATCAACGGCACCTACGTATATACTTATAATAACGACTGGAGCGACCACACCCCGTGGAACTATGGTGGCGAAAAGCCAACGCCTTGTAGTATGGTCTATTTCAAGAGTAAGACCCCGCTCGATGCAAGTTCATGGACCTACGGTGCCAACTACTTCAAGAACACCGGCGAGAACGGCATGAACTACGGTAACAACCACACCCAGAGTGCAAGCCCACCTTCGAGGGCGTCAAGGCCATCAAGAACCTCGACCCCTACACCGTCCAGTATGCCGCCACGGCCGCAGCCACACTCGGCATCGTCTATGAGCTGGCCGACGGCGAGGGCCACATGGTTGCCAAGGTGGGTACGCCCAGCACCATCGCCCCTGTTCCTGCTGAGGGCATCATCGAGGTGCGCAACGTTGACTTCAATGGCACCGCCAATGTGCTGAAATGCCTTTTGAAAGGTAACGGCAGCGTCACCCTGCGTCTCGACAACAAGGATGGAGCCGACATTGCCACCGTCAGCAGCACGGGCGACAACTGGCAGGAACTGACAACTGAGTGCAGCGTCGCGTTGAGCGGCACACATACAGTTTTCCTGATATTGAAGGGTGGTGTTAGCTTCGACAAGTGGACGTTTGGTGAAAGCTCACTGACTGGCATTTCTTCAATGCATGAAACACAAAGCATGATGAAAAATGAAATATATGATTTGCAGGGATGGCGAATAGAGAAATCTTCAAATGGTCAAATGAAAAATGGGCTCTACATCGTGGATGGTAAAAAAGTCGTGATAAAACAAAACAAACGATAGGGGGCGACTTGTCTCATGTCACAAAGGTATGCTATGATGCCTTTGGCTTTCTTGCTCAGCAGGAACGGACGAAAATCTCTGTTTTGAAGTCGTGCTTTGTAAATTGAAATGAATAATGAATAACGTGAAACACCTTATGGAGAAGATAAAGAATACCACATGTGCTCTTTGTCTGCTTGTCCTATTGTCGGTTGCCCTGGCAGCACCAGCTCAGACGGCCCACTGGATAACGGCGGACGACCCGCGGTGCAACGAGCCGAACACATGGATTCAGTTCTGTAAGGCCTTCACGCTGAAGAAGAAACCGAAGAGGGGTGAGGCTCGGATTGCCGCCGACTCAAAGTACTGGCTGTGGGTGAACGGTAGAATGGCCGTGTTTGAAGGTGGACTGAAGCGCGGTCCCAACCCTGCCGACACCTATTATGACGTGGTTGACCTCGCGCCGTATCTGCAAAAAGGGCAGAATGATGTGCGGCTACTGCTGTGCTACTTCGGCAAGCAGGGCTTTTCGCATGTCAGTAGTGGACAGTCGGGTATTATCGTCCATGCTCCGTCCATCGGATTGGCAACCGATGCCTCATGGCAGAGTCAGCGACTGAAAGCCTATCAGACCTGCGGCGAACCATACACCAATTTTCGGCTGGCGGAGTCGAACATACGGTATGAGGCCCCCCAAAGTTCAATGTTCAATGTTCAATGTTCAAAGTTCAAAGTTCAAAGTTACAAGTCTTCGCTGGAAATCGGTGTGTGGGGTTCTGCTCCCTGGGGCAAGCTGGTGAAACGGCCTATTCCTCAGTGGCACGACTACGGCATGAAGATTGCCACAAAGGTCGATACAACTATAGTAGCCCCCTCGGGGGCAGAAGGGGGGGGCTTTGGAGGCTTCTGTGGTTCTCTCCGTAAGGCTGCCCTATAATATGCAAATGACTCCCTGGATTGACGTGACCGACGAGGGTGACGGCACCTGCATACGACTGGAGACGGACCACGCCTGGGGCGGCAGTGCCGAGTGCGTCAGGGCTGAGTACGTCACCCGGCAGGGGCGGCAGCAGTACGAATCGCTGGGCTGGATGAACGGAGACGTGCTGCGCATCATCTATCCCAAGTCGGCACGGCTGACCGTTCACGGTATTGGCTATCGGGAAACGGGCTACGACTGCAACTTCGAGGGCTCGTTCAGTTGCAACGACTCCACGATCAACCGATTCTGGCAAAAGGCCATGCGCACACTATACGTGAACATGCGCGACAACTACTTTGACTGTCCTGACCGCGAACGGGCGCAATGGTGGGGTGATGTCACCATCCTGATGGGACAGAGTTTCTACCAGCTCTCGCCCCGTGCCAACCTGCTGATGCGCAAGGCTATCCGCGAGCTGGCAGACTGGCAGAAGGAGAACGGTACGCTGTTTTCGCCCATCCCCGCGGGGAACTGGGACAAGGAACTGCCTGCGCAGTCGCTCACCGCTATCAGCACCTACGGATGCTGGTACTACTATATGCACACGGGCGACAAGGAGACGATGGAGTATGTGTATCCTGCCATGCGCCGCTACCTCGCCTTGTGGACGCTCGATGACAACGGGCTGACCTGCGAGCGGCAGGGTGGATGGCCCTGGGGCGACTGGGGGGCGGATGTGGACATGCGTCTGATACTGGCTGCGTGGCACTATCTGGCCTTGCAGTCGGCCATCAACGTGGCACGGTTGACGGGACACGAGGGCGATACGGCCGACTATGAACGGCAGATGCAGAAGATACGCAGGGCCTTCAACTATTGTTGGAACGGCTATGCCTACCGCCACCCGACGTATCAGGGAGCCACCGACGACCGTGTGCAGGCAATGGCCGTGGTGAGCGGACTGGCCGACAGCACGAAATACGACCGTATATTCGAGGTGTTGAAGACACAGGAGTATGCCAGTCCGTATATGGAGAAATATGTGTATGAGGCCTTGATGCGGATGGGTCACGCCGACTATGCCTTGGAGCGATTCAAGCGACGTTTCGGGCCAATGATAGCCGACCCGCAGCACACGACGCTCTACGAGGGCTGGCAGGAGGGCGGCTACGGAGGCGGCTCGACAAACCATGCCTGGAGCGGCGGCATGCTCACCGACATCTGCGAGCAGATACTCGGCATCCGTCCCACCGTCGCCGGTTGGAAAGAGACCGTCATCCATCCCGCCATCAGCTCCATCGATGAAGCTGCTATTACTATTCCGACAGTCAAAGGCGAATTGGTGTATTGCTTCAAGGATGGTGGCAACATCTTCCGTACCACCATTAGCATCCCAAAGGGCATGAAAGTCCACTTCATCGCACCTGATGGCTACGCATCAACCCATGGGCGAGATATGTTGTTGGAAGCCGGAACGCACAACCTCGAATTCCATAATAATCAACATAAATAAAACTCATTCTGCGTTTTGTTACGCTCACTTTTGTTTGGGAAATATTTGTGCAAATCATTATCGAATGTTCTCAGAAATCATAAAATACTCCTTTGCTCAACCAAAATTACTAAAAAATAAGTACTTTTGCAAAATGGATAGACGTTCGAAGGTTTTCAGCAGCACCTGTATGCCTGTATGTGTTAACTTATGCAGATTCTTTAACCCCAATAAGCAGAGCCTGCTAAAGTTGAAAAACTGAGCAAAAACATGAGAAAAACAACCATCTTCCTGGCAGCTCTGATAGGGGGCAGTCTGAATATGTCGGCACAGGGTGCTGACAGCACCTCACTGCGTCCGTCGTTTGGGGTGGACTATACTGGCGAAGTGCAAACAGACCTCAAAAGAGCCCGCATGGCCAACCTCCTGCAGCTTTATGCCGACGTACCAATTTCAAGGGCGTTATCCTTTCAGTTACATTCCCTTAGCACGCTCTCTACTGAAGACAAACCGATGGTGAGTGACCTGCAGGGTTACTCAAACATCGATACCTACGGGTTGAACATTCCTTTTGCACTCACGGTGGCCGGCATCACCTGGCAAATCAACGACCGTCATTCGCTCTTTGGTGGTATCCGCCGCGTAGATGAGGATTATTTCTGCAGCGACGGACTGGCCCTATTCACCAACAGTTCGTGCGGCATCTTCCCCACCATCAGCTGGAACGCAAGCATTGCCACTTTCCCTGTGGCCGCTATGGGCGTTCATTACGCCTACGACCATGAGAACCTGCGCTTGCAGGCATCGGTCTATAACGGCATGGGAAACTACCGGTTCAAGGGGCACTACAACGTCTTCCGCATCTGCCCGAAGAGTGACGGTGTGTTTGCCATAGGGCAGGTGGAATACCGCCATCGCGGCAGTAGCTATTACCTGGGAGGCACTGTGCACACCGATTCGGATATTCACCCTTCGGCGTGGGTTTATACCGAGCAGGCGCTGACGCCCAACCTCAGGTTGCTTGCCGTCTATAGTCATGCTTTTGGCAGCAACAGCTTATGTAAAAACTTCTGCGGTCTTGGCGGGGAATACACCCTCAAACGTACTGAGTTGGGTTTATTCACTGATTACACCCATATGCTCGATATCGACGAATGGGCCACAGAGCTTATCTGCAGTCTCCATCTCACTGACTTCCTGCAGCTGAAGCCCGTACTACATGTCATCACTACCAACGGCACTACCAAATGCGTCGGACTGTTGCGAGTGAATATTGGCATTTGATTGACGATGCAGTGGCAAGCAGTACAGATTTGTAATCACAAATTTGTGAAATTGCATTCAATTTATTATCTTTGCCACCAAATATAATCGAAAACAATGAAGAAACTTTTTATCATCGTGATGCTCATGTTGGCGATGGCTGCTCAAGCGGAACAAACCAGTTCTCGCTCGGTAGTCTCTGAGCAAACTCAGACAGCCCTCGCTTATCCGCAGATTTGCATAACCTGCTCACGCTCGGCTGTCTCTGAGCAAGCTCAGACTGCTCTCGCTTATCCGCAGATTTGCATAACCTGCTCACGCTCGGCTGTCTCTGAGCAAGCTCAGACTGCTCTCGCTTATCCGCAGATTTCATATATAGAGGAGACAAAAAACTGGTACTATGTCTATGATGAAAAGGGCAAGCGGATTTGTGGACTGTCGCGCGGCAGCGTGGGAGAACTGAAAGGGTGGGGCAGCGATTTCTTCGTTGCGAAACGCTACTCTTATTACCACATCTGCGACGCCAAGGGCAGGACACTGAAGACGATGAACGTTTCAGACGTAGGTGAGATAGTGGGTGTGTCAAATAACACCATTACCAGCCGCAAAGGCAGTTGGATATTCATTTGGAACAAAGAGGGAAAGAAAATACGCGTAATGAACGCTCATTGAACGAGAATGGTTCTCCTTTTTTATATATAAGCAACAGCAATACTTGCCTTTGTAGGCGCGACATTTATACTCAAAACCTTGGCATGAATAGTTATTCATCGGGGTATCATATTGAACAGAATCTTTTCATTTTCTTTCAAGCTATCGGGTTGGTTCTCTTTGAGAAGATACCCTTGTCCGAGTTATTTAATCGAATCGATAATTCAAATTAAAGTCAGAAAATGATGGCCAAGGATGGCTATTCAATATTTCTTTGGACACTAGTGTAAAAACATCATTTACTTCAGACGATAGCGATAGGAGCGGATGGTAGATGAACTGATGTGGAGAACTTGCTGGATTTCCTTGTCACTCAGTCCCATATCGCACAATATTAGAAAGGTGACCAGTCGTCGTGTAGGGGTTCCATAGACCATCATCAGCCGAGCAAAGCGTTCGCTGTTGGAGAATGCATAATAGTCTATGAAACTTTGTTCGTCGGCTGACTGGAAATTAGCGAATGGTTCTCCGCGCTTGGCTTTCTCAAACAGTTCCTTTCCGCGTCCAAGACTTTGAGCCATCTCCTTACGCTGCTGTTCCAGTCTTTTCCTTTGCCTATCCACCAAATTGTTCAAATCTGTAAGTTCACTGCTCATCTGGGCCATGCTGCTTTCCTGTGCGCTGATTCTCTGTTGGTTCAGTTTCTCAGCTGACTCCATCTGGTTCACCGTAAGAAGTGTCTCATTATATCGCTGCACATTCTCACTTAACACACTTTTCAGCTTCTTCACCTTCAGCAGATAGAAAATGATTCCAACGGCCAACAACACAATTAGCACCAACAAACCCGCCAGCCATCTGTTTAGCCGCTGGCTGGCTGCCAGACTGGCAATCGATTGATCATACTCCTGCTGTAACATAGTTAGCGGCATAGACTGTGCCTGTTCGCTTTGCGCATAAACCAGGCTATCAGCCATCCACAGCATCCGCCTCGACTCCTTGTAGTTCTGCTGCCGTAAATACAGATTTGATAAAGCCTTATAGGCAATAATATTGTTTCCTATATTATTAAATGCGAATACCTTATTATAACATAGAAAAGCTTTCTCGTTTTCACCTTTATGATTATAGACATCTCCAAGTAGTTTGACATATTCTGGCTGTTGTTCCATTCTTATAGCTTCTTCCAATAAAACCCTTGCATCATCATAAAGGCTGTCATTTATCAGTTCCTCTGCCTTGTTTGCTAACAACTGCGCATACTTTATATTTGCCTTCTCTGCCAGTTGCCAGCTTTTATCTTTATAAAACCTGACGCTATCCTTATTATTGTAGCGAGTAAATTCAAGCGAAATGACATCGTAGGCCCTACAAATCAATAACGTATCACGCAACTGCTCCGAGCTTTTTAAAAACAATCTTGCATACTTCATCGCCAACAAACTATTACTCGTATTAACATTCATGTGGAATAGTTTTTCATAGATTTTGTTCCGCAACAGTTCGTCATCAGTCTTACCCGAACTTTCTTCTGCCTTTTTCATCATCTGCATTGCTTCCATACGCTTTCCAAGTTCCAGAAGTACACACCCATGATAATAATATGCTGTGGCCTGATAGTGCGGATTTTCATTGTCGGCAAAGAAATCGGAGCTATATCGTATAACAGAATCATTAGGAGTGGGCAAATAATAACGGTATTTCAGCTCCGTCATGAGCAGATTATATACAGCCTTTTCTTCTCCATCAGCGACACTTGCCGAGTCTATCTTCTGCAACATCTTCCATGCACTGTCAGGATACAGTTCTATCACTTGTTCTACTTCCGCCAACTGTTTCCTGCATTCAGAAGTGTGTCTGCAAGACGATAAAAAAACAAAGCTCGAGCAAAGAGTCCAAAACAAGAAAAACCTTTTCATAAAACTGCAACTATTCTTTTTCCTCGCAAAGTTATCAATCTTTGTCGGGACATACAAATTTTTCTAAACTATTTTATCTTTCCACCATCTTTTTCTTAATTGCCAAATAACCTAAGCGTTGCATCTTCACCTTTCATTATAGCTATATAGCTATATTTAAAACATTGAACACCAGAGCGTTAAGCTGTATTCGAATTTTGCAACGCCCCCGAAAAATAAGTGCCAAAAAATTTGGAAGTAACAAAACGAAATCCTAATTTTGCAGAAACCAAAAAGATAATTAACTATGAAAGTAAAAACATTTTTCCTATTCATTTCCATGCTTTTCGCCTGTAACATGTCATGTATCATCATTAGTTTTCCGCACAAATCTTGATGATCCTGAATATCGCATAATGAGGTGCTATGCAGATTATACAGATAATATTGTTATCAACTACGATGGAGATATTTTCCATTGTACGGCAAGAAATTTCGATCAAGGAAGCAGAGATGGGGTCATTAAAAGCAATGGGGAAATTGTCACATCCGAACTATTTATAAAAAGACAAAAGAAAAGGTTGTTAAAAGTATGTCATTCTTGCAGCATTCTCCCTATTTGTGGAGTTTGCTCACAAAACAAAATGGAAACAAGCGAAACAGAATGTCCCTCTAAGAACAATACAAAAGAAAAAAGTACGTTTTACAAAAACAAATGTTTTGAGCATAATATATATCCACGAATAAAGAAATAGTACATGAAAAGACAACACATTCTTCCGATTCTCCTCTTTTTCACCGTGTCATCTTTTGCACAGCAAACTGACAGCATAGCCAGAGCCGACAGTATTTTCCGTGAGATGGAGCTTCAAGAAGTAACTATCCAGGCCAGCCGCATCCGCAACTCGGCACGTGGCTACACCATCAACCTGAAGGACGAGCCGCTCTGCAAGGGAAAGACGGTGGGCCAGCTGCTGGGATTCCTGCCAGGCATCAGCGTGGAAGACGGAGTGGTGAAAACCGACGGAAAGCCGGTAAGTATTTTCTACCTGAACGGAATGAAGGTTAGCAGCGACGACATACTCAAACTGCCTGCCGACGTGCTGAACTCGGCAGAAGTGGAATACGTGGCAGGCAGCAGTAATAATGCCACCAACAAGGGAGGCATCCTGAGGCTGACCATGAGGAAACCGAAGGACAACGGACACTATGGCAACCTGAGAATGACCACCGACACAGACCTGAAATACGGACGCACCACACTGATGCCCTACGCGCTGATCAACTTCGTGAGCGGACGGTGGAGCATCGTCGACAACATATACTGGTACGGCGGACGGCAAAAGGGGGCCGAAGCAAATTCCTATCTATACAACAACGGCCAGAAGACGGACGAGCAAACCGAAAACACCTACAGCATCAGTCTGCCCTTCAACAGGCTGAGCATCACCTACGACATTGACGGCCACAGCACGCTGGGCGGTGCTCTGCGCACCTTCTACCACGGCAATGAGCAGAAAAGGAGCACTCTGACGAATGGCACCACCCCCAATGTGCTCGACAACGACACCAAGCGCAGCCTGGTGCAGGGAACGCTGCAATATATCAACCAGCTTGCCGACAGGGGGATGAGGATAGAAGTGAACGCCGACCTGCTGAGCCAGCAGAAAAAACAAAACACCTGCTACGACGGCGATGAACACTACGACACGAAAGAACGGACCACGCTGGCAGAACTGGAGGCCAAGCTGCAGATGCGACTGGGCAGGGCGGAACAGCAGAATGCTCCGACACTAAGCATAGGAGCATCGGTCCAGCAGCAAGTGGTAGAATACAACACCACCAACAACGCATTCTCAGGCAACCAGCGGCTGAACAGCGAGGCCGAAGACACAAGGGCCAAAGGACTTACCCCCCTGGCATTTGCCACACTGGAAGGTAAGATAAAAAGACTGAAATGGACTGCAGGACTGAACTGGCAGATGAACCGCATAGAATACACCGACAGACTGAAGGGAACCGACGTGACCAATACCCAGAACTCGATAAACCCCACGGTACAGGCATCTATACCGCTCGACAAAGACGGAAAGCACGAGCTGAGCGCCTACTATCGCCACGCCATCAGCGCGCTGCCCTATTCCACGCTCAACCCCAACATCCTATGGGTGGCCAACAACGAGTGCAGCATGGGAAACCCGAATCTGATAGCACCCTCGGAAGATGCTGTGGGGATAACCTTGTCGCTTTTCGACAATACGCTGAGGCTGTCGGCCTACTACGAGCAGGACTACAACAACCGCGTGTATGAGCAGACCACCAGAGCCGACGGAGTCATAATGGTGCAGCCACGCAACAACGAGCTCACCGCAAAATTTGCCGGCATCTCGGCTAATTTCAGAAAGAAACTGACGGCTTGGTGGACAACTAGCCTGATGGCACGCTTTCTGCTGGCCAACCAGAACGAAACGGTGGGAGGAATACTCTACGACAAGTGGCAGAAACGGACATACTTCAGCATGAATCACAACTTCAGCCTGACCAAGAAGACATCGGCCACAATGAGCGGCAACTGGGAACCCACCTACCGCGCCTCGAACAGACTCTACCACGGCGTATCGCAACTAAGGGCCAGCATAGACCACGATTTCGGGAAAGGCCTTTCACTATCCGCCGAAGGACTTTTGCTTAGGCACCACCGTGTGCTCGACATCAGTGGCAACGGATTCGAGAGCAGATACGCCAACCATGAACCCTGCCAAACCATCAGCTTAACCCTGCGCTGGAATTTCAGTGGAGGAGAAAAGGTGAATGCCAAGCAAACCAACAACCAGCAGCAAGTGCGCACCATTGAGTATAGTAAGTAAATCTGTGATGGGCGGAAAGTATGTCGTGACGGATTGGCTTTTGCAACAGTGCCTGTCTTGCGTAAGTGGGAACAGGCACTGAAGAAACCGAAAATTAATTAAGTAAACTTAACTAAACAAGCGTATGAAAAAATTCTGAGATTCTTATTTCCGTCCGCTCCGTTAACATCCATTAACGGGGCGAAAAGGCCGTAAAATTTGGTGGAAAGGATTTGTGGCTATACCTTTGCACTTGTCAAAAGCGAACTGACAATGATGAAAGAAACATGAAACAGGCCTGTGAAAAACAAAAACATCAAAAAAAGTAAACCGCTACATTGACACAGAGAACAATTAAACCCTATTACAAACCTAACTAAAACTTACTATTATGTTGAAGTATCGCAAGTACAAGGCAAGCTCGAACAACGAGCTGACTGACGGCAAGGTGTATGCCAAGGCCGTAGTGAACCAGACCATCGGCATCGACGGACTCGCCAGCCACATGTCAAAGCACAACACCGTTTTCTCGCGTGGGGTCATCAAGGGACTGCTCACCGACATGGTGGACTGCATTCAGGAACTGACCCTTGAGGGCATCGCCGTGAAGATTGACGACCTCGCCATCTTCTCCGTCGGCATCAAGAGCACCGGTGCAGAGAGTGCAGAGCAGTTCAGCGCACAGGAGAACATCACCGGTTACAAGCTGCGCGCACGTGCCACTGGCAACTACCGTTCGAATGCTCTGAAGCAGGTGGCCACCATCAAGGAGATGGACGACTATGACGGCAAGCTTTCTGCATAAAGATGTATGCCTACTAAAAATGCTACCAGAATGAAACGCGAAACGTGGAAAATGCTGTTGCAGCTGATCATCACTATCCTGACGGCCATCGCAACGACCTTTGGAATAGCCAGCTGCATGTAAGTAAACGCTGAAAGGGCCACACCCCTAAACTTTACCTTGCCTGGCAAGAAACAAACGAAAGGGCTGGCCACAGAATGACATGAAAAAAGTTCAAAAACAAGAAAAATGCACTTGTTTTTGAACTTTTTTTGTAAAATAGGAATGATTTTGAAAAAGAAACGTTACTTTTGCAAATTAATAGATGAGTGAACTTGAAACACTTGAGCATGGAAAAAATCACACAGAAGACCGTTGACGTTGATGACATTCTGGCCAGCAAAATTGGAAAGAAAGCTCGCTTTGTACCCACAGGATGGCTCAAACGCTTAGTGCATCAGGACCAAGTGAACGCTTTCCTTTGGGAGCACCGCGACGAGAAAGGCGTGGAGTGGCTCAACTCTTGCGTGAAATACCTTGAAATGGACTTGCGTGTAGAAGGAACCGAGAATCTGCCCGACAAAAATGATGGCCGGCTCTACACTTTTGTTAGCAACCATCCGCTGGGTGGAATCGACGGGGTGGCTTTGGGAGCAGTTATCGGCAACCATTACGACGGGAACTTCCGCTATCTGGTGAACGACATTCTGATGAATCTGCCCGGATTAGCCCCTCTCTGTATTCCCATTAACAAAACAGGCAAACAGAGTCGCGATTTTCCGGCCATGGTGCAGGCTGGTTTTACCAGTCAGAACCACATGCTCATGTTCCCGGCAGGCATCTGCTCGAGAAAGCAAGACGGTGAGATAAAAGACTTGCCTTGGACAAAAACGTTTATTACGAAAAGTGTTCAGACCCACCGCGACGTAGTGCCCATTCATTTTGACGGACATAACTCGAATTTTTTCTACCGGCTGGCCAATTTCAGCGACAAGCATCTGCCATTCAATCTGGCCATGCTTTTTCTGGTAGATGAAATGTATAAAAACGTGGGCAAGACATTCCATGTGAGAATTGGCAAGCCCATACCCTGGCAAACATTCGACAAACAGAAAACTCCGTTGGAATGGGCGAATTTCGTAAAAGAAGAAGTCTATAAGTTGTAAAAGAATTCATACCTCCCCCAATAAGAATAAAAACAGCAAACATAGAAGATGGAACAAGAGATTATTCAGCCAGTGAGCAAAGAGCTGCTGAAAAGCGAGCTGACACCAGAGCGTCAAATGCGCATGACGAACAAAAGCAACAATGAGATTTATGTCGTCACGGCGCATGAAGCACCCAACGTGATGTTAGAAATTGGCCGTCTGCGCGAAATAGCTTTCCGCGAGGCGGGCGGCGGCACTGGCAAGGAGGTGGATATTGACGAGTTTGACACTTGTGAGAATTGCTACAAGCAACTCATTGTGTGGAATCCGGAGGCAGAGGAAATTATTGGAGGATACCGCTACCTGGCGGGTACCGACTGGAAAATTGATGACAACGGACAGCCTATATTGGCCACCAGCCACATGTTCCATTTCTCAAAAAAGTTTATCGAAGAGTACATGCCCCGAACCATTGAGCTGGGACGCTCTTTCGTGTCGCTGCCTTACCAGAGCTCGCGTATGGGAGCCAAAAGTCTTTTTGCGCTCGACAACCTTTGGGACGGACTTGGTGCTCTCACCGTCATTAAGCCCAACGTGAAATATTTCTTCGGGAAAATGACCATGTATCCCTCTTACGTCCGCAAGGGGCGCGACATGATTCTTTATTTCCTGAAGAAGCATTTTGACGATAAGGAGAACCTGATTATCCCGATGAAACCGCTTAAAATAGAAACTGACGAGAAAGAATTGGAAGCTCTTTTCTGTGAAAATGACTTTAGGAAAGACTACCGGATTTTGAATCGCGAGATACGCCGCCTGGGCTTCAACATTCCGCCGCTGGTGAACGCCTACATGAACCTTTCGCCCACGATGAAACTCTTTGGAACAGCCATTAACTATGGTTTTGGCGACGTGGAGGAAACGGGCATTTTGATTGCCGTTGACGAGATATTACAAGAAAAGCGCGTACGCCACATTGACAGTTTCATTCGCCAGCATCCCAATGCTCTTCATATTACATCGGGTGCCAACAAGGTGATTTACAAAGAAGGAATTATAGCAGAAGAGTAGGGGGCTGGAAAGCCTCAGACAATGGGCAACGATATACCATTGATTTTCTGGTAAATGTCGAGTGCATAGACATCGGTCATACCACTGATAAAATCAATCATGGCCATGATGCGTGTCTCCAAGTCGGGCGAGTCGATGTGGTATTGGCTGCTAACTCGGCCAATGAGTTGTTTTGAGTGGAATTTCTCAGGAAAGACTGCCGCCTGAATGAGGCTGTCCATGAGTGTTTCGATGATTTTGTAGCCCGACAGCTCTACGTCAAGCACTGGTTTGCTGTTGTAAATCTTTTTAACGCTCATTTTTACACATGCTTTGTAAGCGTCGCGAAGCCGCGGACTGATATGGTCGATAAGGCTTCCTGTGAGTGTGCCATTAAGAATCTCCTCTTCGTGTTGTACAAAAGCCTCTACACACTCGCGTTCTAGGAGTCCGATGACACTGGCTCGCATGTAAATCACTTTCTCATTGTTGTCAGTAATGTTCTCGTCGATGATGCGTTGGCAGATTTTCTGCTTTTGCTCCTCGCTGAAGAAACTGAGTAGCATGCCAGATGTTTCTTCGAACGAGAGAATCTTCAGTTTGTGAGAGTCCTCAATGTCCATAATCTCATAACAGATGTCGTCGGCAGCCTCGACCAGCCACACTAAAGGGTGACGCGCATAACGTAATGGTTGGCCTGGTTCTGAGAAACAAAGAATGCCCATTTCATCGGCAATTCTCTTGTATGTGTCCTCCTCTGTAGCGAAAAAGCCGAACTTGCCTTTGTCTCCAGCTACAGCCGACGAAAAAGGATATTTCACGATGCTACCTAATGTGGCATAAGTCATGACAAAGCCTCCCTCACGGCGCCCCTTGAACCGATGGGTCAGTATGCGGAAAACGTTGGCATTGCCTTCAAAATGAGTAATGTCGCTCCAAAACTGTGGACTCACTTTTTCTCTGAGCGACGCCCCCTCGGCCTCGGTGAAATAGGCCTGAATGGCTTTTTCGCCCGAATGTCCGAATGGCGGATTGCCCATGTCATGAGCCAGGCATGCAGCAGACACCACATTGCCTATCTCCTCGAAGAAAGTGCCGCGCAACTCAGGATGCCGCTCGAGCAGTCGCCTAGCCACGTCGTCGCCCAAAGAACGCCCCACGCTGGCCACTTCGAGCGAGTGAGTGAGCCGGTTGTGAACAAAGATGCTTCCCGGCAAAGGAAACACCTGTGTTTTGTTTTGCATGCGACGGAAGGGTGCAGAGAAAATCAGCCGGTCGTAATCGCGCCTGAACTCACTGCGGTCGTCGTGACGCTCAGCATGACGGCCTTCCTGGCCGAGACGCTTGTTGGAGATAAGAGATTTCCAGTTCATCATTGTGCGCAAAGTTACAATTAAGTGGGCAAAAGACAAAAGGAAACTTCGCTTTTCTTTTTTTATGCCTCAAAAAAGGCGGATTACAGATGTCGTTGGTGGTATTTTTTATTAAATAAGGTGAAAATGATGGCATTTTGAGAATGAATGATTAATTTTGCAACTCAATATAGGGTGGGAGAAGGGAACAGACAGAACGTCTCCGTTTGAACGCCGTTAGCAATTTTAGGTATTTAGAAAACGAAACGACAATAAAAGCAATGAAGATAAAAGTAATCAATAAAGGCCATCAGCCGCTGCCCAAGTATGCTACAGCACAGAGTGCCGGTATGGATTTGCGCGCTAATCTGGATGAACCAATTACGCTTCGCCCATTGGAGCGCAAATTGATTAAGACCGGGCTTTTTATTGCCCTTCCTGAGGGTTACGAGGCCCAAGTGCGCCCACGGAGCGGATTAGCCTTAAAACATGGCATCACGGTGATTAATACCCCTGGTACCATTGATGCCGATTATCGTGGCGAAGTAGGCGTTTGTCTGGTGAATTTGTCGCAGGAGGAATTTGTGGTGAACGACGGCGAACGTATTGCACAAATGGTGATTGCACGCCATGAGCAAGGTGAGTTTGTGGAAGTGGAAGAGCTCGACGAGACTGAACGCGGAGCTGGCGGTTATGGCCACACGGGAATAAGATAGGAATCGATATAGATTGAAATGATGTTGACAGATATGATACAAAAACAAACGACGCGTATCGTCTTGTTTATGCTGCTGGCAGCCACACTGACGGGTTGTGGCTATCGCGGAGCCATGTCAACAAGTTCTTTGAAACAGACCCAGGCCGTTCAGGGGAAGAAGTTCACAACTAAAAGCCTGAAACCGCTGAGCCACAACGACAGTCTTCGCTTTACCTATTTTTTCGAAGAAGCTGTGAAGCTGCAGTTGGCTGAGAAATACGACGAGGCTTTCGACTTGTTGCGCCACTGTCAGCAAATCAACCCCGGTGCTGCCGAGGTCTATTACCTGCTGGCTGCTTATTACGGTGAAATGCAGCAAGACACGCTTGCAATGAACTGTTTCAAGAAAGCCGCCGAACTGAATCCCGACAACAGCGACTACATGGAGCGGTTGGCGCAGGTTTATGTCAACGAAGGAAATCTGGCCGACGCCACCTCTGTTTATGAGCGTCTATACGAGGGCAACAAGAGCCGTTCAGACGTGCTCGCCATGCTTCTGCGCCTATATGGCAGTGAGAAAAACTATGCCAAAATGTTGGAAACCGTCAATCGCATGGAGGCTTCTGACGGTCCTAATGAGCAGCTTTCACTAGGTCGCATGAGTATTTACGACCAGCAAGGAAAGAAAAAAGAAGCATTGAACGAACTAAAGCTGTTGGCTCAACGCCACCCCAACGACCTGAACTACCGCGTGATGATGGGCAACTGGTTGCTGCAAAACGATCGCAAGGCCGAGGCCCTAGCCGAATATGAGCATGTGCTGAAAGAAGAGCCCGACAATGTACTGGCGCAAACCGCACTGGCCGACTATTACAAGGCAGACGGGCAAGACTCCATAGCACGTCAGATGCAAGAACGCATGCTCATCAGCGCCAAAACTCCCAGCGACACGAAAGTGCTGCTGATGCGTCAGGTCATCCAAGAAAGCGAGCTGAGCGGGGGTGACAGTACACAGGTGCTTGCCTTGTTCGACCGAATCTACGAGGCCAACCCCAAGGATGCCAGCATGGCCTCGCTCTTGGCGGCCTACATGAACTTGAAGGACATGCCTGACGACTCGGTGAACGTGGCCCTTGAGCGGGTGCTGGCCCTTACGCCCGACGACAGCGATGCTCGGTTGCAACTCATTCAGAACATCTGGAAAACGCAGAACTACGACCGCGTGATAGAACTGTCGCGACAGGCGCAACAATATATTCCCGATGAAATGGCCTTTTACTACTTCGAGGGAGTAGCTTACTACCAGAAAGAGAAAAAAGACTCTGCCCTGCAGGCTTTTCGTCGTGGAGTGAGTCAGATCAACGAACAGAGCAACAAAAACATCGTGTCGGACTTCTATGCCATGATGGGCGACATACTTCATGACAAGGGGTTGGCCAACGAGGCATACGCCGCTTACGACAGCTGTTTGCAATGGAAAGACGACAACTGGGGCTGCCTGAACAACTATGCCTACTACCTGAGTGAAGAGAATCGTGAGCTGCAGAAGGCCGAACGGATGAGTTTCCGTACAATCAAGGCACAACCCACCAACAGCACTTTCCTGGACACTTATGCATGGATACTTTTCAAGCAAGAGCGTTACGCCGAAGCGCAAATCTACATCGACCAGGCCATCCAGAACGACACCACAGCCAGTGACGTGATTCTGGAGCATGGCGGTGACATCTATGCCATGAACAACAATATTTTGAAAGCCCTGGAACTGTGGCAGAAAGCCAAAGATGGGGGCAGCGAGAGTAAGGTGCTCATCAGAAAGATAAAACTGAGGAAATATTTGAAGGAATAGGGCGCAACTCCTGAACTAACCACGAACTTAGTAAACGAATACAAATTATAGAAACATTATAATAATACATTTTGAAAATGAAAAAAGCAACAAACATAGCAACATGGGCAGTGGCTGCCTTTCTGATGATAGCCATCAACTCGTGCGGTTCAAAAAAATCCCTGGTGAAAGACGGTAAGAACGCTCATAAAACCGAAACACAACAAAAAGTGGGCACTGACAACGCCCTTAACTCCTTGGAAATGCAGAAAGCACGTTTTCTACAAATGGTAGCCGACAATGCCGTCTATTCCGACTTCATCAACTCAAAAATCAAGCTTAAGGTACAAACGGGAAGTAAAGAGATTACACTGCCCGGTGTGTTGCGAATGCACAAGGATGACGTAATCCGTATACAAGTACAGATTCCTCTGCTGGGAACAGAGGCTGCACGGCTTGAGTTTACTAAAGACTACGTGTTGATTGTTGACCGCATACACAAAGAGTACTGCAAGGGCAACTATAACCAACTGGATTTCCTCAAGCGTAACGGATTAACCTTCAGTTCACTGCAGGCACTGTTTTGGAATCAGCTCTTTGTGCCAGGGGCCGACCGCATTGACCAAAACTCGCTGAAACAACTTGAGACCGATCTTGCCAACACTGCCTCAACACCCGTCAGACTGAAGAAAGGCAACATGAGCTACCTCTGGCAAACCAACAGCAAGACAGGCCAGATAGAGAAAACCACCATTGACTACTCAAGCAAGCAAAGTGGCAGCACCAAGGTGGTGGTTAACTACGACAACTTTGTGCAACTGGGCGTAAAACAGTTCCCCTCACAGCTGACTATCGATGCTAATACAACAGCCCTGAAGGGAGGAGCAAAAAAACTGAATGTGAACATCAACATGAACAACGTGAACACCGATAGCGACTGGGAATTGCGCACCTCTCTGAGCAAGAAATACGAGGAGGTGAGCGTTGAAAATGTACTCAAAAGGGTTATGAGCTTGTAAAAGCAGTTTGTAGGAAAGAGAAACACCGATATTGTAATGAAAAAGTCAGTCGTTCTGCTACTCATCATCTTTCTGATGCTTCCGGTTACAGCGCAGCGA
This sequence comes from uncultured Prevotellaceae bacterium, assembly GCA_900315565.1. Taxonomy (GTDB): domain Bacteria; phylum Bacteroidota; class Bacteroidia; order Bacteroidales; family Bacteroidaceae; genus Prevotella. The sequence continues at coordinate 17,076 of OMZS01000026.1, read as the reverse complement.
AAGAAAAGCGCTCAAAAACCGAAAGCGCAGACAACACGTGTGACAAAGTCTCCGGTAAAGAAACAAACAACAACCACCAAGGCCAAGACAAAAACCACGCAGGCCGCCAAAGCAAAAGCAGCATCCAACACCCAGCGCACCAAGAGCAAGGCGAAAAATGCCAAGGGCAAGGCACCCGAATATACCAATGAAAACATTAAGGGGCTGCAAAACCAGCGTGCCGCCATTCAGAAGAAAATCAAGGAGCAGCAGCAACTGCTCAGTGCCAACCGCGCCGATGTAAAAAAACGTCTGCAGGACCTACAAGTCATCAATACCGAAATAGGCAACAGGCAGCGAACCATCGACACTATTCAGAGTGACATCCGCCATATAGACGGCAACATCAGTCTGCTACAGGCCCAGTTGAAAACCCTCGAAGAACAACTTAAGGAGCGTAAGGCAAAATATGTGAGAAGCATGCGGTACATGGCACGCCATCGCACCATTCAAGACCAGATGATGTTCATCTTCAGTGCCAAGAACCTTACACAGATGCACCGCCGACTGCGTTTCGTGCGCGATTATGCCTCCTACCAGAAAGCGCAAGGCGAAATGGTGAAAGCCAAGCAACAGCAGATTGACGAGAAGCACAAACAACTGCAGGCGGTCAAAGGTCAGAAGCACTCGCTGCTGAATAAAGGTAAGAAAGAACAAGCCCAGCTCACCACACAACAGGAGGAACAGCAGAAGGTGGTGACATCGTTGCAGAAGCAACAGAAAACCATTCAGGCCGTGATCGACGAGCAGCAGAAAAAAGACGCGGCCCTCAATGCTGAAATCGACCGTCTGATAGCCGAGGAAGTAGCAAAGGCACGTGCCCGTGCCGAGGCCGAGGCACGCAAGAAAGCTGCTGAAGAGGAAGCTGCCCGAAAGAAACGGGCAGAGGAGCTGGCTCGCAAAAAAGCCGAGGCCGAAGCAGCCGCCAAAGAGAACGCACGTCGCATAGAAGAGGCTCGCAAAGCTGAGGCCAAGGCCAAGGCAGAGGCTCGTAAGGCTGCCCGCCGCGATGCTGCTGCCAAGGCACGAGCAGAGCAGAAAGCACGCGAGGCCGAGGCTGCACGTCTGGCAGCTGAACGCAAGGCTAGAGTAGAGAACGAACGGCACCAGCGCGAAATGGAAACTGCCAGAAACGAACGCGAGGAATCGCTGAAATTCTCCAGTGAAGACCGTCGGTTGAGCGGCAATTTTGCCAGCAACAAGGGACGGCTGCCCATGCCCATCACCGGTGGATACCGCATTGTGAGCCACTTTGGACAATACAACGTGGAGGGTCTTCACAACGTGCGTCTCGACAACAAAGGCATTCATATTCTCGGGCAAGCTGGCGCACAGGCTCGTGCCGTATTCGACGGTGAGGTGAGCGGAATCTTCGGCTTTGGCGGTACATGGGTAGTCATGGTGCGTCACGGAAGCTACATCTCTGTGTATTGCAATTTGCGTTCTGTCAGCGTAAGCAAAGGACAGAAAGTGAGCACACGACAGGTGCTTGGTCCCTTGGCTTCCGACAATATGCTGCAATTTCAGCTCAGGCGCGAAACAGCCAAACTCAACCCCGAGTCGTGGCTGGGAAGATAACAATCAAGAGTATCATGGAAATATCGTCTTATGTCAACGACGCGGTAGAACTGTTGCGCTGGCTCATCGCTACGCCGCGTACAAGCCGCAACGAGCAAGGCGCGGCTGACATTATGCAGCGCACCATTGAGAGTTATGGATTCCAAGTTTGTCGTGAGGCTAACAACGTATGGGCCATCAACCCACACTACGATGCCACACTGCCCACAGTGCTGCTGAATGCCCATCTCGACACGGTGCGCCCCGTGAGCACCTGGACACGCAACCCCTACGAGCCTTGTCTTGAAGGCGATACCCTTTACGGCCTTGGCAGCAATGACTGCGGCGGCGGACTGGTGAGTCTGCTGCAAGTGTTCCGCATTATTACAAAGGAGTTCAAAGAGTTCAAAGTTCATAGTTCAAAGCTCAATGTTCAATGTTCAAAGTACAACCTGATATATTTGGCTTCAGCCGAGGAGGAAGTGACTGGCAGCGAAGGCATTGTGCGCGCCCTGCCGCTGTTGCCAAAGATAGATGTGGCCATTGTTGGAGAGCCTACGGGCATGCAGCCCGCCATAGCCGAAAAAGGCCTGATGGTAATCGACGGCGTTGCCCATGGGCAAAGTGGCCACGCTGCCCGCAACGAAGGCGTGAATGCTATTTACGAGGCTCTCGATGACCTCGTGTGGCTGCGCGACTACCGTTTTGAAAAAGTGAGTCAGCTGCTGGGTCCCACGAAAATGACGGTTACTGTGCTCAATGCTGGCACTCAGCATAATGTGGTGCCTGACGAGTGCCGCTTCACCATTGATGTGCGCACCAATGAGCATTATCGCAACGAGGACGTTTTCGAGTTTCTGCAGCAACATGTGCGCAGTGAGCTGCATGCACGCTCGTTCCGCCTGCATTCATCGTCCATTCCAGTGGAGCATCCGCTTGTGCAACGTTGCCTGCAAATGGGCATGACCCCATTTGGCTCGCCCACGCTCAGCGACCAGTCGGTGATGTCCTTCCCCTCAATGAAACTCGGGCCAGGCGAAAGCGCACGCTCACATTCTGCCAACGAGTTTATTCGTGTGAGCGAAATAGCCAACGCTATCAGCACTTATGTGCAGTTGTTTGACGGACTCTTTTCGGACAAAAAATAATCCGAAATTGGCTATTTGTCCGAAAAAACAGCTTTTGTCCGAACAAACTACGTTTTTTTTAACATAAATAAGTAATGTTGAGAAGAAAGAATTCTTTATATTTGCAAACGTAATTGTTATTGTGTTTATTTTTCTATAATTATTTTCAACAGATTGAAATTCAAATGAATAAGAAGATCTACCTAATACCACAAATGAAGGTCAAGGCCATAGAGGGCGAATGCCTGATGCAGGATGGCAGTCCCACTGAACCGACACCTTTTGATCCTCATGATCCTACGGAGGATGTTTTTGCGCGTGAAGCCGATTACGACGATGGCAACTATCCTCGTCAGCATTCATTGTGGGATGACTGATGTCATTGCTTCTCTCTTGAAATTTAGTTTAGACAATAATGCATTTAAATAGAATTCAAACATCATGAATAGGAAACCGACCCCATTACTGCTGTTCTTCATGTTGCTCTGCCTATCGACAGTCTGCCGGGCGCAGAACTTCAAACTGTATTTTGCCAACAACATTTCAGATGTGAAGGATTTTAGCAAAATAGAAGAATCAACCACGCTCGAATGGCGCGAAGTGCAGCCCCATGGCGATGTTTATACAAATACCGCTGAGGTGAACTCCATTATGCGTATGTTCGATTCGCCCGAAATGAAGAACCTCACCCACCAGAAATCTTTCTGGAAGATGCGCGACCACTCGCTGCTCTGCTTCCGTATTAACGATGGCGGCGAGAACAACGATGCTTACGGCGTAGAGGCCACCGACGGCAACGGCAAAGTGCTCAACATTACAGTGAGCCGCTATTTTTATGCCAATATGCCGTTGCAGGAGGCTCCTGTCAAGATTCGTGTTTGGAAAATCGGTGAGAAAGCCGACACTCTCACTTTCCAATACCACGTTCGCGACTGGAACGACGATAACCTTTATGTGTTCCAGCTCGATTCCAAGCGTCAGGCCGACGGCGAGGCTTATAACATGGACTATGTGCTCAGCTACTCAGGTGATGATGGACTGCTGAAAGAGGACACCATCACGTTGAAACTGCAGAAAAACAATTTCCAGAGTTTCTACGTGCCCGACGGAAAAGAACTCACAGATGTGTTCCTCACCACGGGTGCAGCTGACAACAGTGGGAAGAAAAAGAAACTGCGAATAGACAAGAGACGCCTGCACCCTGGTGTAAGCACTGATCCCGACTTTAACTTTCTCACGCTCTCACCCACTTTCCATCTGGACCGCCATGCCAACCGCGAGCTGGTGAACTTCAACTGGATAGGCACAGGGCTGTTTGAGAGTTTCGACACGCTCTACGTGAAGCTGCGCCGCTCCAACGGCCTGCCCATCTCCCAGATTGAGAAAATCAATGTGGCACGCGTTGATGCCAATGGCAACTACATGCCTAACAACCAGGTGAAATACGACGGTTACGACCAGAGCCGCGAGGCCCACAAGGTGATTACCATGGGCAATCCCGTCTATATAGAGATACTGGCCCAAGGCTTCTTCCCCTCTATTTACAAATATCCAGGTGCTTACGACCCCATCTCCGGCATCGTTGATGAGGAGCGTTGCACTGCCGAAATCATGATGATGCCGGGCAACGCCAAATATGCCGACTTTGCCATCAGCAACCAGCACTTCTACAACTTGCGCGACACGAAGAAAGTGGTGGTGTATCGGGGTGAAGACCACGCCCTATGCGACTTTGAGGACGTTGACCTCTCGGGACAGCCAGCCACTACAACCCTTTTCTTCGACGCTAATGCCGGACAAGAAGCCCCGAAACTGATGAGAGGGCGGGTGATAGACAAATATGCGCAGCTGGTGATGACCTTCTCGAAGAACAAAGGTCAGGGACAGAACATCCAGCAGCCCGAACTGGTGGCCTACGATTCGAAAACCTGGAAAGAACTGGAACGATATCACACGGCTTCCAGTACAACTGCTCCCGTTATTATTCCCATTTTCACCTACGACTACTATGATGTGAACTACGATTTGACAGAGATGCCCCTCAATCAGGAGTGTCGCCTCCATCTTGAGGCTGCAAACAGCACTTACGAAGGACTTCCCATGTTCCATCGCGTTCACTTCGACCGCAAGGAAGCTTCTGAAGAAACCAACGACGAGATTGTCAATAAGACCATCGTAGGACTCTGTGAAAAAGACCCCCTCAAAGCGGGCGGTGCCGATGCTGACGCTAACTACGATATAGGCATACCCTCGAACTACAGCTGGGGACCTGACCTTGGTCCTGATTCTCCACACAGTTTGAAATTGAACTTTTCTTGGTATCTTAGCATATTGAAGAAGTGTCTGATGTTCAAAGCGTCATTGAACTATACTCACAATGCACCGCTCGAAGAATACAGCGACCTGCGAAAAGAGCAGAAGGAACTGGCCACCTGGGACAAGTTCAAAAAAGAGAACATGCAGGAAGGCGATGATCCCAACGACACCGAAAAATGGCACGGCATTGACGGTTCAATCGTGAGCGACGGTAGTGCCGCCAAACTCGACGGTTGGATTTACAAGGAAATCGACGACATCTTTGCCATTCCTAAGCCTGGTCATAGCTTCGGCTTCAACTTCGGTATTTCCGGATTTCTGGGATTTGTGAAAAAGAACTTTGACAAAGATGGCAACAAGAAGGAAGATGCCAACCCCAATTTCGTTATATCTGAAGGCGGAGGTAAAATTTTCTACTCCTACGGACTTGGCATTCCTAACTATATTGATGTTGTTGCCGGCAAGCTTGGCACACCTGGAAAATGGATTAGCAAGTATCTCAGCAAACTCAAACTCATTTCGGCCACCGCAGTATTTCAGGCAGGCTTTGACCTCGACTTCTCTGTGAAGAACTGGGCTGCACAGGAAGTGGGCTACGATGTGGATGGCTGGGGATTCCTCGTCACCTTGACAGGAAAAATGAAGACAGGAGCCGCCATCGAGCTTCACACACCCCCCAACCCGTTCTTGCATCTGGGTGCTGGCGTGCGCGCCGGTATCAAAGTTGCAGCAGGTTTCGGATACGGAACCGATTACCGCAGCCACCACGACTTTGGAGGTATTGTGATGGGAATCGGCATACTCGAGGCTTACGCTTTCATCCGCTCGTGCATTATTAGCGGACAGGCACGTGCCGAGGTGCATTTGGGCAGCAGAATTCTCTTCCCAGACTCAGACAACCGCAATCCCTTCCACGAAAAATACCCCTACTGGGCACCAAAGGCAAACCCAAGTGCCAAGAATGCATTCTTCGAAACTGCCAACCAGGAACTTCAGGGCAACGCCCTTTGGACCCCAGAGCCTAATAACTTCGGACTGATGAAGGCTCCGCGCTTCTCGCGCCACTCAGCCCGCATCCGTAAGGCCATTCAGACTCCTGAGGATACTGACTTTGGCACACCCGTCGTCACCGATGTGGCCAGCAATGCCAATCCGCACTACATCGACGAAAACACCATTGTGTATAACGACAATGCCAATACCACAGACTACAACGACGACCGCGTGGCTCTGCTCAACACTGAAACAGGCAAAACCACCTCGCTCTCTAACAGTGGGCTGAGGGCTTCGAGCCACATGCGTTCAAAGCGTGGCAAGCACGAGATTGTGGTCTATGAGGAAATGACTCGTCGGGTTTCCGACAGCGAGCTGAACACAGACGATGAAGTAGAGACTGCCACCAACCTGGGCGCCCAGCAGCGCATCATGGCCAACCTGCGCACCGAGGGTGGAGAGTGGAAAAATATGGTCATTGCCCATAACCCCGGTAAGGTGGATGCCAAGCCCATCGTCACCATTCAGGACGACGGACATGCCGCCTGTGTATGGCAGCACGGAGAAATCAAGAAGCTTAATACGGCCAACGTGGAAGACAACGAGTACTATAACACGTATCTCGACGGCAGCCTGATGCTTTCCATCTACAACGGAAAATTGTGGAGTGCGCCTATAGCATTACAAAAACTCGATGCCACTCACACGATTGCCCAGTACGACCTCATGATGCGCAACGACACTGTGCTCGTTGGATCCAACATCACCGAGAATGTTCTCGACCCGGAAAAGCGCACACGCCACTTCAGTTACGCATCGGTGCCTCTGACAACAAAAGTGGTGACACGTGCCAGCGAGAATATCCAGCCAATGCGATTCTTCATGAACCGTGTGGGCGAGCATGCTGTCATCGCTATGCTCTATGCTAAGAACGACACCCTGCGCGACATCTACGTCAAGACGCTTAACATGAATGGACAGGGCAACGGCATGGCCGGCAACGACCTGGGTGCAAACTTCTGTACTCCCGAATTGGTGAAAATTGTTTGTGACCGCTCCGCCAGCAATGTCAACGACTTTGCTGTGCTTTGGACAGAAATGAACAACACAGCCCACGGCGTTGAAGGTACATCGAAGGACACTGGCAAGACGCGCATGATGCTCAACGCATCGCGCATTGCTCTCGATCCCACCATGCGTATTACAGCACCCCTGACACTCGGAGCAGAAACCGACGAGTTGTATATGATGGATTTCGACGGATTCCTCAACGACCAGCATATTAAGGTGGTCTATTCGCTTTCCGATCCAGAGACCGATGAGGCTGTCATCATGCAGAGTGAGCGCTTCTTCACCAACAGTTTCCGCTACGAAGTCAGCTTCTCGCGGTCGTCGCTTCTTGGTGGAAGTACCATGCCTGTGAACATCACCGTAATCAATACCGGAACATCGCCCATCAACCATGCAACCGTCACTCTTAACGGAAATGAATACTCCATCGACAACTCTTATGTTGCACCTATGAGTAAGCGTGAGTTTGTGGTTGAATACCCGCTCGACAACTTCGACGGTTATCTCTCTACACAGGTTCTTGTCGATTACGACAATGTGTTCCGTGCCAAAATGCATGCCCGCCGCAAGGGGCACAGCTTGATGCGACAGCTTCAGATGACTCCACCGCGCCGCGTTGGCATGGAGAACATCGAGATGCGTCTCATTGGGCAGGGCATCGAAGATGGTGTCAATATCTTTACCGTAGAGCTGACAGACCGCTCGTCGCGCGGACTTAGTCCAGACCATGAGGTGCGTGTGGGTGTCTATGCACATCCGGCTTACCCTGTGCCTCTGAGCGACGGCTCCATCGTGAGCGTACATGCTTCAGACTTCCGTAATTTTGGAGGTGTGAGCAAGGCTTATGCCGTTATCCGTGCAGCAGGTGTTCTGGAGACCACCGAGGCTTATCTCTCGGCTCACATCTACGACACCAAGCATGCAGCTGGCCAGAGCCCGCTGGTCAATAACTCGAGCTACACGGACAACATCCACTATGTGATTCTGCAGCCCAGCGACAACCCCACTGACATCAACCCCATTCGCTTCGAAGAGCAGAAAGCACGTATCAACGTGCGCATCACCAACGAGGATGGCGGCGTGCGCATCAGCGGCCTCTCTACCGGGCACGACAGCGAGGGCAAAGCCCTTCAGGTGCGTGTGTTCAACTCCTCTGGCATAACTATCTATAGCGAACCTTCAACAGCTGAGAGCATTTTTGTGCCTTTGAAGCAGCACGACGTGTATGTGCTCAGCACGGGCAAGGACATTCTGAAATTTAAATTCTAACCAACATATCATTTCAAAGCATCATGAAAACAATCGTTAAGATATTCGCGGCATGCGCACTCACCATGCTCCTTGGCCTCAATGCTAACGCTTATACTCAGGTGTCTGGCTTCAACGGTCCTACTTGGTATGAGGCCAAAGCCAGTAGTTTTGGTGGAGGTAGTGGTTCTCAGTCTGCCCCATATATGATTAACACCCCTGAGCAGTTGGCTTTGCTGACGTATAATGTGAATGTTAACAACATGTCGTATGAAGGGAATCATTTCCTCATCGACTTGTCGAATGCTAACATTGACTTGGGCAAGCAGATAATGGTTGACGGCCAGGAGCAGACGCTAAACTGGGTGCCCATAAAAGAATCTTTCAAAGGAACAGTAAAGTTTAAGGGTCAGCATTTCATCAAGGGAATGACCATCCGGGCTGTAGGCAACCGTTGGGGCGGTCCCTTTTATTTCGGACTGTTCGAAATACTGAATCAAAGTATTAGTGGTGCTCGCTTTTCTGATGTGGATTTTCAAATCAGTAGAGATTTCGAGGCTGGCAGCCTTTGTGCAAGAATTGATGCCAACTCCACAGTAACCATAGAGAACAGCACTGCCACCAATGTGCGCATTCTTGAGCATGAAGGCGTAGGCTATGTGGGAGGCCTTGTGGGATTTGCAGCTGGCTGTATGTTCATGCATTGCACAGTTACAGGTGCGCTTAGCGGACATATCTGTGGTGGCATGGTGGGTCGATACAATGGTTTGAACTATATTTTGGAGGAACCCACCGTGGTCGTAGAAGATTGCCATACTGCTACTGATATCAACGCTGATTCGTATGTAAAGAGTGCAGGAGGATTGATGGGAGAATGTCACACGGACAGCAAAGCAGTCATACAATACTGTTCTACTTCTGGCTCCATCACAGCTCCTTTCGATGCCTCGCTACCTCGCCTCGGGGGAATGATTGGATATCTTTCGAATTCTAACATTGAAAATTGTTCGTCGGCTGTTTCTATTTCTGGATTGGGGCTGGTAGGAGGATTGGCAGGATATGTTTTAAGTTACTCGGTCATTTCCAACTGCTTTGTAAGTGGTGGCATTGAACTGAAAAACGGACAGGAAACTAGCGCTGGTGGATTCATAGGATTGCTCGAATGTAATCAAATCCGGGAGTGCAATTTCTTATTAACCGAATGTATCTTTGCTGGTACATTCAAGTATGACAAGTTACAACTTGGCAATATGAGTTGTGGTTCAATTGTGGGTACCTGCGCTCCAGCTTCCAATACAGATGTCGTTGAATTTCTGAACCAAAGCGATGCCTTCATCGATGTCTATGTTGATAAGAATATGTGCGCGCTGCCGTTTTGTTCTACGGGAACTCTCGAAGGTATAGAAGAAAAGTTAACCAAGGAACTGGCCAGCCAAGAGGTGGAGGGCGAGCACGTCGGTTACGAGTATTGTTATATCATGCCCCGTGACATAATAAATGATTACGCCCAAGACCACGGCAATCAGCAAGTTTGCTTCAAGGACAATTTCCTTCTTGCCTCCATCCCGTTCTATGTCAACGAGGGCAAGAAGAGCACCAGTTTCTGTGCCTATTACATTACCACGCCTTTCACGCTTGCTCCTTTGATGAGCAATCTGCCAGGTGTGAAAGAGCTGGCTTATTTTACCCTGCCAAACGACATCACTTTTGTTGAATACGATGACGAGAACGACCCGTACCACGTACGTCCCCTTGACCCAGGAAAGGCCCCCCTCACCGTCACTCACGCTGCCTCTGGCCTCACCCGCACCATACACCTCAATATTGCCTATGGCGAAGAATGGAACGACGATGAGCCCAGCGACATCTTTGCCGGCGACGGCACTCAAAATACGCCTTATCTCATCCAGAACGCATCGCAGCTGGCCAAGGCCGCAGCCGACCCCATCAAGAACCGTGAAGGGGCCTTCTTCCGTCTGGCCAACGACATCTTCATGAATACTCACCTCATACAGCCGAATGAGATGTTGAAAGACAACGCTAAGAATTGGACACCAGTATGGTGGCATGCAAATCTTGATGGTAACGGCAAGGCTATATACGGATTGTATACGAGTAATGCAATTAGAGAAAAGTTGACCGTTACTGGCAATGGTTCACACACGGCTTACGGGACAGAAATCGTTACTTACAATTTTGACGTTACTTGTGGAGGCCTTTTCAGCGTACTTAGCGGCAACGTACACGATTTGTCTATCGTAGATAGTTTTATTTATAGCTCAGGATATGATACCACGCCAAATGATTACGGCATAGTGTGTGGCGTGATGACAGGAGAATCGAAGATATCGCGTTGCATGGTTCATGGTATTATTGACGGCAAGGGAACTAATGGCGGAATTGCTGGTGGTTCGTATGAAATTGATTTTCATGCAACGTTTGACGCTGGTGGCAAAATTCATACGAAAAGGTGTGGCACTATTGAGGACTGTTTCTCCTGTGTCCACGTTGAATACGGTCTCAGCAACTATCATACCAATGGGCAGAGACCTTCTATGTATTCTGGTTCGGGCGGTGGGATAACCGGCAGTCATGTGGTAAAAATCAGCCGCTGTGTGGCTACGGGGAAAGTGGAGAATTTTACTTATCGTAGGGGCATAGGACTCTGTGAAGACATGTCTGACGTGGACACGTGGTTCTTCGACCAGCAGCAGATGACCACTGAGAAACAGTCAAGTACTGACAGAGGCGAACTTAACACTTCCGAGATGATTCGGGGCGACATCCTTACCGACTCGCCTGCCTGGCAGCATGAGAAAGGTCGTTATCCCATGCTGAAGCAGTTTGCTCAGACTCCTTATGGCGATATACTTTCCATGCCCGTACACTTTGCCGAGGGCGACCGCGCTGGCAGTGTGACGAAGATTTTCGAGTTCCCCACCGAGAATGTTACATGGACAGCCACCAAAGGAAATACCTTCGTCGATTTGATTGGCGATTGCGGAGCAGGCACTCCGATGAGCAAAGGCTCAGATTGTATCTATGCTGAGACTATTACTGCAAAGAGCCAATCGACCAAGGCCCTGCGAGTGGTTCAGATAGACACGAAACCTACAGGCCCCGTTGGTATCGAGTTTGTTGACCCCAAGTGCGAGGCCGCATGGAAACAAGTGTTTGGCAAAGGCGAAGACGAGGTTGTCACCTTGCGCTATGCCTACGAGGCAGATGTTGATGAGGACGGCAGTCAATTCAACAATTTCGCCAAGAAATTGGGCGTAGAAAAGTTCCCCGAGATGCGATACTTCTTTGTCATCGATAAGAAGTTGAAGCTTGACAACGGTGTCCTTTCTGGTCTTGAAAATCTCAACGAGGTGGAACTTCCCAAGCAGTTGAAGTCTGTCGGCATGGGTGCTTTCAGCGGTTGCAGCAGTCTGCAAACAGTAGAAATTCCCGCCACTACTTACAGGATTATTCCTGGTGCTTTCGACGACTGTTCGCTAACCGACATCTTCGTGGCTCCCCGAAACGAAGATTTGAAGGTTCGCGACCATGCTCTCTTTACTGTCAGTAACGACCTTGTGGTCTATCCCCCCGCACGTGGCGAGACTGAGGTCACCATCTCCGGCACCGTTGCTGGCATTTACGACCATGCATTCTACCGCATTCCCCAGCTCGAAACCATCTGGTTTGACGATTCCAAGCCTAATGGCCACTCCTCTGGTCCTTCAGAAGATAGCTTCGTCCATTACGATGACGACAATGGCGGCATGATTGACATCTATATCAACGACGGTACCTACGACGACTCTTACGACATCTCTAACGGTGGCAAGTTCGACGGTGTGCTCATGAAAGAGTTCCTCCAAAACAGCTATTGGCGCGAATACGCCAACAAGGGCCACCTGCACCGCTACTTCCCCCTGACTGTAAATTCCTTAGGATGGGCAACAATGTATATAGGCTTTAACACGAAGCTTCCTAAAGAACTGAAAGTCTATAAGGTGAACAAGACTGCAGAAAACGAGGAGTTTGACGAAAACACCACTTCCGTGGAGCTGAAGCGCATCAGCAACCTGCTGCACCATACAGTGCCCGTTGTGATACGTTCCGACAAGCCCGGTCTTTACAAGCTGTTGCCATACGTGGGCGAGGTGCCGGAGTTCTTGAAATATACCAACCACCTGCAGGGCACCAACATCGGCAACGACGGCAGAGGTGGCTACAAATACGGTCTTGATGTCACAGGCCAGAGCGATAGTAACCAAGGCAGCGTGCTCACACTGGGCCGTAACAAGAGCGGCACAGTAGGCTTCTTCTACTATGCCAACCCCGACCAGTGGCTTCCGCCCTTCAAAGCCTTCCTCTATTACAATGGCAATATGGAGTCGGCCAGCAAAGCAGCAATTGCTATGAGCATCAACGACGACATGGACGAAGAAACCTTAGGCGTTTCAGATTTGCGGCAATACCGTTCGCAGTCTGGCAGTGCAGAAATCTACGACCTTCAGGGACGGAAAATAGAGAATTCACAGTTACAGAAGGGCATTTACATCATCAACGGCCGCAAAGTGATGGTGAAGTAACAAGCCTTTCTGACAAACGAATATAAGACTGATGTCCAACTTTTGGGCATCAGTCTTTTTTGTTTGGGACATCTGAAGCACTCTGATTCTAAAAAAACGGTTAAAAAGAAAGTACCTTTGATCAGATTTTTGGAAAAGTAAAAACAGACTAACCGTTTTTTTAGTATTTTTGTAGTCGTCATTTGAACTTGGGCTTTCGTGTGTTTGGAGTTCTCGGAAGTTAACATGAAATACCAGAACCTAAAGCAAATGTAAACATTCAATGATTGATGGATGAATTTAGTGATATATGAAACTAATTAAAGGAGAATTCAAAGAGCAACTCGATTTACAGTTTGCGCCAGCTATAAGGGCCGGATTCCCAAGTCCGGCCGAAGATTATCTCAATGACAGCCTTGACTTCAACAGAGACCTGATTAAGCATCCAGAAGCTACGTTCTATGGTCAAGTTGAAGGCGACAGCATGATAAACGCTGGTATCTGCGACGGTGACATAGCCGTCATCGACAGGGCATTGGAGCCCGAGCACGGTGATGTGGTGGTGGGCTATATTGACAAAGAGTTCACTGTCAAATACCTGGACCTGACCCACAAACAAGACGGTTGGATAGAGCTAAAGCCCGCGAACGAGCAGTTTCAGCCCATCCGTATCGACGCAGATTCAAACTTCAGGGTGTGGGGCGTTGTTATCTATACTATCAAGAAATGGAAGTAAGATGATACAAGGAGTTCAAGGAGTTACAAGGAGTTCAAGGAGTTACAAGAAGTTCAAGGAGTCACAAGGAGTTCAAGGAGTCACAAGGAGTTCAAGGAGTCACAAGGAGTTCAAGGAGTCACAAGGAGTTACAAGACATTAGTCTTTACTCTGAGGCACTTTCTGAAAATGAAAGATTAATGATGATAAATAAAAAATTTTAATGTGTATTATGCATTATGCATTATGAATTATCTATTGTCTTGTAACTCCTTGCAACTCCTTGTAACTCCTTGAACTCCAATAAAACCAGGGAGAAGATAAATGTACGGAATCATCGACTGTGATAATTGTTACGTGAGCTGCGAGCGGGTCTTCAGACCCGATCTGGAAGGAAAGGTCGTTGTTGTGTTAAGCAACAACGACGGGTGTGTGGTGGCCCGTTCCAACGAGGCAAAAGCACTCGGAATCAAAGAAGGAACGCCCTATTACCAGTTAGCCCAACAGTTTCCCAACCAAAAGATAGCCGTGTTCAGTAGCAACTACGAACTTTATGGCGAACTGACAGCAAGGGTGGTGAGCATCATCAGCAAAGAGGCACCCGCCTTTTTTCGCTATTCCATTGATGAGTGCTTCGTTTACCTCGACGGCATGGAGGATGTCAATCTGCAGAAATGGGGCGAGCATCTTTACGAACGAGTCAAAAGAGAGGTAGGCATGCCTGTATCAATAGGGCTTGCACCCAACAAAACATTGGCCAAGATTGCATCGAGGCTGGCTAAAAAGTTCTCCGTATATAGGCACTGCTGCATCATCGACAATGACGAAAACCGCATAGCCGCATTGAAGTGGCTGCCCATAGAGGATGTTTGGGGCATAGGAAGAAGGTATGCTGCAAAGCTGCAGGCCTTGGGATGCAAAACGGCCTTTGACTTTGCCGCGCATCACAAAGATTGGGTACGGGCCACCTTCAACAATATCAATATTGTCAGAACATGGCAAGAACTCAACGGCGAGGATTGTGTGCCGAACGAAGAACTGGCCAAGAAGAAAAGCATTTGTACGAGCAGAAGCTTCAACGGCATGGTGAGCGACTTTGCGACATTAAGGACCCATGTTTCCAACTATGCCAGCAAGTGTGCGGAGAAACTGAGAAAACAATCCACAGTTGCATCCATCATTGGCGTCTTTGTGAATACCAATGCCTTTAGGGAAGATTTGGCGCAATATTGGAATTATCAGGAAACGCGGCTCATCACACCCTCCAATTCCACCATACCCATCGTCCAGGCAGCCATAGAGGTGCTAAAGAGCATTTTCAAGGAAGGTTATCAGTATAAAAAAGCTGGCGTCATTGTCATGGGCATATCGCCCAAATCTCCCATTCAGCAAGACCTGTTCGACATAAATGCAGAGCAGATTGAGAAGTACAGACGCTTGGATGCCGTCGTAGATAGAATCAACCGACTCAATGGCAGTGAAACCATCGTCATAGGCGCGCAACAGTACACCCAGAAGAACGGCAAAGGCAAGGCCGATGTCTTTGCCAATGCCATCAAGCACGACTTCAAATCAAAGAACCCCACCACACGTTGGAGCGACATCATTCGCCTCAAGTAACGTGCATGCTTCCGTCGGCATAAAGCCTTGGATAATCCCGCCGCATGGTGCTATCGATGAACAGTTTGCTTGGCAAGAGAAATATACTATGACTCGCGAAGCCAGAGGGCCATAAACTTATCATAGACCTCGTAAACACCCTGATTGTGGGTCAGCAGTTGCTTCTCCATAAGTGTTTGGGCCGATTTCTGAACGCTGCTGGCAGAAGATAGATTATATCCGTCAGCTATTTCTTTACCGGCCTTTTCAAAATGTTTCTTGGCAAGCATTATTTTATTGAACCTGCATAAGATTATCCAAAACAGATTATCCGATTTGGATAATTTTAAGAAATCGTCGTTGTCATTTTCTCAAATGATTGACGTTTTGCCGTAGATGAAGATGATGGCAGCATAATAATAACACTCCCGTCGTACAGTGCTATCGATGAACCGTGCGGCGGGAGCCTTGTTTTGGTCTTACCTATTATCTGTTGCTTTTAATTACTCAACTTTTGCAGGTGAACTCCAAAAAGTTGAGAGCTTGCGAAACTTAAATATACCCTAAAATCCGCAACTAATAGTGATGCTGACTAATTTTGCAGTTCACTTCTCCATCTGGCAATAGACTTGCCACTACAGACGTGATTATGCATGGGTCATGCCCAGTTTCCCCTTACCCCATCAAGCATTACAGGGGCTTTATGCTGCCATTAACCCGCGGATTCTATTTCTTAGCCGTCTGTGAATGCAAAAGGGTTTTGATATGATTTGTTGTCCGTGTAGATATTCAGTTGATAGTGTCTTGCCGTTCTTATCCACTTGGCAGGCACGCTGATGAACTTGAACACGAAGGCTTTGATGCGGCTGGTCTTCTTCAGTCCGAAGGCTTTTGTGTCCAGCCTGCCGATGAGGAACTTGTAGAAGTTGCGTATGATTGCCGTGAGCAACAGGAACACAGAGTTCTCAGCCATGAACGACTTTGGCAGCCTGGCCCATCCGAATCCATTGTTCATCTCGTCGAAGATACGCTCCTTGCCGCCTCTGAGGTTATAGAACTCCACAATCTCTCGGTTGGTTGAAGTGTAGTCATTGGTCAGGATGCATCGGTATGTGTACTCGCCCTCCCACAAGTCCTGCTCACCGTCCAGACGACGCTCCCGCTGTATGACGAGGCGATATGCCTTCCCTTCCCATTTCTCCGTGATGATGGAGTTCAGTTCATATTCGATGCCGTTTATCTCCTGGCGCTGCCAGCCGCGCAATGCCAGCAGGCTGTCATAAAGTGAGGCGCAGCGGTTGGCACGGATGTAGAAATGCTCAGAGTGCTTCTCGACGGTCTCCACTATCTCCCGCGAGCAGGATCCGCAGTCCATACGGGCGCGTCTGATGTGGATGTCTTCCGATTCAAGATTCGAGAAGATGCGCTCCAGCGTGTCCTGCTGGTGGAAACGTACGTTGGCATTGCCGTCGCGGTTCTCTATACCGACGATGAGGTCGCCTATGACGGCCACGCCGGGACTGTAGCCCGTGAACTTCTTGTAGGTCATCTTCGCATCGTACTTCTCCGTCTCGATGAACTGGTGGTCGAAATCAAGGTCGTAAGACTCTCCTGCCACAAGCTGGCCTGTGTTCATGAGCACCTTCACCAGCAGGCTGTTCAGTTTCGCGGCTGTATTGAAGTCATAGCTCTTGCCCGTGTCAGAGGTGTAGGTCGTGTTAGCTGTGGCCTGTTCTGAAATCGCTCTCAGAATTGTGTCAGAGCTGCATGTGCGAAGTGTGGGATGCAGCGAGAGATGGGGCATCAGGTGGCTCGTAACGTCCTCCACGCAGTCACCGCCACAAAAGTA
>OMZS01000004.1:160471-161577 GCA_900315565.1 uncultured Prevotellaceae bacterium | reverse complement strand
GGAAAATAACTGTAATTGTCGCATCTGGAGATGCTGATACTCAATGGCGGCGGATTCGGAAATCCACCGAACCCCGCGCCGAACACCCAACGGAACAAAGATGCTGATACTCAGATGCGGCGGATTGCAAATCCGCCGAACCCCGCGCCAAACATCCAGCGGAACGGGGGATTGCAAATCCACCGAACCCCGCGCTGAACATCCAGCGGAACGGGGAATGAAAATTGCTTAGAATATTGGGCTGACCAATATGGATATTTAACACCATAGGATTATGAAAAGAATTTATTTCGTTTTATTGATTGTAATGGCTTTGCTAAGTTCATGCATGAGACCATTTATAGTATATGAAAGTTCACAAAAGGAACTGTGTACACAGATGGATTCCGTTAAAGTGGAATTTAAAAAAGGTATGATACAATCATACGGAAGAGACATAATATGTTTGAAGTTTTTGCTTAGAATAAAAAACAAAAAAAAGGATGTTGTTTGCTTCAAAAACACATCAGATGCTGTTATGCAGGCCGACTCATCATTATTGCCTTTTGTTAAAAAAGAGGATGATGAGTTCTATGAGATACCATCTGGTCAAACAAAAAGAATATATGTAAGATATTATGCAAAAGATAGTATGGACATTGCCTACCAATCAACCAAAGGCAAAAAACATCATATAGATATAGGTATAGTATTAAAAGACTTGCATAACAACATTGCTACGGATAAATTGATCCTGAATCCTAAACGTCAGCAATGGTTCCTATTTAACTATTACAGACTTTCTCTTGCAAACGTTACCCGATGCAGCGGATGTTCGGTGGAACCAACGGTCGCTGGCCGAAGGGAAAAGCAATTGCAATCCACCGAAGAATAAGAATATGACTGTCTTGCTGCTCAGAGCATGGCGAAAAAAATGTAATTCTTTTGAGGTGATAAGGAAAACAACAGAAATTGTCGCATCTGGAGATGCTGATACTCAATGGCGGCGGATTCTCCGTTGCTGCGGGTGTTCGGTGGATTTGCAATCCACCGAAGAATGAGTATTTGAATTTGTAATTCTTTAGATAATGATAAGGAAAATAACTGTAATTGTCGCATCTATAGAT